>CAYFXD010000027.1:0-8451 GCA_964347095.1 uncultured Actinomycetota bacterium | reverse complement strand
TTTGCTTTGGCTTTTGCTTTTGTTTTTGCTTTGCCTTTTGCGTTTGCTCGCTAGTCGCTGATCAAATATCGCTTTCCGGATGCTCAACGCACGTGGAGGAACGACTGTGGGCCCAGTTAGAGTCCGTATCCGATAGTATTACGCCCACCGCATGGACCTGGGGGGAAGAGACATATTATACATAAACATACACTCCCTAAACAGGAATACCGTCTCCGTAGCGAGCCGCTCCCCAGCTACGATTGAAATCAGCGCCAACTCCTGGATCGGCTGTTTTTTCCATCACTACTAATTGTTGTTTCATCAGTTCTTTGCCGCAATGAGTGCACGTGCATACCTCACGAGTTAGTCCTTCATAACCAATGGTATAGACATGGATCTCGTTGTAGGGGGTGTTACAGATATCACATACTCCCGGTGCCATCGTTCCCATCTCCTTTCTCTCCCATTCATTCCTGCATCCATCTGTATGACAAGGTAATGCGGGAAAAATTACAGCTGGCGAAGAATTTGTAGGACTTTCTAAAAGAGACGGGAGAATTGCCGCATGGGGACGGGCCTAGAGATGACATAAGACACTATTCAAGTCTTTGAAGTACTCAAAGAACCCTTGAACAGGAAAAAATGGCAATGCTGCTTAGGTGAGGCCGGATCAGGCCCTAGCTAACCAACGAGAAGCCCAAAAAAAGGGGAACTATATAAAGAGGAAACCGACACGCAGCTCACGCAGCTCAAACAGCGTGTGAGGGACGCGACCCCGAGCGCCTGCTTTTCTAGAATTTGGGAATAGAGATTTTAAAGAGCAGATCAACCAACGTGGGGAGATCTGACCCTAGTAAGCGTAGATTTTACCGTAGGGGCGGTGGGAATAGGGGATCAGTTTGATAAATTCCTTTTTCATAACTTCTTTGATATCTAATTCGAAGTCTTCACAGTATTCTTTCAAATATTTTCGGAGTATCCGCAGGTCTTCCTTATCAAGTTCAAAAGGGGCTACTTCTTTGCCGAGGGTGCGCTCATCTACCACGCCCCTTATATAGATCGTGCCTCCGTGCATGCCTGTGCCTACAAAATCTCCCACGAGATCTGGATCGTCTTTGGAGTCCAATCCAAGCAGCACCACTACTCCCCCGGCCATATACTCACCTAGAAAATCTCGGGCAGTGCCGCCTACGACGATCGCCGGTACACGGCTTTGATACTCTTTCATGTGGATGCCCACTCGATAGCCAACGTTTCCGCGGATAAACAGCTTGCCGCCTCTCATGCCGTATCCAAGTACGTCGCCAGCGTCCCCCCACACCACAACTTTTCCATCGTTCATCGTGTTGCATGCCCCATCTTGCACATTTGATCTGACAATGAGCGTGAGGCCATCCATAAAAGTCGCCAGGTCGTTGCCGGGTACACCTTCGATGATAATCTTTGCCTGGCTCCTGATTCCATTACCAATGTAACGCTGTCCGTTGACATTAATCAAAGCGATTTCCTCCGCACCATCACACAAAACCTTCTGAATTTCTTCATTAAGGTCTCGGTAATACACCCCTCTGGCATCGATAATATGCGTATTCTTTGCGTACTTTCTTGCTGCAATCGCCACACTACACCTCGATAACCTGTAATTTCTTGATCCGCATTGTCTTGGGAAAAGAGACATATCCAAAAGTATCGGAGAGAAGCTCGTCCTTAAAATGCTTAGTATCAGCTTTTTCCCTGATCAAGCCGGTGTAGATACCCGCCCTGTCAATGGCCCCAACGAAGAGTGCCCCCACTACGACGTCATTCTTCAATACAATTCGCTTGTAAATCCGTGTCTTTGGATCATATTTAGTCAGTACTTCGTAGTTGTCTCCGTCAGCTACGGCATCACCAACCGAGATAGTTGGCAAGCCAAAGAATTCCATGGAATGCATCTGCAAGGCGCCGCCATATTCCTCCTCGATCCCTGCCATGTTCATTCCGGCAACTCGCCCCTGCTCGCAGGCACCGGGCCAGATTGGGATAACCGTCTTGCGCTCTGCCAACAATTCAGGGGCTTGGGCCACATCCCCTGCAGCATAGACCTCCGCAATATTTGTTTGCATATGATGATTCACCACAATGCCATGTTCGACCTGGATTTTAGTGTCCCTTACTAGTTCCACATTGGGTCGAACGCCAATGGCCACTATCACCGCATCGCAGTCGACAGTGGTCCCATCTCTCAGAATCGCTTTTTCCACTTTCTTGCCAGGACCGATGATGTCAACGACGGTGTTGTTGGTGATCACCTTTATTCCCTTCTCTTTGAGACGTTTCTCAAATATGCTGGATGCTTTCTGGTCAAGCGACGGGCTTAGAACGCGGTCAGCCAATTCCACCACAGTTACTTCGATGTCTCGCGCATGCAGAGCCTCAGTCGCCTTCAATCCAATAAGTCCTGCTCCGATCACCAATACTTTCTTTATCTTCTTGAGTACCTTGTTCAATTCTTTAGCATCGGCCCAGGTAGTAAAGGTATAGACATGCTCCTTCTCTAGACCCTTGAGGGGAGGAACAAAGGGACTGCCCCCCGTCGCAATCAGCAGCTTTGCATACCGGATCTTCTCGCCATCTTCGAGCATCACCCTCTTCTTCCGGAGATCTACGCCGGTCGCTTTCTTGCCCAGAATGGCCTGGACGCCACGGGCTTTATAAAAATCCTTACTGCGATAGAACATTTTGCCAGTCTTAATTTGTCCGGCCAACAAGTACGAGATGAGCGGGCGTGAATAGGTATGATACGATTCTTTGGAGACTACGGCAATGGAGCCGTCTTTGTCAGACTCTCTAATTGCCTCAATAGCAGCAACCGCCGCAGCGGAATTGCCGATGATCAGATAGTCATATTTTGTGCTCTCACTCTTTTTGGATGGACTCACATTACTCGCTCCCTAATTAATGAAATTGGACGCGATCAGTTAGCGGTTTGCCGTGAGCGGATAGCGCAAGATCGCCAATCTCATTGTCTAAATTCTTTTCAATTTGCATTTTGCGCTGCGTCTCCTTATCCAGTATCTAGCATCGAGTTTCTAGTATCTAGATCTCATCTCTCCTCAAACACCAGCGCCTCATTTGGACAGTTGGCAACACAAACTGGAACTTCCTTGTCCGGACAGAGATCACATTTTGAGGCGATTTTCGTGCCATGTTCGTCCCTATGGATAGCGCCGAAGGGACAGACCATGATACACATCCAGCAACCGGCGCATTTGTCGCTGTCATGTGAGACTGCTCCAGTGCGCTCGTCTTTCTGGAGTGCTCCTGTCATGCACGCTTCGACACAGAAAGGCTGATCGCAATGCTTGCACTGGATCGCAAAAGAGACCCCACCCTTTTCTTCTATCATGACGCGCGACATCGCCCTGGGGAATTCTTGTCTGAACGCCTTTACGATCTTCTTGGATTTCGAATGCTCCACCAAGCAGTGTATCTCACATAACCTGCATCCTATGCAAACCTCTTCTTTGGCAAAAATTCGTTTCATGATAGATGCCTCAATGGATCAGTTATCTAAATTTGAATGGCAAAGCCTAAATCTCTTTGGACTTTGGATTCTTCAATTTGCACGTTGCACTCTGCATTTTGCATTATTCTCCTACGCTCCCTCTCCTGCCGGCTTAATGCCTAGTATTTCCAGGTCAGTGTCGGAGAGGTCCACGCCTCTCAGGTGTAGTCTGTTGCCGCGTAGGCTTTCGATTGCGTTTATGCCCACCCCACCAAGCATCTCCTTGATCTCATGGCCCCAGGCACGCAGCAGATTCACAAGGCGGCGCGTTGCGATGTCAGGATTGAGCCTTTTCTCCAGCTGAGGGTCTTGAGTAGCAATACCCCAGTTACAGATACCTGTGTAGCACTTCTGGCAGACATGACAGCCCATGGCCACTAAGGCAGCGGTGCCGATATAGACTGCATCAGCTCCAAGCGCTATAGCTTTCACAATATCTGCGCTGTTCCTAAAACCTCCGGCAACAAGGATGGAAGCCTGATTTCTTATGCCTTCTTCTCGCAACCGCTGGTCCACCTGGGCCAAGGCAAGCTCAATCGGAATTCCCACATTGTCTCTGATCATGGTGGGAGCCGCGCCGGTACCTCCCCTGATTCCATCAAGAGCCACAATATCCGCTCCGGCCCGCACTATCCCACTGGCGATTGCTGCTGAATTGTGTACCGCAGCGATTTTGACAGAAACAGGTTTTTCGTATCTCGTCGCTTCTTTCAGGGCATAAATAAGCTGCCTAAGATCCTCAATGGAATAGATATCATGATGAGGAGCAGGAGATAACGCGTCAGTACCGACAGGTATCATACGAGTCTGAGATACGGCCTCACCCACCTTTTCGCCTGGCAGGTGGCCACCAATGCCTGGCTTGGCCCCCTGTCCGATCTTGATCTCGATAGCCGACGCGATGTTTAAATACTCACTGTGCACCCCAAATCGTCCGGAGGCGCATTGAACGATGGTGTTCTTTCCATATTTGTACAGATCGCGATGGAGACCACCCTCACCCGTGTTATAGAGTATGCCCACGTCACTTGCCGCTCTCGCCAGCGCCTGGCAGGTATTGTAACTAATTGCCCCGTACGACATGGCAGAAAAGACAACCGGCAATTCCAGCCTCAGCTGAGGTGCCAGTTTTGTAGACAGCGTTGGCTCACTGCCAGAGCAATCGATCTCGATCTTATCAGGTTTACGTCCCAAATATGTCCTTAGCTCCATCGGTTCGCGCAGAGGATCAATGGAAGGATTTGTGACTTGGCTGGCATTCAACACCATGTGATCCCAGTAGATCGGATACGGCTTGGGATTGCCCATTCCTGTCAGCAGGACGCCGCCGGTCTCGGCTTGCTTGTAGATGTCCTTTATGACTTGTCCAGTCCAGTTGGCATTGGTTTTGAAATGCAGAGGATTTAGTTCCACGTTCACAGCGTTAGTGGGACATAAGGACACACACCTATGACAGCCGACGCACTTGGTGTTGTCACTTATGATTTCATCATCATCAGCGTCATAGGTATGCACATCAAAGCCGCATTGCCTTTCGCATACGGCGCACCGAATGCATCGATCTTCGTCTCTTACAATCCTAAATTCCGGTTCTAGCAGTGTGATGCTCATGCTACCGCTACTCCCTTTTTCAATTTTCCTACAACAGGATCTCCGGCTTTGGGCGCCCAAACCGAATCTGGATCAGTACAAATCTCTCTTATTCCCGCCTCCTCGCTGGACATATACAGCACATCACCCTTGCGGGCACAGACCAAAGGTCTGAGTTTGATCCGGTCATTCAGCCCGATCAATCCGCCTTTGTGACCCAAAAGAACGGCGAAGGGACCATTGATCATCGCAGGTCCATACGTAATGCGAAGCGCTTCTATTAGCTCCCGCCTTTTCTTTGGCATCCGCTCGATCTGTGTCCAGAAAGGAGCGGCGAGAACCATCGCTGCAATCTCAACAGGCAGTCCATGTTTTCTCAACAGCAAGTCAAACAGATAGGCTGTAACCTCTGTATCAGTCATCATCGTGCACTGGTAGCCGAACATTTCCAAATATCTCTTATTGATCCCATAGGACGAGATCTCACCGTTGTGGACAATTGCCCAGTCCAAAATAGTGAAAGGATGGGCTCCGCCCCACCAACCCGGGGTATTTGTCGGGAACCTGCTGTGCCCAATCCAGGTCCAAGCGTCATATTCATCAAGTCGAAAAAAGACACCAATGTCTTCGGGAAAACCCACGGCCTTGAAGACGCCCATGTTCTTGCCGCTTGAGACAACGAAGGCACCTTTAATACGCGTATTGATCTGCATAACAAGCCTGACAATGAAATCCTCCTCGCTAAGCTCCGATTTTTCCAGAACCTTGGCCTCAGGCTGAACGAAATACCGCCAAAGGATCGGCGGATCAACTATTTGCGGCGTCCTTTTGGTGGGAATTTCTTCTTCGTGTTCTGTCATGCAATTTTGTTTGAGTAAATATTCAGTATCTTCCTTATCACACACATCATCAAACATCAGATGGATTGCATAAAAGTCCCTCAAATCGGGGTAGATGCCGTAGGCAGCAAATCCTCCTCCCAGCCCATTTCCACGATCACGAAGCACAGAAATTGAGTTTATGATGTCGGTTCCACCTATGCGCATACCATCTTCGCACACAAAACCGGACAGCCCACAGTTAGATAGGATGCGATCCTGCTTTAGATCTACCTCATAGTTGCGCTTAAGCTTTCTGTCGGTTTTCATCTCTCACTCTGTACCTACCGTGATTGACTTTTTTGTATATACGAAACAGATTATTCACTCTTCTCCGATCTTCTCTGATCAGGCACATACTTTGTCGTAAATTCCTTCA
The DNA here is from genome assembly GCA_964347095.1 of uncultured Actinomycetota bacterium. Classification (GTDB taxonomy): domain Bacteria; phylum Actinomycetota; class Aquicultoria; order Subteraquimicrobiales; family CAYFXD01; genus CAYFXD01. The sequence continues at coordinate 2,075 of CAYFXD010000027.1, read as the reverse complement.
ACGAATACCTGAGACGAGCCAAAATAGCTTTCCCCTCCTCTAGTATTCAATCCAGGGCCCAAGGCAGATAGATTATACTTTCATTTCATTTCATATACAACAACGGTCAATAACAATGGCCTCAAGGCCCAGAATCACTTCTGGACAACAAAAAGACGTTCTCCAAACGAACGTCCTTGTTCATTTAAAACCACACTTCCATGTGCTTTTCCTACCAGCGTAAAGTTATTTTACCAAAGTATAAGCAAAAATTCCACTTCTTGGCAAATCCCAGCGCCATCTTTCCAGGTAGAAAGACCACGCATACCTAGAAGATCTTTCCTCACTAGGGTTTATGTTCTTATCCAGTATTGCGTATCCGGCATCCGTATCGTGCTTCCATTCAGCACGCATTTAGCGCATTTCATCCAAAATCCTGCAATTCGCACCCTTTTCATGCTATCTCAGCTATCACACATTGAAATCCGGAGGAAATTAGCAGACTCCGGTAGTAGAATAATTCTGGTTCTGGTAGTAGGATAATGCAAGTGAAGTCAAATGCAAGACAAGAGCTAATCCAAGACTAAGATAGGATAGGACAGCCAAATACCAGCAAGAATCCAACCATTTGCTCTTTGCTAAATCCATAAAGTACTAGGCAGTTGGATAAAGAAAGCAGCGTATCGAGACCTACCTTCCGATGTAAAAAAGCGAGAATGTAAGTCTACAGTTTTTGGTGAGGGGGATAAAAATGAACTTCCTGAAATGGTCCGCAAGGAAACCAATGGAATTTGGGAAGAGGAGGAAGGCAGTTGCCATGGCATCGACCGTGCTGGTGCTCATGCTATTGCTTATCCTCATCACGGGCGTCGGAGACTATGTTATTGCTATATTGCCAAATTTCGCCCATGGCACCTGTGCGAACTGTCACATTAGCGCACCGGGCCCTGATCACAATGATTGTGTGAATTGCCATAGTGGAATCCCTCACAATCCTAATTTGGTAGAACAACCCAAAAACATTATGGCTGAGTTTGCCAAATCTTATCATCACCCCATCTCGGAAACTGATCCCAATGGTACCTGTCAGAGCTGTCACAATAGTATGGGCGATTTGGATCTGGAAGGCAATTATTACCCCAAACTGCTACGCGCCCAGGATGGCGGCGGGAACTATTTCTATCAAGGAAACGCGTACTGCTATGCCTGCCATGGGGCAGGTTCTACCCATGACATGACGAATTTTGATAGCAGTGCTCACAACGACTCCAGACTCGATCCCCCATCCGGAACCAAGGTCAAGTGTAGCAGCTGCCATCTTCCTCATGGTAGCGAGTTTGCCAGTCTTGCCAAAGCCGCCGACGAGAACCTCTGCTATCAATGCCACAATGACCCGGCCAACTCTGAACATGGCTTGAATATTCAAGGCCGCTTCACGGCATCCGCGAGCAACTCGGCTCACCACAATCTGGGAACCAATCTCCAATGTGAAAACTGCCACGAAGCACATGCCAATACGCGCGCGAACAAGATAGCAGATCCTGACAGCAGCACAAAACCTCGCGGGCTGTACACGGCTACGGCGCTCGATCCTCTGAACTATACTGCCACCCGATATGAGGAAGACAACTCAGCTGTTACTTATACAGGTCAATGGGTAACGAAATATGCTGCCCAGGATAGTGGGGGCAAAAGCAAGCGGCCAGTGCACGAGGGTGACAGTGCAACTTTCACGTTTACTGGTAGCGGGATCAAGGTCATTATGAGAAAAGGTACCGGAGCAGCCTCCTACTATAGACTCTATATAGACGAGGCCCAACAGACCTTTCCTCCAGTGTCTAATGGAGGATATCAACGGGTGACTTTCTCTAGAAGCAATCTGTCCTATGGTGTGCATACCATTAAACTGGTGGGCACCGGCAGCACTGGACCCAACATGCCCTCCCTTGACGCTTTTGATGTGCTTAACAGTGCTCCTCTGATTGCAGACTATAGAGGTTTCTGCAACAAGTGCCATGATAATGCTCCTCCGGCCGGAGTAGCCATTTCCGGCTTCGCAAACACCGCCACTACCTATTCAAATGATTTCCACGGCG
>CAYFXD010000026.1:0-3120 GCA_964347095.1 uncultured Actinomycetota bacterium | reverse complement strand
GATTATCTTACTGAGTTGACTTTGCTGGCTACGAGATCAATTGCCAGATCGATCTCCTCGGCTGTATTGGTCTTCCCCAGAGAGAATCTGACAGTCCCAAATCCCCATTCTTCCAGTATCCCCATAGCTCTTAGCACGTGAGATAGTTCCTTCATGTTGGCATGGCAGGCTGCTCCAGTTGAGGCTGCGATTTCTGGGATCTCAGCAAGCAGGTGATGAGAATCGATGTCTCTAAAGCTTACGTTAAGGGTATTGGGTAATCTCTTGGTCGGGTGACCGTTCAGGCGCACATTTTCAACCCGGCCAAATATTCCTTTCCGTAGTCTTTCGCGTAGGGCCAAGGTATTGCTGCGATATGAGTCCATGTTTTTTGCTGCGATCTCACACGCTTTGCCCAATCCGGCGATGTGAATGACGTTTTCGGTTCCTGCGCGGCGGCCACGCTCGTGGCCCGCTCCATGGATAAGCGGTTCGATCTTGATCCCCTCACGGATAAACAAAGCCCCAATGCCTTTCGGAGCATACAGCTTGTGACCGGCGATACTCAAGAAATCCACATTCAGTTCATCGACAAGGGTTGGTATCTTGCCGACTGACTGGGCTGCATCAGTGTGGAACAGGATGTTCCGTTCTTTGGCTATTCTTCCGACTTGTTCAATTTCCTGAATCGTGCCGACTTCATTGTTGGCATGCATAATGGAGATCAGAATGGTCTCCTTCTTGATTGATCTTTGCACGTCAAGTGGGTCGACCATACCGAACTCGTCAACGGGCAAATAGCTGACTTCATATCCTGCTTGTTCTAGAAAGCGGCAGGGATTAGTGATTGCCGGATGCTCGATTTGGGATGTTATCAGATGGTTTCCTGCTTCCCCAAAAGTATGAGCTACCTCTTTAAGCACGTGGTTGTTGGACTCGGTTCCTCCGCTGGTAAAGATGATCTCAGCAGGAGAACAGGCCAGCAAATCTGCAACCTGTTGTCTTGCTTTTGCCACAGCTGCGCTTGCTTGTTTGCCAAACCAATGGTCGCTGGAAGGGTTTCCGAAGTGTTCTTCGATATAAGGATACATTGCTTCTGCCACGGCGGGACCAATCGGGGTTGTGGCATTGTGGTCTAGGTATATTGGTTCCATGGGCTTTTGAATGTCCTTTCAGAAGGGGTGGGCCTCTGCTTTTACTATATCATGTTCGAAATCTCCATACAGGACTTCGCGAGTACGTCACGAATTCAATTGCGTACTAAAAGAAGAGGTTGTAGAGGTGAATATTGAGTGTGCCCGTGGTTATCGCGCGCAATTACCGGTGATGAGGTGAAAAAGTGATGGAGCGAGAGTCACGCACGGGCCAGTCTCACTAACTCACTTCTTCTCACTCTTTCACTTTTCTAGCAAATGCGAGGAAGCTGTTCTCCGATAAGCATATCCAGGATACGGGTGGCGCCGACCGCGGTATTTACTATCACCTTACCCTTTGGCTCTTCGATTACCTCACCGATCATTTCTGCGTCTTTGCCATACTTGTTTTTTCGCATCGCCCGCAGAACTACATCCACTTTGTTCGCAGGTACAACTGCCACTAGCTTACCTTCATTGGCAACATGCAAAGGATCATATCCAAGCATTTCGCAGGCACCAAGGACCTCTTCTTTGATAGGGATCTTTTCCTCGTTCAGTGATATCCCCACTTCTGACTGAGCCGCAAACTCATTTAGCGTGCTTGAAAGACCACCGCGGGTCGGATCTCTGAGAGCTCTTATCTCTCTGCACGCATCAAGCATGTCAGCGACCAAATGATTAAGAGGAGCACAATCGCTCTGAACAATTGTCTTGAACTCGAGCCCCTCTCTTTCACTGATAACAGCGATTCCATGGTCGCCGATTGATCCCGAAAGGATTACTTTGTCTCCGGCTCTGGCGTTTGATCCCGAAATGTGCACGCCTTCTGGAATGGCTCCGATGCCTGCTGTGTTGATAAACAATTTATGAGCTCCCCCGCTCTCCACTACTTTTGTGTCTCCTGCCACTACACATACGCCCGCTTCGTTCGCGGCTTTGACCATTGAATCCAGAACTCTTTCCAAATCTTCCAGATACAAGCCCTCTTCAATAAGGAACGCAGCGCTCAAATATTTTGGCACCGCTCCACTCATGGCAACGTCATTCACAGTCCCGCAGACGGCCAATTTGCCGATATCACCGCCCTGAAAGAAGATCGGATTGACCACGTAGCTATCGGTTGAGAACGCAAGCCTGCATTTTCCCAGATCTAACGCAGCGGTATCATCGAGCTTATCAAGAATCGGATTTGAAAGTCTCCTGACGAAGAATTTGTCAACCAGTTCATGCATGAGCTTTCCACCACTACCATGACCGAGAGTTATTCTGTTCTGCTTCATTCTCCCATCTCTTTCGCTTACGCAAGGTTTGCGACTATGCGGATGCACGTTTCAAGTCTGTTAGTTGGTAGTGGATTGTTGGTAGTGAGAGCGATTTACTGATGATCCTCGGTTGCAGTTAGGGTTACGACGCCTGTTTCGGTTGACGGTTACGTCAATCGGCAACAGCTCAAACCATAACCGTTGCCACTAGACGGTACGAGCTTCCTGACCCTGGCCTTTTGCCACTCTCGCTAACAGACTTCTCTATATCTATAATACGCTGCGCATGATCCTTCGGACGAGACCATGCAGGGACCGATGGGCCGCTCAGGTGTGCATGCTTTGCCAAACAGATTGCAGTCATAGGGGAACTTGATTCCCCGCAAGATCTCTCCGCAGCTACAGCCGGGCGGATCAGGCTTGGTGGGTGGGACGTTGACGTCAAAGCGGCGCTCGGCATCCAAATGCGCATACTCCTCGTTTACCTTCAAACCACTCCCGGGGATAATTCCAATCCCGCGCCATTCTGCATCAGCTACCTCAAATACCTGTTCCATCTTCTCTATGGCGATTTTGTTTCCTTCGGGAAGAACGCTTCTTGTATATTGGATCTCAACCTTCGCCTCACGCTTCTCCACTTGCTGCACCAGCATATGCACGCTCTGCAGGATATCGAGAGGCTCAAATCCTGCTATTACACAGGGAATTTGATACTCGTCAGTTATGAATTCGTAGGGAGCGCT
>CAYFXD010000025.1:0-5240 GCA_964347095.1 uncultured Actinomycetota bacterium | reverse complement strand
AATTAGATTTGTTACTGAAAATAGAGAGTACTTTTTATCACATGATATATCCTCTCTTCCTCTAGAATTCATAGAACGTCTGGGAGCGCTGCAAGAACATGAATGCGGGGAGAATGTAGGCGCTATTCTCGTACATCTACAACAAGTTGTACAAGATGCGGAGGAGTACATCTGGTTGATGGCAGATCATCCCCTTGGACATCAGGAATTACTTACCAAGAGTGGAAAGCTTGAAAGTAGCAGCTCTGTGTCATGGAGAGTAATTGTTCCTGCTGTCAGCAGCATTGACTGGACAGAGCTTCGGAGAACTGTTGGAACCCATAAGGGTAGAATCGAATATCTTCTAATAGAAGATACTGATGACATTAAGGTAGGTATAGCTTTGAATGAAAAGATAGCAGGATTGATATTCCCGAATACGATGGGAAAGCTTGACTTTAACAGCGGCTTTAGGAGCAGTAATCTTGCATTTCGAAACTGGTGTGAGGACCTCTTCATATTTCATTGGAACAAAAAAGGAAAAAGGGTGCACATATAGAGAAATGTCAAAAATAAGTCATAGACGTAAAGAGGGTTTCAGCAGTTAGTCCAGAGCTGCTACACTTTCTTTGAATCTCCGTAGTAGAGTGCTTTTGCAGCAAGACATTTGAGTTTATGTCTTCAAAGGTATCACTGACCGTAACGATCAATTTGATGCCCTGAAGATAAAAAAGATGCATCATCTCTTCATTTTCATCAATAGAATAAGAACAGTTTCAACTCAGTCATTGAAATTTAATGGTCTCATTGAAGAGATCTAATGAACTGGGGTTCATATAGCAACCGATATGAATAATAACAAAACAACAACTGAATCCGCTACGCGAGATTTTCACAAGAGAGTTTGGCACAAAATGAACCTGTCTAAACTCATTGACAAACAAATTACAACACACTTTGGGTTTTGCATCATTAAGGGGAAAACTTAGGGATCTCTTATGGGTACGGCTATTCCGTCGCGAGCCGGCATACGCGAATGGATTGGGCTAGGCGTCCTTGCCCTTGCGTGCATTCTCATTTCAATGGACCTGACGGTGCTGCATTTAGCGGTGCCCCACCTCAGCGTGGATCTCAAGCCGACCAGCTCCCAGCTGCTCTGGATTACGGACATCTATGGTTTCTTTCTGGCCGGATCGCTGATCACTATGGGCAACTTAGGCGATCGGATCGGCAGACGCCGCTTGCTTTTGACAGGCGCCATTGCCTTTACCATTACTTCAGTCCTTGCCGCCTTCTCGACCAGCGCAGAGATGCTTATCGTGAGCAGGGCGCTTATGGGCGTCTCTGGGGCAACCATAGCCCCTTCTACCCTTTCGTTGATTCGCAACATGTTCCATGATCCTAATCAGCGCACGCTTGCCATCGGAGTGTGGATATCCAGCTTTTCCGCGGGTGCCGCCATAGGTCCACTTCTCGGGGGCATCCTTTTAGAGTATTTCTGGTGGGGATCAGTATTCCTGCTGGCTGTGCCAGTGATGGCGATACTCTTGGGGCTAGGACCGGTCATACTGCCAGAATTCAAAGATCCTAAGGCTCGCAGGCTAGATCTTGTCAGCGTTGCCCTTTCGCTTGCAGCAATACTGGTAGTGATTTACGGAATAAAGCAGATCTCCCGAGATGGTCTGGGGTTGGAGTCAGCCTTGTTGATCATGGCCGGCGTTGCTGTTGGCGCAGTTTTCTTGCGCAGGCAAAAAAAGCTTGCAGATCCACTGATCGACCTTCATTTGTTCAAAATACCAGCCTTTAGCACGTCGCTTGTCTCGTCCCTGCTCGGTTTCTTTGTCAACTTTGGCGTCTTTTTCTTCATCTCGCAGTACTTGCAGCTAGTGCTCGGGCTGTCACCCCTTCAGGCCGGATTGTGGATGCTGCCATGGCCTCTCTCGTTTGTCGTCGGGTCTATGCTGAGTCCTGTAATAGTACACCGGGTCTCCCCTGGGTTTGTAATTGCAGGCGGCCTTGCATTTGCAGCAGTCGGCTTTGGGCTGCTAACGCAGCTCAACGAAGAGGCTTCCTTTGCTATCCTTGCCGCAGGGTTGGTCGTATTCTCTTTGGGTCTTGCCCCCGTGTTTACGCTGTCAACTGACCTTGTCGTCGGCTCGGCCCCGCCAGAGCGCGCTGGGGCTGCGTCAGCGATCTCCGAAACGAATGCAGAAATTGGCGGAGCGTTGGGCATAGCAATCTTGGGCAGCGTAGGCGCCGCCGTATACCGCACAGAGGTGATTGGAGCCATCCCGGCCGGCATTACGCCTGAATCGAGGGAGATCACGCGCGAGACTCTCGGCGGCGCCGTAAGCATTGCAGAACAGCTTCCTAAAGAGCTGGGCTCGTTGCTACTTGACGGTGCCCGCGAGGCCTTCATACAGAGCTTGCACTTGACTCTCATCATCAGTGTGGCAGTCGCCGCTTTTGCTGCAATCCTAGTCTTTGTCGTGCTCCGAAACATGCGAATAGGTTCTAAGGAGGACGAGAAAAGCAGTGTTATCGATAAAAAAAGGTTCGCCTGATCAATAAAATGATGTTACGGCTAATTGTGCGCTGGTCTCCCATTTTGATCGCCGCGATACTTCTTCTGTTATGCATACAATCTGTGCCCACATGGGCGCGCCATCAGGACACTGCCATCATTCGTGAGCCAACTGCGCCATCCCTATTTATAGAAGGCGAGCCAATAACTACAAAAGTCATTTTTTCAACGGGTGACTTCCGCGGCGACGACCATCGCACGATAGGCTTCAATAATGAGACGATTTATTTGCTCACCATCGTTGATAGCTCAGCGGATGGAGCCACATTGCAGCCATATAGTGCGATCATTTCTATTGGCTTATCAGATCAGAAAATACATGAACATAGCAGGCCGCTTCCAGCGGGCTATTGGACCGTTACAATGGAAGTCAGAGATGGAAATAGTCTCAACGCCACATTGTTAGACGTAGAGGAACAGCGCCTCATCGTAAAGGCACCGGAATACAGGGTGATTGAGCGTCAAGCAACAGCAGAAGAAAGAATTGCAGATTTAACAGAAGCAAATCTGTTCTATAGCCCCGTTATCGCTGGAAGCGCGGCTATTGCAGGCGCGATGGCAGGAGCTGGGGCGACATACTTTGTTAGCCATAGGATCGAGCGAAAGAGAGAAAGATGGCAAGCCGAGCAAACGGCCGGATTTAAGGCAAGGATACGAAATCTGATACGACATGAACTCACTCAGTATTCAGAATTCTTCCAACAATTTCTTGCGCAGTCTAAACCCGTTGAGGTGGGTTCAGGGTGTTTTTCCCGTAACCGGCTCATCAATAGCTCTTCAGCTTTTTGGCCAGAATTGTTGTTTACACTGCAATCGCATCCCGACCACTATACGGTAATGTCAGCTGAGACAACTGCGGGAGTTTTTGATACCGAAGCCTTGACACGAATTGATGAGTCGTACAGGAAGTCAGAGCTGTTCCTATTTGACATCAAGAAAAGGATCAAGGACGGTGGGGGTAGTTCGATAAATTTTAGCGACACTGAAGTTCGAGAATTGATAGACCTTATTCAGACCACTATCGAATTAATTAGTTCCAGAACCAACCGCCAAGTTTAGCTGATGGACAGCGGGTGACACTTCATGGGTGGATGAAACAAGCAGGGATGGTCTTTTTGAAATAATTTTTAATGACTGGAAAGGCCAGCAATCAAGGTTGATACCAGCCTACGAGCGATTGAACCATCTGGATCTAGTTTTGGATTAAAAACAGTGATATCCATTCCAACTGCCTTACCAGAGGCAATCAGGATTCGTAAAAGTTCACTGATATCTTCCAATTCCAACCCTCCAGATAAGCGATATTCAACAGCCGGCATGATTTTATCATTCAATACATCAGCGTCTAGGTGAATCCAAAAGCCCTCGAGCTTGCTATTCATTAATTTATCAACAGCTTGTGATGCGGCAGACTTGATCCCAATTTTTTGTACCGTTTCAAGATTAAAGATGTGAATATCGGTGTCATTGACGTCTTGACTGCCATAACTCTTTGCTTGTTCCCCATCTCGATGGCCAAACAGGACAACATCTTCGTCTCGAACAAGAGGTTTCAGGTTCTCAATATCAGTAAGGATGGCCGGACCTCGGCCGGACACTATTGCTAAATCCATATCTGCAACTTCTCCAGTTGGAGATGCCTCTGGTTGATAAAAATCGGCATGACCATCTATGAAGAATAATCCGTATCTTCCCATTCTCCGCAAAGCTAAAACGTTACCTATGACGATGCTGCAGTCGCCCCCAAGTACGATTGGAAATCGCTTTCCCTGTAGCACATTAGTCATGGCATTTGCAAGTTGCTTTGAATATTGTCTTATACCTTCGGGGTTCAGACACAATGTTTCCTTATCCCGATTCGGACTATATTCTAATGCAGTGACTTCTCCAGCATATTCAGCGTCTAACCCCTTCTGCAGACCTGCGGCTTGCAGTGCTTCTGGAAGAGACTCAACTCCGGATGGTCGCAGTCCCAGAATCGACGGAGCGTCTAAAATCGCAAATCGCTGCATATGCAATAAATGGAACACATACGTATATTTATTAACATCACATTTCTTCTGAAAACCATATCATAATATTCCAGTGGATTAGTCCTGAAATAGGTCGCTGTCGCCAGATGGTGTATCGTGGATTGTCGTCACATTCGTTATCTTTGAGTTCGGGAATATGGAGGCATAGAAGTTGGCTGCCTCTTTAGCTTCTTTGTCGAACCATAAATGTGGTGTGATTTTTTGCTTAATCACTTTATACACAAGTACCCTAAGGCAAATAACATAAAAAGGCGTTGCTCCCCAAGGGGAGGTTGACTGGTGATATAGGCACTTTCCATTCCATATACTTTGTTAGCGATGTAGTTATGAGTGAATTGACAGTTGTTATGTTTGGCAACCTTTGAAGGATGCTGTCAATCTTGCGTGGCACTTGCATCAAATCAAGGAACGGCCTCGCCCAGAGAAGGATGAAGGCGATGAATGAGCAGCTCCACTGACAGGTTATAGCTAGATAACTACCTGCGATGCTATTTCTTGCCTTTTATTGATGTAACCGAATAGTGTTTCATTTCCTGAATCTCATTGAAGAATGGGCTGACAGCCGCAAAAAATGGCTGGAACTCGGGGCTGGTCCGGAATCCTTTCATGTGCCCCTCCTCAGAGTCCCATTCGATTCTTACTAC
>CAYFXD010000024.1:0-25305 GCA_964347095.1 uncultured Actinomycetota bacterium | reverse complement strand
TCCAGGTCATAGTGGGTAAAAGGGGCTTAGAGCGCGGTGTTGTTGAAATCAAACGGCGTTTGGGACTAGAAAAAGAGGATGTGCAGGTCAAGAACGTAGCTGCGGGCATTATTGAGCTGGTAGAACAGGGAATGAAGTAGTTTGGCACTGAAGACGGGATACAGATGACAAATCAAAAGGTTACGGTCATAATTCCTGCATTCAATGAAGAGACTAGGATCAGAACTGTGCTTGAGGTTGTAAAAGAGTCGGACGTCGTCGATGAGATCATCGTGGTAAATGATGGCTCAACTGACAAAACCGCAGAAGTGACAACCAGCTTTTCCGGAATATCTTTGATAAACAAAGTCAAAAATGAGGGAAAAGGTGCAGCGCTGATAGACGGAGTCAATAGAAGTGACGCCGGTATCGTGGTCTTTATAGATGCTGATCTGCTGGGTCTCAGGCCAAAACATATTAGAGACCTGGTTCAACCATTGCTCCAGGACAGCGAACTGATGATGACAGTTGGCAAGTTTTCTGGTGGAAGGCTAAGAACCGATCTCTCTCAAACATTGGTTCCCTCGATTTCCGGACAGAGGGCTCTCCGGAGAAGCTTCATCGAAGGAGTTGATTTGTCAAACACGCGATTTGCCATTGAAATGGCTCTGACTGAGTATGCACAAAAAACCGGAGCCAAGGTTCAAGAAGTCATCATGTATGATGTAACGCACGTTATGAAAGAAGAAAAACTGGGGATGATGAAAGGAACCTGGGCGCGGCTGGGGATGTACTCTGATATGCTTAGACACTATCTGTCAAACAGATCCTAACAAAAGACACTTGGGTCTTGGTCGACGCGGGCATGCTCCTTTGAAGTGCTGGTCAGGTTCGGGGGCAGACGCTCCTAGGAAAGCTGAAATTGAGCCGATAATCCAGGGTTTTGTAGGCGATGGACGGCCAATAGCGGGCCCTCGATTACCTTGCGTTGCCAACTTGGTTGTGCTATCATACATTTGGTTTGGATGCAATGTAAGTGGGTAAGTAGCCCACTTTTTTCATTAGCTCTTAGGATTGAATGCAACCCAGATAGTGAAAGAATTTTGGATGACAGGTTGTGTGATGAACAAGAATGGAATGGTGAAGAGAATTGAAGAGCGTGCGATTCCTCTTTTGGCTTCAGAAGGACTCGGACTTGTGGATGTTGAGTTCAAAAGAGAGGGATATGGTCAGGTCTTGCGTTTCCTAGTTGATCGAGAAGGCGGAGTCGACCTGGATACGTGCGCCAAAGCCAGCGAGGTGTTGAGTAGAATGCTGGATTTTGAGGACTTGATCCATGTTTCCTACAATCTTGAGGTCTGCTCACCAGGCATAGAGCGCCCGCTGAACAAACCCCAAGACTTCAAAAAGTATAGGGGAGCAAAAGTGCATATCAAGACCAAAAGGAAGATCAATGAGCGCAAGCACTTCACCGGTATAATAACTGCTGCACGCGAAGAAGCGGTTCAGATAGATTGCGAAGGTGAGGGGCTTGAAATTCCATACGATGAAGTAAAAAAAGCTCATTTGGTTGTGGATTTTGATTTTTAGTTGGATTCTCAATTGGTGGAAGGAGGCAGGGAAACTTATATGAGACAGATGGTTTCCCAATGAAGATGAATCCTGATCTTATCGAAGCGCTTAGACAAATTGAGCGCGAAAAAAGAATTAACCCCGAGACTGTTTTGGAAGCGTTGGAGGCCGCCCTGGTTTCAGCATACAAAAGGAACTATGGCGGGGCTCCTAATATCAGAGTCAATATTCATCCTGAGACCGGAGAGATCAAGGTCTTTTCGAGCCGGGTGATAAAAGAGATTCCGGGAGAGGAACCCGAGGTTGAAGAGGTTGAAATTACGCCCAAGAATTTTGGTCGCATAGCAGCTCAGACAGCAAAGCAGGTTATTCTACAGCGAATTCGTGAGGCAGAAAGAGAATTGATGTATGAAGAATACGTGGGGAGAGAGGGTGACATCGTTACAGGGATCGTGCAGCAGAACGATCAGCGCTATACGCTGGTGAATTTGGGTAGAGTGGAAGCACTATTGCCTCCGACTGAGCAAGCTCCGTCTGAGCACTATGAACATGGCACTCGGCTCAAGACCTATATTGTGGAGGTGCGCCGGACGACCAAAGAGCCACAGATAATTGTTTCAAGAACCCATCCCGGTCTCTTAAAAAGGCTGTTTGAGCTGGAGGTTCCTGAAATATATGATGGCTTAGTGGAAATCAAATCAGTAGCAAGAGAGCCTGGTTATCGGTCTAAAATCGCGGTGAGTTCGCGGGACAAGAGCATTGACCCGGTCGGCGCATGTGTCGGACCCAAGGGATCCAGAGTGCGGATGGTCGTTTCAGAACTTCGGGGAGAGAAGATAGATGTAGTGGAGTACAGTGATGAACAAACCGAATTCGTGGCCAATGCGCTGAGCCCGGCGAGAATCAAGAGCGTGACCATTTCTGAGGATGAACATAAGGCTGAAGTTATTGTTCCCGACGATCAGTTGTCCTTGGCCATAGGCAAAGAAGGTCAAAACGCCAGGTTAGCTGCAAGGCTTACCGGATGGCGGATTGACATAAAAAGCGAATCTCAAGCAGAGCGAGAAAAAGCCGAAGCAGCCCTGGGAGCTCCTGCTGAGACCGAGGAGGACGAAAGAGCCAAAGCCGCCAAGGCAGCTGAGGAGCAACGCTGTGCGGCTATAACTAAGTCGGGTAGCCAGTGTAAGTATAAAGCAAAACCCGGTAGCAGATTCTGCGGAGTTCATCGAAGTCTTGAAGAAGTCTCCTCCTAGAGCAAAGTAGCATGGCCAAAAAAGCGAAGAAGAGAAGAAAAATCCCCATGAGGACCTGCGCCGGCTGCGGGCGCAGCAAATCAAAAAGGGAGTTATTGCGGATTGTCCGCACACCGGAAGGGGTAGTGGTTGTTGATAGAAGCGGCAAGGTTAGTGGTCGTGGAACGTATGTATGCTATTGCGAAGAGTGTGTCGACGCTGCAATTAGGGGAAAGAGATTAGCCTACGTTTTGAATATAGACATTGATGATAAAGCACTTTCCCATCTGAGAGAAGAAATTCTTCAGACAATCGAGGAGATTATTACAGTAGACTAGGACGGTTGTTTTATGGCTAGAACAGCAAAAAGGGTACATGAACTGGCAAAAGAAATCGGAATCTCAAGCCGAGAGGTCATTGCTGAGCTTGACAAGATCGGGGTTTCAGCCAAGAATCATCTGGCTGTAGTTGAGCCAGAAGTCTCGACCCGCCTTTTAAACAAGTTGAAATCCAAGGTTGGCAAGCAGCAGGTGAAGGCTAGCACTGAGAAGAAGAACAAGCCTAGCAAGCAAAAAACGGCGCAAAGAGCATCACCAAAAAAATCGCCCGTCGCGCAAAAGGCCAAAGAGGAAAAAAAGGCCGAGCGGCAGAGCAAGTTGCCGGAGCTTGCAGTAGTCGAACGCATAACGGTCAAGGAGTTTGCTGAGCTCATCAAAAAGAATCCCACGGATGTCATCAAACAACTGATGGAGCTCGGTGAAATGGTGACAATCAATCAGTCGTTGGACGAGGCTGCGATAAGAATTCTGGCTGAAGAATACGGATATGAAGCTGCAATTATATCACCGGAACAAGAGGTTGAGGAGTGCATCGATTCACCGGAGGAGCTGGAGCCCCGGCCCCCCGTTGTTACGGTGATGGGGCATGTCGACCACGGAAAGACCTCCCTCCTGGACGCAATCCGCAAAACTGACGTGATCTCGCAGGAAGAAGGAGGAATCACTCAGCATATCGGAGCGTATCAAGTAGTTCATGATGATAAGCGCATCACTTTTATTGATACACCTGGCCACGAGGCTTTCACCACAATGCGGGCCAGGGGTGCCCAAGTGACCGATGTCGCCGTTCTGGTTGTAGCCGCTGACGACGGAGTCATGCCCCAAACAGTGGAGGCAATCGATCATGCCCGCGAAGCAAAGGTGCCCATATTGGTAGCCGTAAACAAAATCGACAAGCCTGAGGCAAATCCTGACAAAGTCAGGCAAGAGCTTACTGAACACGAGCTGGTCGCGGAAGAGTGGGGCGGAGAGACAGTTTTTGTTGATGTATCCGCAAAGCAAAAAACCCGCATTGAAGACCTGTTGGATATGATCTTGCTGGTTTCGGATATGCAAGAGCTAAAGGCCAACAGCAACTGTCCTGCCAGCGGAGTAGCAATCGAAGCGAAACTTGACAAGGGCAGAGGACCGGTGGCGACAGTGCTAATAAAGCGCGGAACCCTCAAAATAGGAGACGCAATTGTTGCTGGTCTTGCACACGGGAAAGTTCGGGCTCTTGTGGATGACAAGGGAAACCAGGTAGATCAGGCAGGGCCGGCGCGACCTGTTGAGATACTGGGTCTATCCACCGTGCCTCAAGCCGGAGATGAGGTCAGAGTTGTTGTAGATGATAAGACTGCACGTCAAATTGCATCTGAACGGGCATTGAAACGCCGCCTAATCGAGCAGTCGCGTCAACACGTAACACTTGACGACCTGTTTGAGCGTATACAGGAAGGACAGGTGAGGGAACTCAAGCTGGTACTCAAAGCTGACGCGCAAGGCTCGATAGAAGCGATAACCGAATCTTTGGACAAAATAGAACAGACAGAAGTCAAACTGAGAATAATCCACCGGGGTGTGGGTGCTGTCAATGAGACAGACGTAATGTTGGCATCAGCGTCGGATGCAATTATTATTGCGTTTAATGTCAGAGCTGCTCCAAAAGTCAGCGACATGGTGCAAAAAGAAGGAGTAGACCTTAGATACTACCGCATCATCTATAAACTCATTGAGGATATCACGGCGGCGAGAATAGGTATGCTTGCGCCAACGTATGAAGAAGTTGAACAGGGAAGAGCAGAAGTAAGACAAACATTTAAGATCTCAAAAATGGGAACGGTTGCCGGATGCCTGGTTGAAGAGGGAGAAATGAATCAGGATTCTTTGGTCAGATTGGTGCGCGATGGAGCGGTAATATTTGATGGCAAAATTGCGTCTTTGCACCGGTACAAGGATGCCGTCGCAACCGTAAAAGCTGGTTTTGAGTGTGGAATACGGTTGGTAGATTTCCAAGATATAAAAGAAGGAGATATCATAGAGGCCTACACTATGGTCGAGAAACCCTCTACTTAAGGTGCAGAATGTATGTTGGCGCAGTCATGCTGGAGCTTTTCTTCCCCGGGTGCCGGTCTCTAAAGGAGAAGCGGCAAGCTCTCAAGAGTATCACGGACAAAGTTAGAGCGAGATTTGATGTTGCCGTCGCAGAAGTTGACCACCAGGATCTGTGGCAAAGAGGAACAATTGGGGTCGCATGTGTCTCTGAAAATAGCTATCAAGCAGATCTATTGATCCAAAAGGTCCGGAGGTTCATTGAGGACCTGAATAGGGCAGAAATAATCGAGACCAAAACCGCGCTTTTCTCTCCTGAATAGTAGTTGTTCCCCAGGGGGTATTATGGACTTCGAGCGCACTGCCAGGGTAAACGAGGCGTTGAAGGAAGAAATTGCGGATATCCTGGATAAAAAATTGAAAGACCCGCGTGTTGGTTTTGTCACAGTGACGGGAGTCGATGTCTCTCCCGACCTCAGGCATGCGGATATATTTGTGAGCATTATGGGAAGCAAGGACGAGCAGCAGGCGACTTATCAGATCCTAAACAGAGCCAAAGGATTCATTCGTTCTGAACTGGGAAAAAGATTGCGAATCAAGTTCTTGCCGGAGCTGTCGTTGTACATCGATGAATCAGTAGAAGAGGGACTGCGCATAACAAAGCTGATCGACCAGATCCACAAAGACAAGGAAAGCAGCGGCTCATGACCGATTACAGCAGTGATTTTGATTCGCTGATCAACCTGATTGCGCATGAGCAACGATTTATCCTGGCCACACATATCCAACCTGACGGAGATGCTATCGGTTCTCTACTGGCTCTGGGCTTGATTTTGAGGGGGATGGGGAAAGAGATATTTGTCAGCTGGGGCGAACCGATCCTTATTCCGCCTCAGTACTCCTTCTTGCCTGGGACTGAGCTCGTGCAAGACGCCGACAAACACCCCACCAATTTTGGTACTTTTATCGCCCTGGATTGTGCCACGATTCAGCGTCTGGGAAGTCTTGCGAAAGTCGCAAAAAACGCTGAGAATTTGGTGAGCATCGATCATCATTCTGAAGAGGCACAATATGCTACTTTAAATGTCGTGGACAGGAATGCCGCTGCTACTTCAGAGATTATTTTGAGGATCAGCAAGGCCCTAGCAGTACCTCTTACAAAAGATATAGCAACTTGCCTGTATGTGGGCTTGGTTACCGATACGGGGAGATTTCAGTACTCAAACACAACGCCCCAAACGTTGAAGGTGGCTGAGGAGTTGCTAGAATATGGCGTTGTGCCCAATGAGATTTTTCAAAAGGTATACGAGAACGTGTCTTTTGGTTATTTAAAACTACTGGGCATAGTCTTGAGTCGCGCGGTCTGCGTTGAGGATTGCTCACTTGTCTATACCTGGGTGCTGCAAGAAGATTTTGAGCAAACCGGAGCTCAGCTTTCAGAAGCTGAGAATTTGATAGATTCCCTGAGGTCAGTAAAGGAAGCGAAAATTGCGGCCGTGATCAAGGAGATCGGGGACGGTCAGATCAATGTGAGCATAAGGTCCAAGGGCGATTTCAATGTTGGTCAGCTGGCCGAGCAATTCGGAGGCGGCGGACATCCCAATGCGGCCGGATATAAGGGGACCAATTCGATCAGGGAGACCTTGGAGGGCTTGCTGGAAATACTCCGCAAAGATCACCAGATCTCCTGAATTGGGTATGCCGGCTTGCAAGATGGAAGGCAATATGGAGAGTAACATTGAACGGAGTTTTGATTGTTGATAAGCGGCAGGGGTGGACATCTCATGATGTTGTGGAGAACATCAAGAAGCAATGCAAATGCGGCAAGGTAGGCCATGCTGGGACCCTTGATCCAAATGCAACGGGTGTTTTGGTGGTGTGCCTAGGGAATGCGACTCGCTTTATCAGATTTCTTTCGACCGATCCAAAAGTATATGTTGGTGAGATGATCCTCGGGGTAACCACTGATACGCTTGATTCCACGGGCACTGTGTTAACTGAGCAGCGGTCACGCGTTAGCTTGCAGCAACTACAGGATGTTTCTCATCAGTTTCTTGGAACGATCGAGCAGATACCGCCCATGGTTTCTGCGGTGAAGCAACATGGCAAGCCTCTCTACCTACTGGCTCGCCAGGGAAAGACCATCGACAGAAAGCCCCGGCCCGTGCAGATTCTAAGTCTGCAGATTACGGACCTGTTTGATGATTATCACCAGAAGGCCATTTTTGAAGTCACGTGTTCGAAAGGCACCTATGTGCGCAGCCTTTGTGAGGATATAGGGACCAAGCTGGGCTGTGGCGCCTGCTTGGGAGATCTGAGGCGTTTGAGGAGCGGGGTTTTTCGGATCGAGAATGCTCTTGATATAGAAGACGTGTTAAAAACCGGAGTCGAAAGCCTGCGCAGAAGGATAATTTCCCTAGGCGATGCGCTGGTAGAATACCAGATGGTGGAAGTCAAGGCCGAATTTGGGCCGCGCTTCATCAATGGTGGATATCTGGTGTCCGAAATGGTGAATCCTAGGGGCCAGACGCTGAGACAAGGACAAGAACTGCGCGTTGTTGAGGAGAAAGGTGACTTTCTTGGCATAGCTCAAGCATTGAAAGACGGGCGCCTCCCAGACTCTTTTCCGCCCGACCAGCCTTTGTTGAGGCCTCTCTGTGTAATACCATATAAGCAAGGGTGAATCTGCATGCGCTCGCAATCTCTACCCATGATTAGCAAGCTGGATCAGCCTGGAGAACCTGAGACTGCACAATAGGTCCATTGACTGGTTCAACTGTTGCTTTGTTTCACATGAGGTGAAAGAATGCAGATCGTTAATGGTGTGGCGAATCTTGAACCCGCTGAAACGCATAGCGTTGTCGCCATAGGCGTATTTGACGGTGTCCACCTGGGGCATCAGGCCATCATCAAAAGAGTAGTCACAGAAGCTCGCTCAAGAAACGCCAAGTCTGTGGTGGTAACATTTGAGCCCCATCCGTCGAGTGTTCTGCAACGAGCAAAGCAACCACCTATTCTAACTGCTATCAAGCTTAAGACAGAGCTAATCGAGCAGTTAGAGGTGGACACGCTGGTGATTGTCAGGTTCAGCAAAGCAGTGGCCGAACAGGGACCGCAGGATTTTATTGATGAGTTGCTGTTGCAGATGCTGAACACAGTCTTGGTGGTTGTCGGCGAAGGTTTCCGTTTTGGGAAGAATGCAGCCGGCGATGTTGCTTTCTTGAAGGAATATGGGCGCAAAAAAGGGTTTGAGGTCATCTCTCTGCCCCTGGTCTTGGCCAATGAACGTCCCATCAGTAGTACACGTATCCGGAAACTGCTTTCTAAAGGAGATCTGGAGGGTGCAAGGTCTATTTTGGGAAGATATCCCCGAATTACCGGAGTCGTCGTGGGCGGACATGGAAGAGGGGGCGAGGTCCTCGGATTTCCCACTGCTAATGTAGAGACCCCTGATGTAGGGTCCATGCCTGGCCGCGGTGTCTATGCTGGAAGGGTCAGACTGGACTCGGAACAATGGCATATCGGTGTGATTGACATAGGGACAAGTCCAACCTTTGAGGAGCGATCTAAGAAGACGGTACTACACATCCACATCCCCGGCCTTGACGCTGATTTGTACGGAAGACACATTGAGGCTGAAATTCAGTTGAGGATCAGGGACGAGAAGCGATTCCCTGACAAAAAAGCTCTGAAACGGCAGATTGCCAGGGATATTGATGTGGCGATGAAAGCACTGCCATAGATACAGCTGGCTTGCGGTTCGCGGTGAGCGGAAAACCACAATTCAGTGTGTGTCGCGGCTGGCTGGCGGACGGTCGATTTGGTGCTTGGGTTTAAAAATTCTAAATGATGTGCGTCGATGCCGTGACGTGGTACGGGTCGGAGAATCCATGATTCCAAGGACTGCATTCTAGTTTTCACGGCAGCCGCAA
Source organism: uncultured Actinomycetota bacterium (assembly GCA_964347095.1). GTDB lineage: Bacteria > Actinomycetota > Aquicultoria > Subteraquimicrobiales > CAYFXD01 > CAYFXD01. The sequence goes on along the minus strand of CAYFXD010000024.1, from coordinate 16,221 downwards.
ACCGCACACCGCAAACCACTGAATTGACTGTTTTACTTGGTGAATCAAGTATGCTAAGATACAATGAGTATTTTCTGGGGCATTTGTGGCCGAAGTGATTTACTTGTGATCGCAGAAAGGTAATCATCGGAAAGGTGGACAAAGAAGTGGTTTTGCAGAGGGAGGAAAAGGCCGGAATAATCGACGAATATCGCCTGCATGATTCCGATACTGGATCACCTGAAGTGCAGATAGCTATTTTGACAACGCGAATAAATGGATTAACTGACCATTTAAAGGAACACAAGAAAGACAATCACTCTCGGCGGGGGTTACTGAAACTGGTCGGCCAACGAAGGCGGCTTTTGAACTATTTGAAAGCTAATGATGTAGACCGCTATCGTACCATTGTCAAAAAGCTCAAGCTTCGGAGCTAGGAAGAGCACGGATGTCTTCTTTTTGACTTTTCCCTCAACGAAATGGTGTGGTCGATTCAGTCGAAAGCTGCGCGATCTGTCCCCAACATGATGGTATTCCCACTTGCGATGTTTAGGTCCGTGCTCGCCTTCTTGCACCTGATTGGGGAAGGTACGAGATTCTGACGAGGATCTTTTCTGGAGAGTCTACATTACGTGTTTCCCGAGAGTTAGACCCATGAGACTGTTTTTTTTTGGACAGCTTTAGATATTTTGAAAATAGTTCTATAACTACAAGAGCAGTGGCAAGGTGTGCCTGTTCTTAAGATGTTGACTAGGAGGTTGACGGATTGGATGTGAAATCAATAGAAATCGGATTGGAAGATGGGACAATACTACTTGAAACAGGCAAGCTGGCCAAACAGGCTGATGGGGCGGTAACAGTAAGGTGTGGCGACAGCATTGTGCTGGTGAGTGTAGTAGCGTCAAAGGAGCCCCTTGAGGGCGTGGATTTTTTTCCTCTAGTGGTGGATGTTGAAGAAAAGATGTACGCTGCTGGCAAAATACCAGGTGGTTTTATCAAGCGCGAAGGAAGGCCGAGCGAAAAGTCGATTCTGAACGCCAGATTGGTGGACCGGCCGATTCGCCCTTCTTTTCCCAAGGGATTTCGAAATGAGATTCAGATCATAGCGACCATTCTTTCGGTTGATCAGGTGAATCCGCCTGATGTTTTGGCACTGATCGGGGCGTCAGCAGCCCTAACCATCTCAGACATTCCATTTGACAATCCCATTGCTGGAGTGAGAGTCGGCAGGGTCGACGGAAGATGGATCACAAATCCTACGTTTCAAGAGTTGGAGCTGAGTGAACTGGACGTGATTGTTGCTGGGAACAAGAACGCGATTCTAATGGTGGAGGCGGGAGCCACCGAGGTTTCTGAGGAACTTGTTGTTGAGGCTCTCGAGCGTGGCCACGACGCAGTACGAACAGTAATAGCAAAGATAGAGCAGTTCAGAGAGATTGCGCCAGTTCCGAAGCGGGAATTACCAGCAGCGGAGATTGATAAGGAGATTGATGACCAGGTGCGCGACATGGCTCTGGAAGAACTGAGAATAGCGCTTCATATTGCTGACAAACAAACCCGAGAAGAGAGCATATCCGCGCTTAAAGAGCGAGTCAAAGAGGAGATATCGGCCACTCTGCCGGAGGAATCCGAAAAAGAAAAGGATATCAGCAGCGCCTTAGAACAACTGGAGAGAGAGGAAGCCCGGCGAATGGTATTGGAGGAGAATGTTCGCATGGACGGCCGTGACTTGGATGAGATTCGCCCAGTCGCCTGTGAGGTCGGCATGCTCCCCCGCACCCACGGCACCGGGCTGTTCACTCGGGGTCAAACCCAGGTCTTGACCGTGCTTACTCTGGGCACTGTTGGTGAAGAACAGTTGGTCGACGGTCTGGGGATAGAAGAAAGCAAGCGTTATATGCATCATTATAATTTTCCTCCCTTTAGCACGGGGGACATTGGCATGATGAGGGGCCCCAGAAGACGTGAGATAGGCCACGGAGCTTTGGCGGAACGAGCTCTTCTGCCGGTGATTCCCGATGAGGAAGAATTTCCCTACACTATAAGACTGGTTTCCGAGGTCCTGGAGTCAAATGGATCATCTTCAATGGCCAGTGTCTGCGGCAGCACTTTGGCGCTCATGGATGCCGGTGTTCCCATAAAAGCTCCGGTGGCTGGAATTGCCATGGGACTGGTAAAAGAGGAGAATGCCGTGGCTGTTCTAACCGACATTTTGGGGATGGAAGATGCCTTAGGTGACATGGATTTCAAAGTGGCCGGCACCGAACATGGCATAACTGCACTTCAGATGGATATGAAAGTTGAAGGTGTTGATAAGCAAGTATTGGGACAGGCACTGGCCAAGGCGCGAGAGGCAAGGTTGTTCATTCTGGGAAAAATGCGGGAAGCAATCCCCAAGCCTCGTGAGACAGTATCTGAGTTTGCACCTCGCATAATTACCATGAAGATCCACCAAGACAAGATAAGAGAGGTCATCGGCCCTGGAGGTAAGGTTATCCGCAGCATTATCGACGAGACCGGGGCCACTATTGATATTCAGGACGATGGTACTATCTTTGTTGGCTCTAAGGACGAGGAAAGCGGAGAAAAAGCAAAAGCAATGATCGAGCTGATAACCAAGGAGCCCAAAAGAGGAGAACAGTATCAGGGCACCGTCACCAAGACAACAAATTTCGGTGCCTTTGTTGAAATCTTACCGGGCAAAGAAGGGCTTGTCCATATATCAAGACTTGCTCGTCGAAGGGTGGCCAAAGTTGAAGATGTCGTTAGAGTGGGCGACAAGATATTGGTAGAGGTTGTTGACATCGATCGCCAAAATCGCATCGCCCTAGCCGCCGTCAACAAGTAGGAATGAAAAGTCAACTTCTTCACATGCGGATTTGAGGTGTAATGTTTTTTAAGGAAACTACGCTTGACTGCGGATTGAAGGTAATCACCGAGGAAATTCCGTATGTAAGGTCGGTTTCGCTGGGTTTTTGGATTGCTGTCGGCGCCAGGGATGAATCGGACAGATTCAACGGCATGTCGCACTTCCTGGAGCATCTGATGTTTAAGGGAACGAAGACCAGAACGGCCAAGCAGATCTCAGAGACTTTTGATGCACTTGGCGGGGAATTGAACGCATATACAGCCAAGGAGTACACGTACTTCTACACTCGTTTGCTGGATGAGCAGGTGTCCGTAGGAGCAGAAGTGCTCTCCGACATGCTGCAAAATTCCCTGTTCGGCGAAAAAGAAATCTCTGCGGAGAAAGAAGTCGTCATAGAAGAGATAAATCTACACCAAGATACGCCGGATGAGCTAGTTCATGACCTTTTTGCTCAATGTCTCTGGAAGAACCATCCGCTCGGAAGAAGCGGCTTAGGAGATGCAGATACCGTCAGATCTTTCACTAAATCTGATGTGGTGAATTTCTTTTCCAGGAATTACGTGTTCGATAATATGGTGGTTGCGGCCGCGGGCAATCTCAAGCATGAGCATATCGTAGATTTGGCGCGGAAGTCTTTTACCCGAAAGACTACCAAAAGGGGTCCAAGGCGGCGGCTGGCGCCGAAGGCGTCATCGGGCGTGAAGCTAGTCCGCAAAAACACAGAGCAAGCACACATTGCGCTGGGGACGGAGGGTCTGCACGCCAAACACGAAGACAGGTTTGCATTGGCCATATTGGATAATATCTTGGGCGGAGGCATGAGCTCTCGCCTGTTCCAGGAGGTCAGGGAGAAGAGAGGATTAGTGTACTCAATCTACTCTTATCTGGCTCTTTATGCTGAGACAGGACTCTTTTCTGTGTATGCGGGCACGAGACCTTCCCAGGCTGAACAAGTAGTAAGAATTGTAAAGGAAGAGATCGAGAAGATCAAAGAACAGGGTGTTATGCAAGAGGAGCTTCACAGATCAAAAGAACATCTCAAGGGCCAGCTGGTATTGGGTATGGAAAGTACTGGAACCAGGATGATCCGTTTGGGTAAATCGGAAATAATCCAAGGCGAGATTCTATCCCTGGATGCACTGGTAGAAAGGATTGATAGAGTCAGCTCTGCTGACGTACTGCGTGTTGCCCAGAAGGTGTTCGGGTCCAGCGGACTGTTTCTGACGGCGATCGGCCCACTTAATAGGAATGGACTGAGCAAGGCAATGAGTCAGAAAGCAGGCAATGCGAGGTGAAAAACAAAGAATTGAAATGTCAAAATTCAAATTTCAAAGTCCAGGTCTTATCGTCATTATGAGATTCTTCGCCTCGCTCAGGGCAAGGCTTGGGATTTTGGGTTTGATCATCGCATTTCGAATTTGGAATTTCTGATTTGGAGCTTGGTGGTAGCATGATCAGAGTCTTGGTGGTTGGGGCTGCTGGCAGAATGGGAAGCACGGTGTGCAGAACAGTGCTGGATGATCCCGAACTAGCTTTAGTTGGCGCAGTGGATGTGGTCTCGGTTCACGAGGATATCGGTGAAATGCTTGGCGGGAACAAACTGGGCTTGGCGATAAGCCAGCATCTCGATCAATCACTGGTGTCCTTGCGGCCCGATGTTGTGGTCGACTTTACGCATCCGAGCGTGGTCATGGACAGCATAAGGACTTGCTTGGCGCGGGGAGTCGACATGGTCGTGGGAACGACCGGCATTACTCAGGAGGATTTGCAGGAAGTCAATTCGTTGCTGGAGAGCAGTGATTCAAACATACTAATCGCTCCTAATTTTGCGGTTGGCGCGGTGCTGATGATGAAGTTTGCAGAATCGGCTGCGAAGCATTTCTCAAGCGTAGAGATTATCGAGCTTCATCACAGCAGAAAGGCGGATGCCCCGTCCGGGACGGCGTTGAAAACGGCTGAGCTAATTGCGGCCAACAACAAGGACATAGAGAAAGGACAATCAAAAGAAATGGTCAAGGGTGCAAGAGGGGCCGAGTACGAAGGAGTCCCAATTCACAGTATCAGACTTCAGGGGCTTGTAGCTCACCAAGAGGTTATTTTTGGCGGACCGGGTCAGACCCTTACGATCAGGCATGATACTTTGGACCGCTCCTCCTTCATGCCCGGGGTGCTCATGGGGATCAAGACCATTTCACAAAGAAAAGGGCTGACATACGGATTGGATAAGTTGCTTGAGTAGCAGACGGCGACAAGCAGGCTTGGATCTATCAAAAAGAAGCTTTGCTATATATAATAGTTGTACGGTAATGCGCGTGCGTACCCCTGCTACGCAGATTATGTGGCGATCTTGTGGGAAAGCTGCATAATATTGTCTTAGTTGGTCAGGAACGGGAAGAAAGTGTTGAAAATGAAGAACTCACTGGGCGATGTTCTTACTGCGATGGTGACGCCCTTTAAACCCGATCTCTCAGTAGATCATAATGCAGCTCGAGAATTGGCCGGCTATTTATTGGATCAGGGATCAGATGGGATTGTAGTCTCAGGAACCACGGGCGAGTCGCCCACGCTTAGCGCTGCAGAAAAGCTGGAACTGTTCAAGGTGGTCAAAGAAGCGGTTGGTGAGCGGGGAAGCGTAATTGCCGGTACCGGCAATTACTGTACTCGCGACAGCATAAAACTGACCAAAGAAGCAGAGGCTGTCGGAGTCGACGCATGCATGCTAGTGACTCCTTATTACAACAAGCCACCCCAGAATGGGCTATATCAACACTTCAAAGCGATAGCGGAAAGCACTTCTCTGCCTGTGATCTTATACAATGTACCCTCAAGAACTGCGTTGAATTTGGATTGTGCGACTACAATTGCTCTTTCAGAATTACCGAACGTGGCTGCGGTAAAGGAAGCCAGTGGGAATACTGAACAAGTTGCGAAGATTGTAAGCGGCACTCCCGACGATTTTCTGGTCTTCAGTGGTGATGATGAATTCACGCTGCCCCTCCTGGCCTTGGGCGGCAATGGTGTGATCAGTGTTGCAGCTCATGTGGCTGGCAACGAGATCAAACAGATGGTCGGCGCGTTCTTGGCAGGAGACGAAAAAGGAGCACTAGGCCTACATCTCAGGTTGTTGCCCCTATTCAAAACGCTGTTTATGACAACAAACCCGATAATGGTCAAGGCAGCATTGAAGCTCAAGGGCGTAAACGTAGGAGGTCTCAGGCTGCCTCTAATTGAAGCAACTGCGGACCAGGTGGAAAGGCTACGGCGTGTGATGGTTGATACAAAGCTGTTGTCTTAGCGCACTCGGACATCCTAGTGCAATCTGTTGGGTACATCTGTTGGGTAGAACATCCACTCAGGTGTCATCAGAGGCTTGATAAACCGTTAATATTTCTCAGAGCCAGGGCTGCTACATAATTCCCGAGCCTGCGAAACTGCGAAAAAAAGAATCACTCTGATTACTGGCAAGATACTGCGTTATGAGCAGTACAATGGCGAGATCCGAGGATGTAAATGGCGAACAAGAATAAACTGAGACTGATTCCTCTAGGTGGATTAGGAGAGGTTGGGAAGAATATGCTTGTCTTGGAATACGGCAAGCATGTTTTGGTGATCGATGCCGGTTTGATGTTTCCGGAGGAAGAGATGCTGGGCATTGACTTGGTTTTACCGGATTTCACCTACCTGAAAGAAAACAAACAGAAGGTCGAGGCTATTATCCTAACCCACGGCCACGAAGATCATATCGGAGCACTTCCGTACCTTCTACAGAGCATCAATGTACCGCTGTATGGAACGAAACTAACACTCGGACTTGTGCAGGTAAAGTTGGAGGAATACAATCTGGACGGCGTTGATCTGCGAGAAATCAATGCTCAAAGCAGACTATCCATCGGGCCATTCAAACTCGAATTTGCTCAAGTGTGTCATAGCATACCAGATGGGTTGGGGTTTGCGGTCGATACACCGCAGGGCACTATTGTCCATTCTGGTGACTTCAAGTTTGATCACACGCCCATAGACGGGACCGGTACTGAGTTCAACAAGTTTGCGGCGTTCGGACGCAGAAACATAATCGCTCTGCTTTCAGATAGCACCAACTCGGAACTGACGGGTCATACGCTTTCCGAGCGAGAGGTAGGGAAAGCGCTCACTGAGATATTTAAGTCAGCACAACAGAGGATTATTGTGGCCTCCTTCTCCTCCCATATTCATCGCATTCAGCAGGTGATTGATGTGTCCGCTCACTTTGGGCGGAAGATCGCGATCTCGGGCCGCAGTATGCGCAGCAATGTATCGATCGCCGTTGATTTAGGTTATTTGAAAATGCCGGATGAGATGCTTGTCGAGATTGATGAAATAGAGCAGTACCCGCCAGAGCGAATTGTGGTTCTCTGCACTGGTAGCCAGGGGGAACCGTTATCTGCCTTAGCGCGCATGGCCTCGCATGACCACAAGTTTGTACAGATCGAGCAGGAAGATGCCGTGATTATCTCGGCACGGCCTGTGCCTGGAAATGAAAAATCCGTATCTCGAACTATCGATCAACTCTTCAAGAAAGGTGCCAAAGTATACTATCAGTCTATCTCAGGTGTCCATGTTTCAGGACATGCAGCTCGGGAAGAACTGAAGTTGATGATCAACCTAGTGGCGCCGAAGTACTTTATACCGATTCACGGTGAATACCGTCACTTGAGGCATCATGCAGATATTGCACAGGAAGTGGGAGTTCCGCCAGAGAACGTTTTTATTTTGGAGAACGGTGGCGTGATTGAGTTCTTGAACGGCAAGGCAAAAAGGGCAAAGAGTGTGGAGGCCGGTGCTATTCTGGTTGACGGATTGGGAGTCGGGGACATCGGCGATATAGTACTGCGTGACCGGCAGCTTCTAGCGACAGATGGGGTTCTGATCGTGGTAGCGGGGATTAATGTACAGAATGGTGAGTTGGTGAGTGGACCTGAGATTATCTCTCGAGGATTCGTATATGTTAAAGAAGCCGGACAGCTGATAGAGGAGGCTCGAAGTCAGGTTGAGCAGGTCTTGGCACGCACTGCCAAGGAGCAGATAACTGATTGGTCTGTGCTGAAATCTGACGTCAGGGACGCATTAAGCCGTTTTCTCTACGCAAAGACCAAGCGCCGCCCAATGATTATGCCAATCATTATCGAGGTCTAATGAGCATCTTTGAAGCAATCATTCTCGGGATTGTCCAAGGGGTCACCGAATTTGCTCCAATAAGCAGTTCTGCACATCTGATTATTGTTCCCTATCTCTTTGAATGGGGCTCACCGCCGCTCCTGTTTGTGGTCACGCTTCACCTGGGCACGCTTTTTGCGGTCTTTTGGTACTTCAAAACAGAAATGGCACAGATGTTCTGGTCATTGCTGAGAAGTCTAGGCAAGTCCGGAGCGGGTGATGCTCACTCAGCAAGGCTTGCTTGGCTGCTCCTGCTAGGGACCATCCCAGCGGCCCTGATGGGCTTTTTTTTGAATGATCTTTTCACAGCTCTGTTCAAAAGCCCTTCTACGGCAGCGGTCTTCTTGTTGGTGACTGGGAGCATCCTGGTCCTAGGCGAAAAGGCGGCGAAGCAGGCAAGGGAGCTCCATCAAATCAGGATTTCCGACAGCCTGCTTATGGGATTGGCTCAGGGATTGGCGATCACTCCCGGTATATCACGATCAGGTATCACCATAGCAATTGGATTGGCAAGCGGTTTGAAAAGAGACTCAGCCGCACACTTTTCATTCTTGCTCTCTTTTCCAGTTATACTGGGAGCTTTTGTTGAGACCGTTGTCACATCTAATATTTCCTTCAACAGTCCCCTCTTGCCCTCTTTGATCCTTGGCTTCAGCGGTTCTGTCATAGGTGGATATCTTTCCATCAAGTATCTATTGAGCTATTTGAGAAGGGGAAGCTTGGTCGTATTTGCCTACTATTGCTTTGCTTTGGGGATTTTTACTATTATACTAAGGTGGTTGATACTAAGGTGGTTGGTATCATAATTGTGCAGGATTGTCGAGAACGTCCGAAGGAGTTCTAGATTGTCGCTGCAATCCGTGCACGTTGACCGGCGCATCGTTATCTTGATAGCGGTAACCGTCAGCCCATAGCGTCGCAGGGCAGCGATTGCGTGCAGGAATTGAAAGCGACTGAGCGATTCAGGGCAGGTAAGAGTGGTTTTTCACAAAGAAAGGCAATCTACCCATGAAATGGGTATGGTGATCCTAGCTCTTGCCAGCCAGCATCGGTACTGAGATTTTCGGTCAGCCCAAGACTGATGGAGTGATGTGACACATTTGTTTGTCAACAGCCTATTGGCGCCTGGGCAGAACAGGTCCTTCAAAAGCTGGAGAGATTCGGAAAGAGCAGCCGCTAACATACACCTAACTGATCTGGATCATGCCTAGAAAATCTGCACAAACGCTGGAACGAGAAAAACAGCATATCGAGGAGATCTACGGAATCGCTTTGATTGCTCTGTCGGCACTTATGAGTGTTTTCCTGTTTACCTCGGCTACTGGTATAGTAGGCAGCGGGACCGCATTGTTCTTGAAGTGGACTGTAGGAGTTGGAAGATTTCTCATCCCGGTTTTTCTCTTCTTCGGCGGGGTCATGAATCTGGTGCACAGAACAGAAATTGACCTTAAGTGGGTGGGTATAGGGCTTGCCGCGTGCTTCATCAGTGTTGTATCCATCATCCATCTGAATACGCCAGAATCCAAAGAATTTGAAAGAGAATTGATTTTTGCCTACGGTGGTGTCCTAGGTGCTTCATTTGTCTATGTGTTCAGAACTCTACTCGGGACAGTTGGTTCATATATCCTGTTCGTTACTGCATTGTTGATCGGATTGGTTTGTTCGACCGGAATATCCGTTTCAAATCTGATCTTCAGGGTGAGGGACAAAGCCCTGGACGTGTGGCAGAAGAGGCAAACTGAACCACTTCAATTCGAGTCCAACCGGGGGATTGAGTACAGTCAAGCCCCAAAGACCGTCGAACATTCAGTGGAGCTAATCGAGGAAGGCAAACCGGAGCCTGACGAAACAGGAATGGACAAACCCCAGATAAAAAGCACCAAAACTCAGCAACTGCAGATGCTGGATGAAGATTTTGGCCCCTCAACTGCCTATTCAGCACCCCCCTTGGATTTACTTCGCAGAACATCAAAGCGGGATGCTCACTCGCGAAAGAACATCAAAGAGAACATCAAGATCCTAGAGCGGACGCTGCACAATTTCGATGTTGAAGCAACCATTGGCAAGGTTGTACAGGGGCCTCAAGTGACAAGGTATGAAATTCAGCTAGCAACGGGTGTTAAAGTGGGACGGATAATGGGTCTATCTGATGACATAGCGCTGGCACTGGCCTCGCCTGACGTGCGAATCCTAGCCCCAATTCCGGGAAAATCAGCGGTGGGCATCGAGGTTCCAAACAAGTACAGAGAGCTGGTGACTTTAGGGGATATTCTGGCCTCGCCCGATGGGCGGCAAAAGAAGAGTCGGCTGGTACTGGGATTGGGTAAAGATATTAACGGCCAGCCGGTATTTGAGGATCTGGGGGAGATGCCTCATCTTCTCATTGCTGGAGCAACAGGCTCGGGAAAGAGTGTCTGTATTAACAGCTTGCTCGTTTCAATTCTTGCTCGAGCGCATCCTGATGAGGTCAAGATGATTCTGATGGATCCAAAACGGGTTGAGTTGTCAGCCTTCAACGATATCCCTCATTTGATAACACCAGTGGTGACCAATCCAAAAAGAGCAGCAACTGCTCTGGCCTGGACGGTCAGCGAGATGGAAGATAGGTTCATGGTACTTTCAGAGGCAGGTGCACGCAATATAGACTCGTACAACGCAAACAGAGACCCTGGCATCGCCTTGATGCACTACATCGTCATCATAATCGACGAATTGGCTGACTTGATGATGGCAGCTCCCACTGAGGTCGAGGATGCGATTTGCCGGTTGGCCCAAATGGCCAGGGCAGTTGGGATTCATCTTGTCATCGCCACTCAGCGGCCCTCGGTCGACATCATAACGGGATTGATAAAGGCCAACATTACGTCACGAATTGCCTTTGCAGTCTCGTCACAGACCGATTCAAGGGTTATACTTGATACTCCCGGTGCAGACAAACTTGTAGGCAAGGGGGATATGCTTTTTATCGAGTCGGGTTCGAAACCGATGCGAATACAAGGTGCTTTTGTCACTGAGCAGGAGGTTGAACTGGTTACTTCGTATATCAAAAGACAGGCCAAGCCGGACTACAAAAAGGAGATCCTAAAGGAAAAGAAAAGGGCGATAGGGCCTGGTGATTTTGAAGATGAATTGCTGGATGCAGCGATGGATGTCGTGGTGAATTCGGGTCAGGCGTCAATATCCATGCTCCAGCGAAGGCTCAGGGTGGGATATGCACGAGCGGCTCGCTTGATTGATATGATGGAGGAAAAGGGTGTAGTTGGCGGCTATGAGGGCAGCAAACCGCGAGCTGTCTTGATAACTCCCGCCGAGCTAGATGCGATAAAAGAGACGAAGGAGTCAAGCGAGGAAAAAGTCAACTATCAGTAGGTCAAATCCTTGATCCCAACGGCAAATGCAAATCGCCGTTGGCTGTGGAATGTTGGCAAGACCTTTGAACCCTACCAGCTTTTGCATCTGTCTTTCTCCTAACGGCCAAGCACCAAAAGCTAACAACTTTCACAGTCCGTTCCTGTGGTGTTGTTGTTATCTTTTTTTGTTAGTTCTTTTATGGTAGGTTAGTTAGTGGCAATTATCTGACTCAGCTGTTTCTTCCGCTTTTCAAAGGGGCATCAAGTTGATTTCGATCGGTGCTAAGCTATCTGAGACAAGAGAAAAGCTCGACAAAACCCTGAAAGACGTGGAAAAAGAAACCAAGATAAGGGCAAAGTACCTGGAAGCGCTGGAGTTGAACAAGTTTAGTCTTATTCCAGGGGACGCGTACGTCAAGTTATTTATACGCGAATATGCCGATTTCTTGGACATCGATCCTGTTCCTCTAATCAAAGAATATGAGGAGGAGCATGAAGAGAGCTTGCCGAGCGATAAGTTTGCTCCAATGGGAATGGAGGCTCCAAGAAGGAAATATCCGTACATTCTGTCTGTGCTGTCTTTGATGGTCGTGGCCACAGGGATTGTCTTATGGCAGATGGGCTGGTTGTCGGCGATCAGCGAGAAGGCACTGATACAGCCTTCAAGCGATTCGGCCAAGACTCAGCCTGCATCCAAGAGCGATAAAAACTTACCAAGTGATGAGATTCATAGAGATACCCAGACTGAAGAACCTCCGGCTGCTCTTCTCAATGAACAGCAAGTTGTCGTAGAGGTGAGCATAACGGGAGCAAAAGGTTCGAACGTGCAAGTCGTGGTCGATGGCGAACTGAAGATCGATAGGCATCTAAAAGAGGGAGAAGTGAAAGAATGGTCGGCCCAGGACAGCATAGAGCTAACGATCAGCAATCCTTCAGCTGTTCAGGTAGTGAAGGATGGTGAATTAGCGGAAGATTTTGACGAAGCCGAAGGTCCGATGACCAAGATCTTCACGCCCTAAAGGATGGTGGACGTAGCAGAACTCGGTTTAGCCCGAAAGGCTGAACCTGGGGCAAAAAGATATATTGAGGTGAATAGATGGGCAAGGACTTTTCTTTTGATGTTGTGTCTCAGCTGGATTTTCAGGAGGTTGACAACGCAGTGAATCAGACAGCGCGGGAAATCACTGTTCGCTATGACTTAAAGAACACAAACAGCAAGATAGCGCTGGAGAAGAAGGAAAAGAAGATTGAGATTACCGCTCCTGATGAATTCAGATTGAAAAGCGTTGTGGACATTCTCCAGTCTAAACTGGTGAAAAGGAACATTTCCTTGGAGGCTTTGCGGTTCCAGAAGGTTGTGTCCAGCGTCGGTGGAACCGTATCTTTGAGGATAGATCTAATAGATGGCCTTTCGGATGAGGAAACAAGAGCTATTACAAAGAGTATAAAGAAAGCCAAGTATAAGGTTAAGGTTAAGATAGAAGGGGATAGCTTGAGGGTCTCGAGTCCCAGTAAAGACGCGCTTCAACAGGTCATGAGCCTTGTCAAAAAGGAGAATTGGGGATTGCCTGTGCAGTTCACCAACTACCGATAGGCGGCCGAATTGGGCAGAGATCTCAACTGCCAGATGGGTCGTGTGTTCGTTCCATCGAATGTGTCCAGCGCAAGAGGTTGCAATCAATAGGAGTAAACGCCAAACACTGATGAAGACTCGTAAATTCTCGGTTGTTACGCTGGGGTGTTCCAAGAACAGCGTGGAGACCGAATTTTTAAAAAGCTCGTTAAAAACATGTGGATACGAAGAGGTAGATGAGGAAGATGCGGAGATCATCGTTGTTAATACTTGCGGCTTTATTCAAGCTGCGAAGGAAGAATCCATTGAGACGATACTGCATCTGGCCATGTATAAAGAGGAAGGTCGATGTCGGCTGCTGATCGTTGCAGGATGCATGGCCCAGCGCTACCACCAGGAGTTGCATGCAGAGCTTCCAGAAATTGACGGCGTAATTGGGCTGTCGCACCATAAGGACTTGCCTTTTTTTGTTTCTGAGGCGGAAAAAGGCAAGAAGCCTTGCGTGGCGGGGGGGCTCCCTTTGGTCTTTCGGGAAGAAAGACACCGAGCGGATGCTAAGGGTCCCTCAGCGTATATGCAGATATCTGACGGGTGTGACAATTTTTGTGCTTATTGCGCGATCCCCTCAATCCGAGGTCGTTACAGAAGTAGACCGATCGAGTCATTGCTGAAAGAAGCGCGGTATCTAATAGGCGGCGGAGTCCGAGAAATTGTATTGATTGGTCAGGATACTGCATTCTACGGTGGTGACTTTAACGGCAAATCCCAGATTGATCGTCTGCTCACCAAACTCGGTGATCTGGATGAGCTGGCGTGGATTCGCCTACTCTACTGCCAACCCCAGCACATTACAGAGCAGTTTATTGAGCTGGTGGCCACCAACAATAAGGTTTGTCCTTACCTTGATATTCCATTTCAGCATGCGAGCAAACGGGTGTTGGCAAATATGAACCGGAGCGGTTGCGGCGATGAATATCTCGAACTAATTTCCCGCATCAGAAGTGAGATACCGGGCATTGCTTTGAGAACCTCAATGATTATTGGTTTTCCTGGTGAAACGGAGAAGGATTTTGAAGAACTTCTGCAGTTTATCGAAGCGGCTGGCATGGATTATGTGGGCCTGTTCGAATACTCCAGGGAGGAGAATACTGCCAGCGCGGTGATGCCTGATCAGATTCCAGATGAAGTAGTGAGAGAGAGATTTAGAATCGTCTCAGACTTGAGGGACGGGCTTGCCCTGGCTAGGTGCAGATCAATGGTGGGCAAAAACAAGCAGGTACTAATTGAAAGTATGATCGACGACGAACAAGCCGATGGGAGCTGTTTTCAAGGGCGTGCGATCGATCAAGCACCTGAAATAGATGGAGAGGTGCAGTTGAAAGGGGATGGTAATTGTTTGACGATCGGCGATATTATTGAAGTCAAATTGAATCAAGCTGATTTTTACCATTTCGAAGGTGAACCGATTGTTTAACTTGGCTACCAAGGTGACGCTCACCCGGATTCTTCTTATCCCGGTTTTTATGTTCTTTCTTCTGGCCAAACAGGTGCAACCTGTTGGTTTATATGTTGCAGTTGGCATATTCGGAGTCGCGGCTCTGTCTGACACGGTTGACGGGTATATTGCTCGCAATCAAAAGCAAGTCACAATCATGGGCAAATTTCTGGATCCATTAGCAGACAAGCTGTTGATCTCTGCTGCTCTTATTGCCCTGGTTGAGTTAGAACGTCTATCGTCATGGGTGGCGATCATAATAATAACCAGGGAATTTGCCGTTTCAGGACTGAGGCTGGTAGCCGCGGCGGAGAAACGGGTCATCGATGCTAGCATTCTTGGCAAAGTGAAGACGATTTCTCAGATAGCTGCTGTAATTGCGGTTATTCTGGATCTTCCGATCCAAATAGCGGGCAAGTCTCTGGGTTGGATTCTTATGGCCGTGGCCGTTATTCTCACAGTTGTGTCTGGCATAGACTATTTTGTAAGAGCTAAGGACGTTTTAGAGCCTCTGGCAAATCAAAAGAAGGTTTCCTGATGAGATTTGAGATCCTGACCGTTGGAACAGAACTTGTAGGCGGGCTCGTCTCTGAGACAAACTCTTCCTATATTGCCAGCAAACTGCAGGAAGTTGGCTTTATTTGCACCAGAAAGACCAGCATCAATGATGATGTGGATCTAATCTCTGAAACTATCAGAAACCTGGTGCTGACGACGGACATATTGATAATTACCGGAGGTCTCGGCTCTACTCATGATGATGTGACCAGAGACGGCTTGGCTAACGCACTATCCGCGAAACTTGTCTTTCAACCGCTGCTTGCCGCCTCTCTTGAACAGCGGATAAGTGAGCATGGACCGTCGATGCGTGAGGCGATCCTCCGGCAGGCGTATATGCCCGAGGGAGCAGAGCCCATTATCTCGTCGCTGGGAACCGCTCCAGGGATCATCCTTAGAACAAATGAAAAGCTCATATTCGCCCTTCCGGGGGTTCCCCTTGAGATGAAGCAGATGCTCAACGAGAAAGTCATTCCCTTTCTGCGGGAAGAACACCCACAAGAATTATCTGCAATCACAAGAACTATAAAAACCTGTGGTGCAACTGAACTTGTGATAGAAAGAAAGATTGAGAAGATTATCGATCGCTATCCCCATCTTTCTCTTTCCATCATTCCGCTGCTGGGAGAAGTCCAGTTGCAGCTGGTGGCCGCTGATCATCTTGACGAGGGAGCAGCTACAATGGAAGCGGCCGAAGAAGAGATAAAACAAGCTCTTGACAAATTAATCTATGGATTCGACCAGGAAACAATGGAACAGGTCATAGGGGGGCTACTTCAAAAACACGAGCTGAGAATTGTTGTTGTTGAGTCATGCACTGGTGGAGAGGTGGCGCGGAGAATAACTAGCGTGCCGGGCAGCTCCGAATATTTTTGGGGTACAATGGTTGCATATAGCAATGAGGCAAAGAGAAAACTTGTGGGTGTATCCTGCGAGGAACTCTTGAAACACGGGGCTGTCAGTGCGCCTGTGGCGATTTCCATGGCTGAGGGGGGTCGCCATTTTGCCCAGGTTGATATTGCACTTAGCATAACCGGAATTGCGGGACCGGGGGGAGGCACAAAGGATAAACCGGTTGGGCTGGTTTTTGCTGGTCTATCTTGGTGCGAGGGAAGCCATTGCCAGAGGTTTCAATTCTCAGGCTCGCGGGATGGAATCAGAATTCAGGCAGCTCAGGCTGGCCTAAACGTGATGCGACTGTTCT
>CAYFXD010000023.1:0-2756 GCA_964347095.1 uncultured Actinomycetota bacterium | reverse complement strand
GCCATTGAAATGGCGAATCTACTCAATTCATGGTCATAGGTTATGCTGGATCCGGCAAAAACCAGGGCTGATTAGCTTTACAAATGCGATGGCGTTATATACATTAATTGAAGGTGGTTATATAAATCCACCTTCAATTTAGGAGTGGACCGCATGGAATTAAAAAAGCCCTGGGGCGAGATACGGCAATTTGCGACCAATAAGACCTGTTCCGTCAGGCTGATTGTATTGGACCCGCAGCAAGAAACCAGCCTCCACTGGCATAATCTACGCCGCGACATGTGGGTCGTTCTCGATGAGGGGGTTCGAATTCAAATAGGAGACGAGACTCACGAAGCGCAAGTTGGCGAGGAGATCTTCATACCTTCTGAAACAGTACACAGAATCATAGCCACAGGCGAAAAAAGCTGCCGTGTTCTGGAAATTGCTTTTGGATATTCATTGGAAGACGACGTGCATCGCCTTGCCGATGACTATGGCAGGGAACTGGATCTTTAATCTGTGTGAGCTATGCACGAATCGGATCTGGCACATAAATCTCTGTTTCGAATCGGCGAAAGCCCGGAGGCGGTTGCCGTTGAGCCCGTTCAGATGCTGGCAGTACATGCTCTGTGCGGTCCGTCGGTTCGGATACTTCCATTGTCCATTCCTTATTCTCTAGCGACCTCCCCATACCCTTGACATTGGAGGAAAACGGCATTTGCCCGGAGATCAGGAATGAAGAAGAAGAATAATCTCGACCAAAGAGAAATCTATAAATCAATCAGAAAAGAGTCAGTTCCTCCCACTAAGATTGTTCCAGACAAGAGAAACAAACTGGAGCAAGAGCAGTTTGAGATCGATTTGAAGAATGCCCGTAATTGGGTAGATGGATCTAGGGATGAGGTAAGAGTCCGGTTTGCGCCCAGCCCCACGGGTCTACTTCACATCGGGGGCGCTAGAACAGCATTGTACAACTGGCTTTTTGCCAAGAACGCCGGGGGAAGGCTACTTCTGAGGATTGAAGATACCGACAGGGCCAGATCCACCAGGGCGGCGATCAAGGCCATAATTGACTCTCTTGCCTGGTTAGGATTGGATTGGGACGAAGGCCCATATCACCAAATGGATCGTCTGCCCCTCTACATTGAGGTTGCGGAGCAACTCATCAAGAAGAACAAGGCATACTACTGTTACTGTATATCGGATGAGTACAAAGAGCGTCGAAAGAAAGCAATAGCACAGGGCAAGATGCCCCACTATGATCGCAGATGCCTGAGAATGGGAGAGACAGAGAGGCAGAGTCTGATCAAAGCGGGTCGCGAGCCTTCGGTGAGGTTTCTCTCGCCCGATACGGGGAAGACTGTTGCCAAGGATTTGATCAGGGGGAAAGTGACGGTTGAGAACTCATTGATAGATGACTTCATCATTCTGCGCAGCGACAAGATCCCGACATACAACCTGGCAGCGGTGGTGGACGATGGAGCGATGCAGGTCACGCATGTAATTCGTGGTGAAGATCATTTACCCAATACTCCTAAGCAGATTCTTTTGTACCAGGCACTTGGCTATACGCCACCTCTTTTTGCCCATCTTCCGATGATCTTGGGCCCCGACAAGACGCTTTTGAGCAAACGGCATGGGGCAACATCAGTTGCTGAGTTCAAGAAGCAGGGCTATCTGCCCGAGGCCCTGCTGAACTATATTGCATTGCTGGGTTGGTCCTACGATGACACCACAACCCTTTTTACAGTCGGGGAATTAATAAAGAAATTCTCACTGAGCAGGGTTTCAAAAAGTGCTGCTGTGTTCGACATCGAAAAGCTCAACTGGATGAATGGAGCATATATAAGGAACTTGTCGGTTAAGCAACTCACACAAAAATGCTTGCCGTTTCTGGTCAAAGCCAACTTTCTGCAGGATGAAACCATAGATGCAAAAGAACTAAAAAAGTTGGAAAGAATGATTAGCCTGGCCCAAAAGCGCATCAAAAAACTAGCGGATGTTGTCAGAGCCATACGCATCTTCTTTGAGGATGCAGTCGTCTTTGATGAGAAGGCGGTAGGGAAGATTCTGAGACGGGATGAAGCAGCACCAGCTCTAGCCGCCGCTCATCAGGTACTGAGCAAGACCAAACCTTGGCGAAATGACGCGATCGAAAAGGACCTGAGAGCTCTACAACAGGAGCTGGGAATCAAGCCGAGAGTTCTGTTTCAGGCAGTGAGGGTAGCGATTACCGGACAGATGGTGAGTCTTCCGCTGTTTGAGACGCTGGAGCTATTGGGAAAAGACAAAGTCCTAGAGCGCTTGAGTTACGCCGGCCATTTGCCTGGTAGCACTTGATACTTGAGCTGGAATTGTGCTATAAAAAAGCACAATATCATGGGGTCCAACGTGTGAGTATGTCGAAGCGCTTGGCGTCTGTCATGGCGTCTGTCATGATAAGTGCCACCAATACCAGGGGCTGGCAATGTAATAGATTTTGGGGAGTCGTCTAGTGGTAGGACACAGGACTCTGGATCCTGGTGCGAGGGTTCGAATCCTTCCTCCCCAGCCAAGGCAAGGAGCTAGCGTGTGTTCCTATGTTCCTCGGGCATGTTCAGAATAGGGTTCTTGCCAAAGCGTATCGCGAAGCAGAGCGATGCTCACGTCACGACGGCGCAGTTGTACGTCGTGTCCTAAAAGCAGGATTTCTCCTCGTTCGTTCATATTGTTTTCCCCTAAACTTGCCAAATGACTGGCAACCCTTACCCCAAGGCCTCATGGAAAGAAATAGG
>CAYFXD010000022.1:0-19487 GCA_964347095.1 uncultured Actinomycetota bacterium | reverse complement strand
TACCCTAACTCCGCAAAATGGAATTGGCACCGTATACGCTGAATATAGGGATGCGGCAATGAATACCTCCGTGGCTTGGGATAGTATTCGTCTAAATCAGTATAGTCTTAAAGGAAAGTCTCGGAAGGCTAGAAAAAAATAGTTATTCCTCTGGACAGCAAGCCTTCAGTTTCATTCTCTGCACTCTGTGCAAGTCAACCCCGCAGCCGTTTGTTTCAGAAACGAAATCCATCCAGGTAGTGTCCGTAGCTCTGCCGGTTCTGGCAATTCCTAAAGTCCTTGTTGAGCAAACCGATAAAACACGTAGTCTGTGATTATGGCAGTTTTTGTGATGGGGAGAAGCGGTGTCACTCAGTGGTAATCTAGCAGAGTTCAGTATCACTGAAGTATTCCAGATTTTGTTTCTGGGTCGCAAAACCGGTGTCTTGAAGGTGACGGGCCAAGCTGAGGGTTTCGTTTATTTTAGATGCGGCGAAGCGTACTATGCTGTTTCGACCAGATATCGCAAGCCAATTGGTCAAAGACTTGTCGAAGCAGGCCTGGTGAGTCAAAAGGAAATAGACAAAGCACTGAGAGAGCAGAAAGGCAAAGGCCGGCAGGATAGACTCGGGCGGATCCTCCTGGACAGAAATTCAATCGACAACAAAGTCCTTGAGTCACTCATAAAGGAACAGATTTGGGATTCTTTGGTGGACATACTATCTTGGGACGTGGGCCATTTTGAATTTGAGTGCGGAACACTGCCTACGGAGGAGGACATTGGCATCAGTCTGGAGGCATGGAACAAGGCAGTACGCAAGATCCCTTCATTTCACAGTATCACAAAAGCAGAGCTGTGGGTAAGGATAAAGAAGATCATTCCCCATTTTAATCTGGTCTTCGCTCTCAACATTAAGAGGGGTGAAGCGACGACCGGCATAAGTCTCTCGCCTGGTGAATGGAGCCTGTTATGCTTGGTAGATGGGACAAAGACCGTCGGCGATTTGATCAAAGAGTCAGGCGAAGAGGATTTCCATGTTTGCTATACCTTGTATAAGCTTATCAAGGCGGAGCTCATTGAAGAGGTCCAAAGCTCAAGGGGTTGTGCCAAAGGCAGACGTGAGGCAGCGAAGAAGGCTGAATCAAGCTCGAAACATGGGTCAGCGGAAACGGCAGATAAACCGCCTCTACGCATGAAATCACAGCTGTATAGAGCGGAGAGGCCGGCACATCGCGCGCATGGCGCGAAGACGGCTTTGAAGAAAGATAAGAAAGGTCGCGACACAGGGTCTCATGAGTCAAAATCGGAATCTCTCGCAAATCGTATCGCGCAGCAAGAGCGCTCGGAGCCGGCAGTCGTAACGAGAAATGTGGCGAAAGCCCGAAGGGGAAACGAGGAATCCCACAGCGTAACTGCTCGGCCTGGGGCAAGCAAGCAAGAGCTTTTGGCCTCCGCAGAGATAAGATCGCTGGGCACCTTAGAGGTTTGGATCGGCAAAGAGAAGGTATTTGCAGAGCTCTTTATTGTAAAGCTGGGCAAAAAAACGTCCAACATTCTGTGTTTCCCTGATGGTAAGTATCAATTTGCCAACGACTGCTTTACACCAGCCGAGAAAAAGCGAATCATCGAGCACTTGCCGCTTCCAGTCAAGAAGGTCTAATTATCATTCTGCTGTCTGAAGTGACACTTTTCAGGTATGTATCCCCGATAATAAAGACTTGACAGACGGTTGAATGGGCTGACCGCCTGTCCCAAGCTCCTCTGTTGCTCATGGTGAAAAGTCTCCACTTTGCCGGATTCCCGAAGCCAAAAAGATGCTACGCGACATACCGCGAACTCTTTTTTATTGTACAGATAGCTTCAAGATTTGAGTGCAGACAGCGAGATAGGGTTCCATTGCGGTTCTTACCATTGTTATGATACCGTAAGCTTGATTATGATTTTGAGCGTCTGAAGATTCAACAAGGTCCCATTGGGGATGGAGTCTTGTGCAGGACCACCAGGGCAGATACGAAAGGAATTGAAGGTGGCAAGAAGGATACAGGTAACATTGCCAGATGAATCGCAGATCCAAGTTGATGCGGGTACCAGTTTGGGGGAGTTGGCGTCTGCACTGGGTCCCAGGCTAAAAAAAGCGGCTCTGGCGGGAAAGATCAATGGCACAGAGGTCGACTTGGATACGGAGCTAGACCAGAATGCACAAGTTGAGATTATAACCTTTGGTTCAGCAGAGGGGCCTGATATCTACAGACACAGTGTTTCTCATGTGATGGCCCAGGCGGTGCTGGAGCTCTACCCGGATGCAAAACTGGGCATTGGACCTGCTATTGAGAATGGATTTTACTATGATTTTGATCTCAAGGAAACTTTGGACCCCAGTGACTTACCCAGGATTGAGAAACGGATTAACAAGATCATCCAGAACAACCTGACTTTCAAGCGACTAGCAATGTCCAGGGAGGAAGCCATTGAGTTGTTCGCTTCCAGGGGACAAGATTACAAGGTCGAACTACTTACAGACTTGGATGACGATACGGTCACGCTCTACCAGCAAGGTGACTTTATTGATCTCTGCCGTGGACCTCACATTCCTTCTACTGGAAGAATCATGGTCTTCAAACTGCTAAAAATCGCTGGTGCATATTGGCGAGGAGATGAGAGCCGCCCAATGTTGCAGCGGATTTATGGCACCGCGTTCGATTCAAAAAAGAAGTTGGAAGAATATCTGTACCAGCTTGAGCAAGCAGCGAAGAGAGATCATCGCAGGCTCGGAAGGGAACTGGAGCTTTTCAGCATTGAAGATGAGTTTGGATCAGGGTTGCCTCTTTGGTTTCCAAATGGGGCGCTGGTTCGGAGGCTTATTGAGGATTTTTGGATTAACGAACACCTCAAGCGGGGTTATGAGATAGTGATGACTCCTCATATTGCCAAGGTTGATCTTTGGAAGACCAGCGGGCACTGGGATTTCTACCAAGAGAATCTTTATGCTCCCATGCGAATTGAGGATCAGGAATATATTGTGAAGCCAATGAATTGCCCTGGTCACATTCTGATTTATAAATCGAGAACTAGAAGCTATCGAGAAATGCCTCTTAGATGGGCCGAATTAGGCACAGTGTATCGATTTGAGCGCTCGGGCGTACTCCACGGCTTGCTCAGAGTCAGAGGATTTACGCAGGATGACGCTCATATATTCTGCCGCCCTGACCAATTGAAGGATGAGATAACAGATGTCATTCAGTTCTGCCTGTTTATGCTGAAGACTTTTGGTTTCGAGACATATGAGGTATTCGTTTCCACGCGGCCAGAGAAATTCGTGGGCACGCAGGATAGATGGGACCAGGCCACAAAGGCGCTGGAAGCAGGTCTTCAGCATGTTGGGCTGGACTACAGTATAGATCCGGGCGAAGGCGTGTTTTACGGGCCCAAGATCGACATCAAGATCAAAGATGCCCTGGGTAGGGCCTGGCAGTGCACCACAATTCAGGTTGATTTCAATCTACCCGAGCGGTTTGAAATCAACTATATGGGCGAGGACAACAGAGAACATCAGCCGATTATGATACACCGTGCATTGTTGGGTTCACTTGAGCGATTCATGGGATGCTTGATCGAGCATTATGCGGGAGCGTTTCCCACCTGGATTGCGCCGGTGCAGACCATAGTGATTCCAATTGCCGATCGGCACGTTCCTTATGCTGAGGGTATCCATAAAGAGCTGCTGCAGCAGGGGATAAGATCGCGAGTCGATACCAGAGCAGAGTCCGTGAGCAAAAAGATAAGAGATGCGCAGATGCAAAAGATCCCATACATGCTGGTAGTTGGCGATGAAGAGCAACAGAATGAGCAAGTCGCGCTAAGAGAGCGAGCGGGCGGGGACAAGGGGAAGACTGATCTGGGGCAGTTTATTAAACGCATAAGATCTGAGATAGAAAGCAAAGCTGTTCAACCGTCGGTGGCGTTGCACAAAGATTGATGGGAGAAACGGGCAAAACTGGACGCCCCCCAATCGTGACTGGCTTGCTGGGTACAAGCCCGACGATCAGGCGGATTGGACATCGGTTACCAACAAAATGGCTGCTCTCTGACAGATCAATAGATTGCAGTTATCTATGCAGTTATCTAGACATATAGTCATGGAAGTTGTATACTCTGGTGTTGAAGAAGGGGCCATCTGCTCCTCACCTTGCGGTGCCACGAATCCTGATGTAAGACTGGCGAAGGGCTACTAGTAGGGTTATGATTTTGGCAGGTGGGTAAATCCTGCCCTATTTTTTTGCAGAAAGACAGCGTTGAGTGCGAGCAATATAAGCGACCTGGGGGTGAGTACTGATTAATACTAATGTTCGCATAAATGAGCAGATCAGAGCTCAAGAAGTAAGGCTTATTGCAGTTGACGGGGAGCAAATCGGTATAAAAAAGCTCAGCGAAGCCTTGAAGATTGCTGATGAAAATGGATTGGATCTGGTTGAAGTAGCGCCAAGCGCGAAGCCGCCTGTATGCCGCATCATGGATTATGGAAAATACAAATACGAAATGGAGCAGAAGGCTAAAAGAGCGCGCAAACATCAGACCAGCATAGTTATAAAAGAAATAAAGATGCGGCCAAAAATTGAAGATCATGATTTTGATGTTAAGAAACGACACGTAGAGCGGTTTCTGAACGGGGGTGCAAAGGTAAAGGTGACGATTATGTTTAGAGGCCGGGAAATGACGCACACGGATATTGGGAAGAGTCTTTTAGATAGGCTTGCAGATGAAGTCAAGGACATCGGCGCGGTTGAGTCCAAGCCAAAACTGGATGGGCGCAACATGATCATGGTTCTAAATCCCATTCAAGCACCAAAGGAATGAGGAAAGGAAATATGCCAAAGCATAAAACTCATAAAGGCGCAGCCAAGAGATTCAAAGTGACTGCGACTGGCAAAATCAAAAGAAAGAGGGCTTTCAGGAGCCACATCCTGGAGAAGAAATCCGCAAAGCGCAAAAGAAGGTTGCGTAGATCAGCTAATGTTAGCTCTGCCAATGCGCAACAAGTGAAGAGATTGCTTGGCAAATAGCATTGACTAGGGAGGATCTAGATGCCTCGAGTAAAAGGAGGATCCAAGACTCGGGATCGACATAAGAAGGTCTTGAAGCTGGCCAAAGGTTACAGGGGGGCAAAGAGCAGAAATTTCCGCGCAGCAAACGAGCAGGTAATGCATTCTCTTATGTATGCGTATAGAGATCGGAGAGCACGAAAGAGGGATTTTAGAAAGCTCTGGATAACCAGGATAAATGCGGCTGCTCGAAGTAACGGCCTTTCCTACAGCAGGTTTATGAACGGACTCAAACTGGCTAGTTTGGAGATTGACCGGAAAATGCTTTCAGAAATGGCCATCCATGATCCAGAGGGCTTCAGTAAATTGGCGGAAGTGGCCAAGGAACAACTGGGAGTATGAGGAGCGAGTAGAAGGATTCAAGGATTCAAGTGAAGATCCAACACCAATGCACGGCGTTGATCCAAGTTCTTCGCTCAGGCCTTCGACCTGTGCAATTCTTGAAGCCTCAAACCATAAAATGCTCTGCCCACGCAATCACTCGCCACGGACCTGACCAGGCAACCAATAATCCAAGAGAGGAAGATCTTGGCTCACTTTGAAAGCGTGAGTCTTTTGTTTTCCAGCGGCTGCGCATCGTGCGAAGCGGGCCTGAAATATGATACAATATTTAATATAAGCAGGGCGTTTGGAGAGTCAGATGGAAACCGTTGCTGACAGAAGCGAGCAGCAGGAGCCGGACAAGAAGGCTGATCCATATACCGAAGATTTGCTTGCAAAAAAAGCGAGAAAAGAGGAGCTCAGAAGAAAAAGGCTGAAACGGGCTTCCTTTTTTTGGCTTACAATTCTTATGTATTTTGGCCTCATATTTGTGCTGGCTTTTTTTATGTTTAAAGCTACCGGCATACTTGATATGTTGCAAGATCTGAATAAGAAAGCTCAACAAGTGGCAAGTGGGGAGCGCCCTGCCCGGAAAGTCGTTCGCAAATCAATCCGGACTAAGCAGGAACCGACTTCCGAGCAGACCGAGGTGATCTCGCCGCCAATTCCGAATGTGGTTATCCAGTCTCACAGTGGGAGAATGGAAGGCGTCCACTACAAAGTAACGGGTCAGATTGAGAACATCGGAACAGCTCCGGCGATAGATGTCATGGTGACGGCCACGTTCTATGACGCCAGTGGCGAACCTGTGGGCAAGGACACCGATCATGTGTGGCGAAGAGCCGACCAAATGCAGCCCGACCAAAAACTTGAGTTTCGTAACATTTTGCCTCACAAGGAGGCTCATAGGGTCAGTCGTTACGATCTCAGTGTCAAGTGGTATTAGCGGTGCCCCATAATTCTGTGCATGCGCTTTGTGTTCTACTCCTGCTTTGCAATGTCTAGGCAGGGCTATGGCGAGTACTGCCCAAGGCTCGCTACATCATGAGAATCACCCCCCTGACCATGTATTGTATCTTCGACAGGTGAACGCTGATCTTCTTCATGTGTCATCATTGGTTCATAGATAGCACGGACTTTTGGTCGCTGGGTCAGACAGACCCTTCCTCTAATCAATACATGTATCTTTTGGTTTTGTTATGATTTTTTTGCTATTATTGTTTGGTGTGGCTCACGCGAATGGCAAGCAAGCCTCCTAATTTGGTCAACAAGGAGCAAGTCAAGTGTCGGTAAAACATGAATTGAAGGAGTTGCGTGAGAGAGGGCTCTCAGCAATCTCAGCCGCAGCATCTCTCGAGGCTCTGGAAGGGATACGCATTAGTCTTATGGGTAGAAAAGGTCGGTTGACTCAGGTCCTGAAGGGGCTCAAAGACATCCCGGTCGAGGAACGTCCAGCGGTCGGCAAATTGTGTAATGAGGTGCGAGAAACTCTTGAAAGGGCACTGCAGAAGCGGGACAAGGAATTGACCGAGGGTGCTGAAGAAAGTCGCCTAAGAGTAGAAGCAATCGATATTACCCTGCCCGGGAAAGCCCCGCGCGTCGGACGCAAACATATTCTCACCCAAGTTATTGAAGAGATCACGGATATATTTGTTGGATTAGGGTATCAAATTGCGGAGGGTCCGGAGATCGAGACGGACTACTACAATTTCGAAGCCCTCAATACTCCGCCGGATCATCCAGCGCGGTCTCTGCAAGATACTTTTTATGTCCGAGGCCAGAGAAAACAGGAGAAGCAACCGGGACAGGAGATTCTACTTCGAACTCATACCTCGCCAGTTCAGATCCGGGTTATGGAACAAACCAAACCCCCCATATACATTATTGCGCCCGGCAGAGCCTACAGACGCGATGTTGCAGACCCCACTCACTCCCCGATGTTTCACCAGATCGAGGGATTAGTTGTAGACAAGAATATTACCTTTGGCGATCTCAAGGGAACTCTGGAAGTGTTTGCGCGGGCCATGTTTGGAGAAGATAGAAAAGTAAGATTACGTCCTCATTTCTTTCCTTTTACTGAGCCCAGTGCTGAGGTTGATGTGTCCTGCTTTGTGTGCGGCCGCAAAGGCTGCAGAGTCTGTAAGTGGACTGGATGGATCGAAATACTGGGAGCAGGCATGGTCGATCCTAACGTGTTCAAGGCCGTGGGCTACGATCCTACAACGGTCACTGGTTTTGCATTCGGAATGGGCATAGAGAGAATCGCAATGCTCAAACACGGTGTGAGTGACATGAGACATTTCTTCGAAAACGATATCAGGCTACTTGAGCAATTTTGATAACAAAGATCGATGAGCGATTTTCGATAAGCGACTTGCTATAAAGACGGCAATTGTCAGCATGCGACGCTCGGATGAAGTGCGTGCCTTGCTAGCTGCGGCCCAAGGTCAAGCAGCACGGGGCCAATGTACGGTAATGAGGTTGCGAATGAAGGTTTCTCTGAGTTGGCTAAAGGAATATGTGGATGTTGATCTGACTCCTGAGGCTTTGGCTGAGCAATTGGATATGACCGGTACAGCAGTTGAAGGCATTCATTATTACGGCCAAGAACTGGAAAAAATAGTGGTCGGACGCATCAAGAGAATAAAGGCACATCCTGGTGCTGATAAGTTGACAGTATGCGAAGTTGATGTTGGCCAAGAGAGACTCTTTGACATTGTGTGCGGAGCGCCCAACGTCGAAGAAGAAGCTGTCGTCCCAGTTGCTTTGGTGGGCGCCAGCCTTCCTGGCGGATTTGCAATCAAGAAAGCTAAGATAAGGGGAGCCATATCGGAAGGCATGATGTGCTCCGAGGCGGAGCTAGGTTTGGGGGAAGATACCAGCGGCCTGATGATATTGGCAGAAACGGCACCGATCGGGGAAAAGATCAGCAAGTTTCTGGAGCTGGAAGACGCAGTTTTGGAGCTCGAAATAACTCCTAACAGGCCAGATTGCCTTGGCATGATTGGAGTTGCCAGAGAAATCGCTGCAGCTATTGGCGGTGATTTTAGGGTACCGGTCATCGATTATCAGGAAGCAAACGAAAGCGCGCAAGACTGGACGCAGGTTGAGATCTTGGATGCGGACCTCTGTCCGCGCTATACGGCAAAAGTCATAAAGGAAGTGGAGATCAAACACTCACCCTCCTGGATGCAGCAAAGGTTGGAAAAGGCAGGCGTGCGGCCCATCAATAACATTGTCGACATCACCAACTATGTGATGCTTGAGACAAGTCAACCCTTGCATGCGTTTGACTATGACAAGCTTGGCGAGAACCGCATAGTCGTGCGAAAAGCAGGAAAGGGGGAGGTAATGGTTTCATTGGATGGCGTGACCCGCCAGCTCAATGAAACAATGCTGGTTATTGCTGATGCCAATGAGCCAGTGGCGTTGGCTGGGATAATGGGAGGCTTCTATTCGGAAGTGTCTTCCCGTACCACCAGTGTTCTGCTGGAGTCGGCTCACTTCAATCCTTCAAATATCATGCGGACCTCCCGCAATCTTGGCATGCAGTCGGAGGCAGCAGCCAGGTTTGAAAAGGGTGTCGATCCCAATGGCACTGTATATGCTGCAAACCGCGCGGCACAGCTTATGACAGAATTAGGGGTGGGCAGACCATTGAAGGGCCAGGTTGACGCCTATCCCAAGCGCATTAATCCGGCGAAGGTAGCTTTCAGCACTGCTAGAGCCAATAGAATTCTCGGCACAAAGCTGTCAAAGAGCAAGATCACGGGGATCTTCAATGACCTGGAGCTCCAGGTCGTAAAGACCGGACAGAAACGAGGCCGAGCGGCAATAGCGAATCTAGAAGTGTCGATTCCGACCTTCAGGCCGGATCTGGAGCGCGAGATTGACTTGATCGAAGAGATCGTGCGGTTGCACGGTTACAACAAGGTCAAGTCGACTCTTCCCGAAAGCAGCGGAAAGAGGGGTGGCCTGACCGCGCGCCAAAAGCAGGAGAGACAGACAAGGGATTTTCTCGTCTCAGCGGGCCTCACTGAGGTGATAAGCTATGGATTCATAAGTCCAGGGGAACTTGATAAACTGGGACTTCCCGAAGATTCTCTGCTTCGGCAAGTAGTAGAACTGCTTAATCCACTGTCCGGTGAGCAGTCGATCATGCGCACCACCCTGATTCCGGGTATCCTATCAATTGTCAGGCATAATGTGAACCGGGAACAGGAAAATGTGCAGATTTTTGAGATGGGTGGAGTTTTCGAGAGCACCCAAGATGAAATGCCGGAAGAGACTTTGTCGCTGGCCGGCGCTCTTACTGGCAAGTGGAGCTCCGATCAGTGGTATGTGAAAGCAGAAGAGACAGATCTTTTTGATGTAAAAGGCATCTTGGACGCGCTATTTCGCTACCTAAATGTTAGTGATTGGCACCTGATGCATGCGTTACATCCGGCCTTTCACTCAGGCCGGTGTGCTGAGATCATCGTGGAGCAACAAGTAGTCGGCATTTTCGGTGAAATCCACCCCAAGACGCAAAGAGCATATGATCTGGCGCAGAGAGTTCAAGTATTCGAAATGAACCTAGATGCGCTATTCGACTATGTCAAATCCGCAAAGCCCTTCAGGGAGATCCCCAGATTTCCGGGTATTTCATTGGACATAGCGCTTGAAGTGGACGAGCACATAAGGGTCAATGAGCTAGAGAAAGTAATCATTGAAAAAGGCGGAGGACTTCTGAAGAGCGTGCATTTGTTCGACCTGTATCAGGGAGAGCAGTTAGAAAAGGGAAAGAAGAGTGTAGCCTATTCTCTCTATTTTCGGGCCGACGACAGAACGCTTGATCTCGAAGAGATAAAGAGAATTCACAGCCGCATAGTCAAGAAACTGAAGGAATTAGGAGCAGAGCTACGTTCTTGAAGTTCGAGTAACAGCTATTCGTCGGCAACAACTGGATCAATGTTGCAGCTGAAGCAGCCGACTTTCAGCCGTCTAGATCATCAGATTCTGGGCTGAAAGCAGTGTATCGAAAGCCTGCTGCAAGGAAAAGAATTGACAGCGATGATCATTGCCGGGTCGTTGATGGGTCCATGGATCCACTGCAGTGAGAAGACCGCTAACGACTGTGAGCGCCATCTTTGCATGTTTTCAAAAAGATGGTTGCTTTTTGGCGCAGGATATACAGTTTGGTGCATATTAAAATAATTATGTTGCAAAATATTGCATAATATTGCATAATGATGTATATAGCGGCGCTGACTCCTGGTCGTTCCTGAAGACACAGGATGGCCGGAGGACGGCGACAAATTGGGGGAAGAGCGGCCAAAAAAGGAACAGAGAATCATGATCAAAGCAAGCGTTGTTGGCGCGTCAGGATATGCGGGAGCAGAGTTAATCCGCATTCTGGCTAGGCATCCAGAGGTTCGCATGGCTGCTTTGACAGCCAATAAGTATGCGAATAAGAAAGTGGCATCATTGTATCCGCATTTGGGAGTCTGCGGTGATCTGAGTTTCGTGGTGTTTGAAGAAGCTGTGGTCCGGGATTCGGATGTGGTTTTTGTTGCTGTGCCACACGGTTTATCAATGCAAGTCATGCCGGATGTTATGAGATCTGGAGCTAAGGTAATAGATCTGAGTGGGGATTTTCGCCTAGCAGATGCCACGGTCTATCAAGAATGGTATGGACAGGCGCACACCCAGCGCGCGCTTCTGGGCAAAGCTGTCTATGGCCTTCCTGAGCTAAACCGCGAGGAAATCGTCAATGCCGTGTTTGTAGCAAATCCAGGCTGCTATCCAACCAGTGCCCTTCTTGCACTTGCCCCTTTGATTGAGGGGGAAATCGCAGCGGCAGGTCCTATATTGATCAGTTCGTGTTCTGGTGTAACGGGCGCGGGACGTGAACCGTCGCTCACAACGCATTTTCCTGAGTGTAATGAGAGCGTGGAGGCATATGCCGTAGGTCAACACAAACATACACCGGAGATTGAGCAGGAACTGAGTAAGCGTGCGCAACGGGAGTTGCTGATCACTTTTGTACCGCATCTGGTGCCGATCAATCGAGGGATTCTGACTACGGCTTATTGCCCGGTCCAGAAAGGGCACAAGACAAAAGTTCTAGTCGAGCTATACCAGGATTATTACGTCGATGCACCGTTTGTCAGGGTACTGCAAGAAGGAAAATATCCAAAGACCAAACATGTCATGGGATCGAACTACTGTGATGTGGCAGTGAAGATGGATGATCGAACAGGACATGTGGTTGCAGTGGCGGCTATTGACAACTTGGTGAAAGGAGCGTCCGGGCAGGCAGTTCAGAATATGAATCTGATGTGTGATCTAGATGAAAAGCAAGGATTACAGAGCATAGCGCTGGCGCCGTAGGCGAAGGCGAGAGGCGATTGGCGGACCCGTTGACGGATAGTTCTACGACATCATTGTGACACCGTTGAATGTCTCACAATCTCGGTAGCCACGACGGCCGGCAAAGCCTACGGTTGGGTTAGCAAGTTCTCATATCGCAAGACCAGTGGTTTGCGCTTGTTGGTTCGTGCAACCCCGAAGCAAACTATGAAACGCAGCGTCCGGAATGGTTTTAACAACTGCCCTGTAACTAGTCTATAGTTTTTCGCTAACCTGCACTGCAAACGAAGCACCGAATTACAAAGCATATGTCGCAACTGTAACCGTCGCCGAGACAAGACAGCTGAGGACCCAATTGATGAGAGGACAACCGCTGTTGAACAGCCGATTTTGAGGAGAGTTTGGGCTAGAGATGAAACAGATATTGGGAGGGGTTACTGCGCCGACGAAGTTCGTGGCGTCCGGCGTAGCATGTGGTATCAAGAAACACAATGAGAAAGATCTGGCCGTGGTTCTTTCAGAGAGAGAGGCTCAGTGCGCGGGGGTATTTACGGAAAATGTGCTTGCCGCTGCGCCGGTGCTTGTAACCAAGAAACAGATAACTCAGGGCATCTGCCGTGCGGTGGTGATGAACAGTGGCTGCGCAAATGCCTTCACAGGTGAGCGCGGCATCCAAGATGCTTTGACCATGGCGGAGGTAACGGCCAACTCACTGGGAATCGATCCAGATCAGGTTGCGGTTGCATCGACAGGGATCATCGGCGATTATTTGCCTATGGAACAGGTCAAAGAAGGTATAGTCCGTGCGTGTGGAAGACTGACCGATACGGGGGGCAGCGATGCGGCGGAAGCGATCATGACAACAGATACAGTCAGCAAGGAAATAGCGTTGGAGTTCTCCGCGGGCGCTAATGTCGTTCGAGTGGGTGGCATGGGCAAGGGATCGGGAATGATTGCTCCAAACATGGCCACGATGCTGGCGTTTATCACAACTGATCTCAGAGTGGACCCTGTATCTCTTGCCACGTCTCTGAAGAAGGTTGTGAGCAATACTTTTAATATGATCAGTGTCGACGGAGAAACAAGCACCAATGACATGGTGCTTGCTCTGGCCAACGGGGCCAGCGGGGTAGAGATAAAAGAGGATGATTCCAAATATCCGGTTTTTGAAGAGGTGCTTGAGCAAGTATGCTCCAACTTGGCCAAGATGATCGTGAAAGACGGTGAAGGTGCAACTAAGTATGTTGAGCTCACTGTGAAAGGCGCACAATCAAAGGCCGCTGCCCGCGAGGTGGGAATGGCCATAGCCAATTCGGTGCTGGTGAAGACCGCTTTTTTTGGAGAGGATGCAAATCTGGGACGAATCATAGCGGCAGCAGGTCATGCCGGTGTTGACATTAATCCAGCTGAAGTTGAGCTATATTTTGCATCTGAAAAGGTAGCGGCCCATGGCGGTTATGTCAATTATGACAAGGCAAAGGTAGATAGAGCGATTCGGGCAGATGATATCGAAATCACACTGATAGTCGGCAAAGGCGCCGGAGAAGTCACTATTTGGACAACCGATCTGTCTCATGAGTATATAGAGATAAACTCGAGGTATACAACGTAGAAGCACAAAACCAAGAACCACGGAAACAAGAAAACAAGGAAACAAGGAAACAAGGAAACAAGAAAATAAGAAAATAAGAAAATAAGAAACAACAGACAGTTAGCTAACCAGTGGTTGATGTAGATCGCTACGGTTTGCGATAACCGAAAACGGCGAACCACCAATGGGAAATCAAGGACAAAGCGCCAAGCAAGATCAACAATATCGAGAGTTTTGGGGGTCTGATGGAAAAAGCTTTGAAAAAGGCTGAGATTCTGACCGAAGCGTTACACTGGATAAGAGAATACCGCGGCAAAAAAGTGGTTATCAAGTATGGTGGCAAAGCCATAATGACTGATGAAAAACTAAAAGCCACAGTTATATCCGATATTGTGGCAATGAGGCTGGTTGGTGTCAATCCTGTGGTCGTTCACGGTGGAGGCCCGGAGATCTCGCGGGCTATGAGAAAAGCCGGCAAAAAGCCCGCTTTTGTTCAGGGTCTTAGGGTCACCGACAAGGCGACAATAAAGATTGTCAAAGATGTCTTGTTAAATACTATAAACGCAGACATAGCGGGATCGATGAACGGGCCAAATGTCATAGCAGGCTCGAAGATTGGATGCAGGATCAGCGGTGACGAGGGTTTGATAAGGGCGGAAGCAAAAAAGCAGCCTCCCGGTCTTGGGTTTGTCGGTCGGGTAAAGAATGTTGAAGTTGGAATGCTGGAAGAGATAGTTGCAGAGGGCCTGATTCCCGTGATCGCGCCTCTTGGATTAGGTCTGGATGGTCAGACATACAACATCAATGCTGACCAAGTTGCCGGAGAAGTGGCCGCAGCGCTCAGTGCTGCGGAGCCCGGAAATGTCAATATCGTCTTCTTGACTGACGTGGATGGTCTTTACCAGGATTTTGAGAACAAGGACTCCCTGATTTCTGAATTGGATTGGGAAACTTGCCAGAAGATGATCGAAAAAAACCAGATTTCCGAAGGAATGATTCCCAAGGTGAAGGGATGTATTACTGCGCTTCGAGGCGGCGTTCCTTATGCCCATGTCTTGAATGGTGCCAGAAAGCACGCTCTGCTGGTCGAGATGTTTACAGATAGGGGAATCGGTACTATGATTACCAGATGAATTGATCTCTATGGGAATGAAATAGCTCAATATCCCCCGATCCTAGTTGGCCGCAAATGCGAGCTAGATCCAATATGAGGTGCATGTGAAGGATTTAGATAAAGAGCAATACTTCGAAAAAGAAGCTAAATATCATATGAAAACGTATAAGCGTTTTCCTGTAACATTTGTGAGGGGTCTTGGTAGTTGCTTGTGGGACACGGATGGCAAAGAATACCTGGATTTTGTGGGCGGTTTGGGGGTGTGCAGTGTGGGGCATTGCCATCCTGATGTTGTCGAATCAGTGCGCAAGAGCACCGGCCAGCTTATGCATGTTTCCAACCTGTTCTACACGATACCCCAGATTGAGCTGGCTGAACGGTTGGTCGAGATCTCTTTCGGAGACAGAGTATTTTTCTGTAATAGCGGAGCAGAAGCAAATGAAGGGGCCATCAAACTGGCCCGAAAATACGCTGGCTTGAAGTTCGACCAAGAAAAGTATGAGATAATCACAGCATACCGGTCTTTCCATGGCCGCACTTTCAAAACTCTGGCTGCAACAGGTCAGCCTGATAAGCAAAAGCCTTTTGAACCCTTGCCGCCTGGCTTCAGACATGTGCACTTAAATGACATCGAAGAATTATCCAATGCGATCAGTGAGAAGACAGGAGCCATACTGCTTGAGCCCATACAGGGTGAAGGCGGGGTACATGAATGTGAAGAGGAATACCTAAAGAAAGTCCGCCAGATCTGTGATCGAGATGGTTTACTTCTTATACTGGACGAGGTTCAGACAGGATTGGGCAGAACCGGTGCCATGTTTGCCTACGAACACTATGGCATAGAGCCAGATATATTAAGCTTAGCCAAAGGTTTAGCTGATGGCCTGCCAATCGGCTGCTTCATTGCCAGAGAACGCGTTGCAGAAGCTTTTCAACCCGGTGACCATGCAACCACTTTTGGTGGCGGAGTAGTTCCCTGTTCCGCTGCTTTGACTGTGCTCAGAGTCATTGAGGAGGAAGGCTTGGTAAAAAACGCGGCCGAGACAGGCACTTACCTCAAGGAAAAGCTTCGGTGTATGAGTGAAACATGTTCCATAAAAGAGGTAAGGGGAAAGGGCCTAATGATAGGAGTCGAGTTTGCAGATGATATTGCAGCGCAAGTGGTAGAGAAGTGTCTGCAACAGCGAATAATCCTTAACAACATAGGTAAAAACATAGTCCGTTTTCTGCCGCCGCTTTGCATAACACGCGAGGAGATGGATGGGGGATTGGATATATTTGCGAAGGTGCTGGCGGATATTAGTGGGCAATAAACGGAAGCACGAGTGCTACGGTAGTGATGAGGCCAAGGGGTGGATTGCACATCATATCTAGGAAGATTGTTGGTGGCAGGCTACGGGCAGTGGCTCTT
Source organism: uncultured Actinomycetota bacterium (assembly GCA_964347095.1). Taxonomy (GTDB): domain Bacteria; phylum Actinomycetota; class Aquicultoria; order Subteraquimicrobiales; family CAYFXD01; genus CAYFXD01. The sequence goes on along the minus strand of CAYFXD010000022.1, from coordinate 3,620 downwards.
TGATTGGACGGAGGCGGACATGGCTAGACTCAAGGGAAGAGATTTTCTCACGCTGATGGAATATGATCAGGATGAGATCTACCAGATTGTTTCGCGAGCGCTGGAGTTCAAGAGGAGGACAAAGCTAAAGATTGACAGGCAGCCTCTGGCAGGAAAGACTGTGGCCTTGATTTTTCAGAAACCCTCCACGCGAACCAGGGTTTCATTTGAAGCCGGAATCGCGCAGCTGGGGGGACATCCAATCTTTCTCAATGCTTCCGATATGCAACTGTCTCGGGGAGAAACGCTGGAAGACACGGGAAAGGTACTATCGCGATATGTTGATGGCATCGTGATGCGGGCCTACGATCATCGGGAATTGGAAGAGCTTGCAAAAGGGGCATCAGTGCCGGTCATAAATGGTCTAACTGACTATGCCCATCCTTGCCAGGCCATGGCAGACTTGGTGACCATCTTGGAGAAAAAGGACCGCCTGGCGGGATTGAAACTGGCCTACGTTGGAGACGGAAATAATGTCGCCAATTCACTGTTGTTGGCCTCTGTCAAAGTGGGGATCAATATCTCGGTGAGTTCTCCCGAGGGCTATCAGCCAAAGGAAGAAGTTGTAAGAAGGGCAATGAGTTTTCTAAGAGGGAAATCGTCCAAAATAAGCATTACCGATGATCCTGTTGAAGGCGTAAGAAATGCAGACATTGTCTACACGGATGTGTGGACCAGCATGGGTGACGAAGATGAAAGTGCCCAAAGACGTGCTGCACTCGCAAAGTACCAGGTAAACAATGAGCTGCTTTCCCACGCTAGACCCGGCGCACTTATCATGCATTGTCTGCCGGCACATTATGGCGAGGAAATTCTCATGGAAGTGTTTGACAAGCACGAGAACGGGCTCTTTGATCAGGCAGAAAACCGGCTTCATGCACAAAAAGCTCTATTGAGTGTACTTCTGGGTGATTAAAGTGAAGTCGAAAGTAGCTCGTCAGGAGGCAATTCGCAGGCTGGTTCAGGAAAAGAGGCTAAGTACGCAGGGCGAATTGGTAAAGGAGCTGACCAAGGAAGGATTTAGTGCCACTCAGGCCACAGTTTCTCGCGACATCCTGGAGATGCGCCTTCAGAAGATCCGGACTTCGCACGGCAGTATTTATGTGTTGCCCCAGACGGGAATTGCTGAGGAAATCGAGCACCTTCAAAGGATGCTCAGTGATTTTGTCAACGCAATAACCAGGGCAGGGAATCTAGTTGTCGTAAAGACATCACCGGGAGCCGCGCAGGGGGTTGCGGCGGCGCTCGATAATACGCGGTGGGTAGAGATTGTGGGCACAATTGCAGGTGACGACACTATCCTATTGATCGCTGCCGACAATAAAGGCAGTAGAATGATCACCAGACGGTTGGAGAAGTTGAAGAGCTCATAAGCTAAGAAACAGAGATGTATACATGAATCTGGGCAATGGACAATGTTAATCAACCCATGGAGGCACATTGGGTAAGGCAAGAGTAGTTTTGGCATATTCCGGTGGTCTTGATACATCGATAGCGATTAGGTGGCTGCAGGACGAGTACAAATGTGAGGTCATAGCATTAGTTGCAGACGTCGGGCAGGGCGGTGATCTAGAAGCGGTCAGGGAAAAAGCGTTGACGATAGGTGCAGTTGAGTCCTTTCTGATCAATGCCAAATCCGAGTTTATTGACAATTATGTTGTTCCTTGTCTAAAAGCAAATGCACTCTACGAGCATAAATATCCGCTGGTGTCCGCGCTTTCGCGACCGCTAATCGCCAAATTACAGGTGGAAGTGGCTAAATCGCAGAGGGCGGCATATGTCGCGCACGGTTGTACGGGCAAAGGCAATGACCAGGTTAGGTTTGAAGTCTCGATCCGTGCGCTGGAACCGAGTCTGCAAATAGTTGCTCCGCTAAGGGAATGGAATATGTCAAGAGAAAAGGGAATGGAGTATGCAAGGGAGCACAATATCCCAGTCCCCACGAGCAAAAAGAAGCCCTACAGCATTGATGAGAATCTTTGGGGTCGCGCCATTGAATGCGGTGTGCTGGAGGATACTTGGGTCGAGCCACCGCCTGACATTTACACACTGACTAGTGATGTTGATAAGGCACCAGATAATCCAGCGTACATGGAGATTGATTTCGAAAAAGGTGTACCAAGCGCCATAAACGGCCGCAAGCTTGATCTTGCTCAGATCATTAAGCATATTGGCCAAGTCGCAGGCGAAAACGGATGGGGCCGAATTGACATGGTGGAAAATAGGCTTGTAGGGATCAAGTCAAGAGAGGTATACGAGGCTCCTGCTGCTCTTTCGCTGATCATGGCTCACCGGAGCCTGGAGGATCTAAATTTGGAGCGGGACCTGGCGCATTATAAGCCCCTGATAGAACAGAGGTACGCAGAGTTGGTCTATAACGGTCTTTGGTACTCTCCGCTGAAGGGTGCGATGGATGCTTTTATAGAAGATACGCAGAAAAGTATCAGCGGCACGGTTAGATTGAAGTTTCATAAAGGGACGTGTCAAGTCGCCGGCAGAAAATCAAGTGAGTCTCTCTACGACTATTCTCTGGCTACCTATGAAGAGGCTGACAAGTTCTCTCACCAATCGGCTGAGGGCTTCATCGATCTATGGGGATTGCCCCTGAAGATATGGGCTCAGAAAAGTCGAGAGTCCAAAAAGAATGACTAATTACGAGTAATCAATCACGAAAAACCTGTGATTTGGAACCATTTCATAATCGATGTTCTAGAGACATCAGTTGCTACTGGTTCACTCGCCTGGGAGGTTTTTTGAAGGCTTGGGGCGGACGCTTTAAAAAAGAAACAGCTAAACAAGTGGAGGAATTCACCTCATCTCTTTCGTTTGACCGACGTCTTTATAGGGAGGACATAGAGGGCAGCATCGCCCATGCCCGAATGCTCGGGAACTGCGGCATTGTACCTGAGACGGAAGCCCAAAAGATCATCAGTGGGCTGCAGGAAATCGAAAAAGAGATAGCGAAGGGGGACTTCAATTTTGATCTTTCGGATGAAGACATCCATATGAGTATTGAGCGCGCCTTGACTCAGAAGATAGGCCTAGTTGGCGGAAAGCTCCACACAGCGCGAAGCCGTAACGATCAAGTTGCTCTGGATCTTCGAATGTATTTGAAGAAAGAGATCAAGGTGATCTGCCAGCTGTTGGTAGCCCTGCAAGGCACGCAATTAGATCTGACTCTTGAGCACGCTGATGTCATAATGCCTGGTTATACGCACCTACAACGAGGGCAGCCGGTACTCTTTGCCCATCACCAGATGGCTCATTTTTTCTGTCTATCGCGTGATTTTGACCGCTTCAAAGCCTGTTTTGATCGGACTGACACCATGCCTTTGGGCTCAGGAGCGCTGGCTGGTACCTCTTTTCCAATCGATCAGGGCATGGTGGCAGAGGAGCTGGGCTTTTCCAAAATATCGGCAAACAGTCTGGATGCGACCAGTGACCGTGATTTTATCTCGGAGTTCTTGTCATGTGCATCAATTGCCATGGTGCATCTCAGCCGTATAGCGGAAGAGTTGATATTGTGGGCAACGGGAGAGTTTGGCTTTGTCGAGTTGGACGATTCTTACACAACCGGAAGT
>CAYFXD010000021.1:0-16824 GCA_964347095.1 uncultured Actinomycetota bacterium | reverse complement strand
CACTTGGTAATTGCCGCGGTGAGCATGGTCTTCCCATGATCTACGTGGCCGATTGTACCGATGTTCATGTGGGGCTTGGTTCTCTCAAACTTCTTCTTCGCCAATTTGGGTTACCTCCTTCTAAAGACTTGATCCTAGATTCTAGATACTTGATTCTAGATAACTGGCTGCTTGGTGCTCGCTTTTCTCTACTCTGTGATCCTGTATCTAGATCTGCTCTTCCTATCCAGTATCCAGGATCTAGTATCCAGTATCTGTTTTCTAACTGACCATGGGCCATTCGCCTTGCATTTTTCCAACAATTTCCCTGGTAATAGTGGTCGGCACCTCTTCATAACGGTCGAATTGCATCGTGAACGTAGCTCGCCCCTGCGTGTTGGATCGCAAACTCGTTGCATAGCCAAACATCTCCGACAAAGGCACGCGAGCTCCAATAACTTGAGCACCCGCTCTCAGGTCTATGCCTCCGATGTGGGCCCGCCGGGAATTCAGATCCCCAATCACATCACCCATATACTCCTCGGGTACCACTACCTCTACATCCATGATGGGCTCGAGAAGGATCGGATGTCCTCTCCTAACACCCTCTTTGAACGCAATAGAGGCTGCGATCTTAAACGCAAGTTCCGATGAGTCAACCTCATGATATGATCCATCAACCAGAGCCACCTTCAGGTCTATGACCGGGAACCCGGCCAAAACGCCGCTCTCCATTGCTTCCTGGATCCCCTTGTCTACGGCTGAGATATATTCTCTCGGTATCGTGCCACCAGTAATTTCATCCACGAACTCATATCCAGCACCATGTTCGTTCGGCTCAATATTGATCACCACATGTCCAAACTGACCCCGGCCACCGGTCTGCCGCACATAGCGTCCTTCAATATTCGAAACATGTCTGGTAATGGTTTCACGGTATGAAACCTGGGGCTTTCCAACATTAGCCCCGACTTTGAACTCTCTTAGTAGCCTGTCAACGATGACTTCAAGGTGGAGCTCACCCATTCCGGAGATGATGGTCTGTCCCGATTCTTCATCCGTCTTGACTTTAAAGGTTGGATCTTCATCAGCCAGCTTGGCCAATGAACCAGTCAGCTTGTCTTGATCGGCTTGGGTCTTCGGCTCTATTGCCACTGAGATGACCGGCTGAGGAAAGATCATCGCTTCCAAACTAATCGGGTGCTCCGGATCACTTAGTGTATCACCGGTGGTCGTCTTCTTGAGTCCCACTGCAGCTACAATATCACCCGTTTTTACTTCCTGCTTTTCTTCCCGATGATTTGCGTGCATCTGCAGCAGACGTCCTATCCGCTCCTTGTTGCCGGTGTTTGCGTTCAGGATGTATGAACCGGCCTTCAGCACGCCCGAGTACACTCGAAAGAAGGTTAGCTTGCCAACGTACGGATCGGTCATTATCTTAAAGGCGAGCGCTGAAAATGGAGCATCGTCATTGACTTCCCTCTGCTCTGTCTTCCTCGTGTTGGGATTTAGTCCCTCAACAGGGGGTACATCTGCAGGAGACGGCAGAAGATCTACCACACCATCCAGCAAAGGCTGGACCCCTTTGTTCTTGAAAGAAGCCCCGCAAAAAACCGGCACAACGCCCGTGTTTAGCGTGGCTTTTCGCAAGGCTGTTTTGAGATCATCGGGTGATATAGGCTCATTTTCTAGAAACTTATGAAGCAGCTCATCGTCGAACTCGGCGAGGATTTCTATCATATTATGATGGTATAACTCCGCTTCTTCCCTCAGCTCATCGGGGATAGGTCTTTCTTCCCACTTCTCGCCTTTTTCGTCTGTGTAAACAATCGCGCTCATATTGACCAGATCCACCATTCCGGCAAAGGAATCCTCCCGGCCTATGGGCACCTGGACCGCCAGAGGATTGGCCCCAAGTCTCGTTTTCATCATCTCAAGAGTCTGCAAAAAATCCGCTCCCGTTCGGTCCATTTTGTTAACGTATGCAATGCGCGGTACCTGATATTTGTCAGCTTGCCGCCAAACGGTTTCCGACTGAGGTTCGACTCCGCCAACCGCACAGAATATTGCGACCGCTCCATCAAGCACTCTAAGTGCTCTTTCAACCTCGATAGTAAAGTCCACATGTCCAGGCGTATCTATAATGTTGATTGTAAAGTCTCTCCACAATGCAGTCGTTGCAGCAGAGGTAATGGTAATTCCTCGCTCCTGTTCCTGAACCATCCAATCCATAGTGGCAGATCCTTCGTCAACCTCACCAATCTTATATACTTTGCCCGTATAATAAAGTATTCGCTCGGTCGTAGTGGTTTTACCGGCATCGATATGCGCCATAATCCCAATATTTCGAATTTTGTCCAGGCTGGTTCTTTTTGTCATTAATCCTCGTTCCCCACTGTTATCTGGTTTCTCCTTTTGTGCTCCAATTCGACACTCACCTGGGGTCGATCATTACCATCTATAGTGAGCAAAAGCCCGATTGGCCTCTGCCATCTTGTGTAGATCTTCCTTCTTCTTAATCGAGGAACCTGTGTTGTTGAGCGCCTCCAGCAGCTCATTTGCTAATCGATCGGACATCTTCTTGCCGGATCTTGCTCTTGAAAAACCAACGATCCATCGTAACGCGAGGGTGGTTCCCCGCCGGTTAGAGACCTCAACTGGAACCTGGTAAGTCGCTCCTCCAACCCTGCGCGGCTTCACTTCCAATAGAGGACGGACGTTGCCCACAGCCTTTCTCAAAGACACCACGGGATCGTCATTTGTCTTGTCGCCGACTATCTTTAAAGCTTCGTATACAATGCCCTCGGCTATTCCCTTTTTTCCAGAGAGTAATATCTTGTTGATCAGCTGGCTGACCAGCTTATCTTCATAAACCGGATCTGGCTCTATACCTCTTTTTCTTGCCGGACCTTTTCTGGGCACTCGTACCTCCGCCGATTTCCCATTCTGATATTGATCTTACCCATGACATTCTTACATGCTTCGACGTCGCTTTGATCGCTCGGTTTGGACTCACCGGGGCTGTTGATTGACCTCGAATCTGATTGTGTAGCCCTTTGTGGAGTTGTCCCAAGGCTACCAGGCCTCCATGTGACGTTTGCCGGGCTAGACTCAAGGCTTGCTCGCCTCTCGCCGCCGCAACTTACTTCGGGGCCTTTGCTCCGTACTTTGATCGCGCCTTCTTGCGATCATCTACTCCCGCTGTATCCAAAGCACCTCTTATTATCTTGTACCTGACACCTGGCAGATCCTTGACTCGACCTCCACGGATCAGGATTATGGAGTGTTCCTGTAGGTTATGGCCGATTCCTGGCACGTACGCTGTCACTTCCATTCCGTTGGTCAGCCTCACCCTGGCAATCTTGCGCAACGCTGAGTTTGGTTTCTTCGGTGTCGTTGTCTTGACCTGGGTGCACACTCCTCTTTTCTGAGGACACCGCTGCAACGCCGGAACCTTGCCGCGTTTTTCTACCTTCTTCCTGCCTTTCCTAACCAGCTGACTAATTGTCGGCATTTATCTCCACTTCTCGATTCTAGATTCTAGAATCGCTCTTTCTTTTTGTATATCTAGCATCAAATATCCCGAATGTAGTATCTCTTTGGCCTTTGTCTTTTTTTCATAAAAAAAACGTTGTCCCTAAAGGGGCAGTACCGGCTCCAATCTCAGACCTGCCACGCAGCCAATCCTATCCGGTCAAGAACTTTCCTCTGTTATCTGCATAGCGGGCCTCGTGGCCATTGGGAAGGGCAACGTCTATTGAACACTCGTTATCAGCCTGATAACCTGTTAATGCCTTTCCTCTTTTTTCTTCCCTCTTTCATCAGAGCCGTACATACTGCTCACTCAGCATCAAAAAGCAGCGCCAGCTCCTTATTGACAGTTATGGTGTAAGCTCCATCTGCAATACTGGCCCGAAAAAAATTGTTCATCGGCCGCTCCGCCGTTTTCAAGAGCCGCAACATGCATCTTCAGACCATTGACTTGCCAGTCTCGCACTGAAAACGACAAATTAATAATTTATCACTGTTCAGTGAAAGTGTCAACTTTCTGATCCAGATTCTCTGCGTCTTCCACTCCACCGGACTCAAGCGCGACCTGAGGTTCGCCTTCATAGACCAAGCCCTCTGCGCCATTTCCGTCATCATATTCAATCTCAATAGATCGATACCTGCTCATCCCGGTGGCTGCCGGAACCAGCTTCCCGATTATGACGTTTTCTTTCAGACCCAGCAGAGGATCCACTTTCCCTGCTATCGCAGCTTCGGTTAGAACACGAGTTGTCTCTTGGAATGAGGCTGCCGACAAGAAACTATCTGTGGCCAGTGAGGCTTTGGTAATCCCCAGCAGTACCTGTTTCGCAGTCGCCGGTTCCCCGTCCTCTTCGCCAATTCTCTCGTTTTCCTCCTGAAAGGAGTAGCGATTTACCAGTTCTCCAGGTAGAAACTCAGTGTCTCCCGATTCTCCCACAAGAACTTTGCGAAGCATCTGGCGAACAATCAATTCTATATGTTTGTCACTTATCTCAACGCCCTGAGATCTGTATACCTCCTGAACTTCTTGTACAAGATACAGCTGAACCGCTTGGATACCCTTGATCCTGAGAATATCGTGGGGATTAAGTGATCCTTCTGTCAGTTGGTCGCCGGCCTGAACCATATTGCCGTCGCCCACCCGTAGTCTGGCCCTTCTTGATACCTGGTAAACCCGTTCTTTGCCCTCTTTCGTATGAACTACGATCTTGCGGAATTTATCGGTCTCTCTGATCTCCACCTGTCCCGATACCTCTGAGATCTGTGCTTGCCCTTTTGGTTTTCGTGCCTCAAATAGCTCCACAACTCGGGGCAAACCATGTGTAATATCCTCACCGGCTACACCACCCGTATGGAAGGTCCTCATAGTAAGCTGTGTTCCGGGCTCACCAATTGATTGAGCTGCGATAATACCTACGGCCTCGCCGACATCAACCCGCGCTCCGGTGGCCAAACTCCATCCGTAGCATTTTTGGCAGACCCCGTGCTGAGTGCGACACCAAAGAACTGAGCGGATATCTACGCTGTCAATGCCTGCATCCACCATTTTCTGGATGTCCTCATGCGTCATCTCCTGGTTGGCCTCAAGAATTACCTTTCGTCTGGGACCTTTGACCTTTTCCAGGCTGATTCGGCCCACCAGATTTCGATTGAGTATGCCTTCCTCATCTGTGGTGGGCGCAGGGATTCCTTGTTCGGTCCCGCAGTCGGCTTCCCGGACAATAATATCTTGAGCTACATCCACTAGTTTCCTGGTAAGATATCCCGAATCTGCTGTCCTAAGCGCAGTATCCGCTAATCCTTTCCTTGCACCGTGCGTAGAAATAAAGTACTCCAGAACGGTGAGACCTTCGCGGAAATTTGCCTTGATGGGCCGGTCAATGATATCCCCCTTGGGATTTGCAACCAGACCCCTCATTCCAGCCAGCTGACGTATCTGTTTCAGATTACCTCTTGCTCCAGAGTTTGCCATCATATAAATAGAGTTGAAACGATCGAATTGTTTCTCCATTGCATCAGTAACATCCTCAGTGGCCTGCGTCCAAATATCGACAATCCTTTGATGTCGTTCATCCTTTGTGATCAGACCACGCCGGTACTGCCGCTCGATCTTCTCAACTGCCTCTTCTGGCGCATCGAGGATTTCCCACTTGTCCGGAGGAATCTGGATGTCATCGACCCCGATAGTAATGCCCGCTTTTGTTGCATAGTGGAACCCAATTGCCTTTATATCATCCAAGAGCTTGGCTGTGTCGGCTATGCCGTATCTCACGCAACACTCCTCAACAAGACTGGCTAGCTCTTTCTTTCCGATTGCCTTGTTCACAAATGCATGATCATCCGGAAGCGCTTGATTGAAGAATATCCTTCCCGGGGTCGTCTCGACGCGTTCTCCCGTATCTGGAAACCTCACATGGATCTTGGCATGCAACTCTATCTGGCCGCAATCAAAGGCAAGCACAGCTTCTTGTTGGGAGCTGAAACTCTTGCCCTCTCCCTTGCTTTTTTCTTTGGCCGCTGTTAGGAAATAGCTGCCCAAAACCATGTCCTGAGTGGGAGTCGCCAGAGGACGTCCATGCGCAGGAGAAAGGATATTGTTTGCCGAAAGCATCAGTATTCTGGCTTCAGCCTGAGATTCTATAGATAGGGGCAAATGCACCGCCATCTGATCGCCATCAAAATCTGCATTGAAAGCGGTACAAACCAGCGGATGGATCTGAATTGCCTTGCCCTCCACCAAGACCGGCTCAAAAGCCTGTATTCCCAACCTATGTAAGGTCGGAGCCCGGTTAAGCAGCACCGGATGCTCTTTGATCACATCCTCGAGAACGTCCCATACCACATCTTTTGCTCGCTCCACCATGCGTTTGGCACTCTTAATATTGGGCGCATAATCCAAGTCTACCAGCCGCTTCATGACAAAGGGCTTGAACAACTCAAGAGCCATCGCCTTGGGCAGACCGCACTGATTAAGCTTAAGCTCCGGCCCGATTACGATCACCGATCGCCCAGAATAGTCAACGCGCTTTCCTAGCAGGTTCTGACGAAATCTTCCTTGCTTGCCCTTGAGCATGTCACTGAGGGATTTCAACGGTCGATTGCCAGGTCCGGTAACTGGCCGACCGCGGCGCCCGTTGTCAAAGAGTGCGTCAACTGCTTCTTGAAGCATCCGTTTTTCGTTATTCACGATGATCTCAGGCGCCCCAAGATCAAGCAGTCTCTTCAAGCGATTATTTCGATTGATCACGCGCCGATAAAGATCGTTTAGATCCGAAGTAGCGAACCTACCGCCATCGAGCTGCACCATAGGCCTAAGATCAGGTGGAATCACTGGAATTGCCTCCAATACCATCCACTCGGGCCTGTTCGTTGAGCGTCTGAAAGCCGATACTACCTTGAGCCTTTTAACTGCCCTGTTCCTTTTTTGTCCTTTGGACTTTTTGATTGTCGCTCTTAGGCGAGTTGCCTCCGCCTCCAAATCCACCTTAGTGAGCATGGTCTTTATTGCTTCTGCACCCATGCCCCCATCAAAATATTCAAAATACCTGTCTCTCAACTCGCGAAAAAGGATCTCGTCTGAGATCAGCTGTTTCGACTGAAGACCTTGAAAAATCTCAAACGTGTGATTCAGCCAGTCGATCCTCTCTTCAGTCTCCTCCTCTATCTCATTAATGTCCTTTACAAGCTTCTTCTCAAGTGCGGCCAGGGCGGCTTCAGGAGAAGGATTGGCCCTTGTCTTTGCCGTTTCTCCCTCCTCCGGTTCAATCTCGCCCTTGACCAACTTCTCGTCATGGTCTTTCTCCGCTTCCAGCTCCTTGATGCGCGCTTTTGCTTCCTCTTTCAACTCCTTTATCTCATTCTCCAGTTCATCTTGGAGCATGGGCACATCCTCTGCTCGCTTGTCTCTATCAACTCGAGTAATAAGATAAGAGGCAAAATATAGGACCTTCTCCAAGTCCTTCGGCGCGATATCCAGCAGATATCCTAGACGTGAAGGAACGCCTTTGAAGTACCATATATGGGACACGGGGGCCGCCAATTCAATGTGGCCCATACGGTCGCGGCGTACTTTTGAGCGCGTAACCTCAACCCCACACCTTTCGCATATGATCCCCTTGAACCGTATCCTTTTGTATTTGCCGCAGTAACATTCCCAATCTTTGGTCGGCCCAAAGATCTTCTCGCAAAAAAGCCCGTCCTTCTCAGGCTTAAGGGTGCGGTAGTTGATGGTCTCCGGCTTCTTGACCTCACCATTTGACCAAGCACGAATTTGTTCAGGTGAGGTAAGCCCAATTCTCAACGCATCAAAATTGTTTACATCCAGCAAAATACTACCTCCAGTCAACTTGATCCTACATACTAGATACTTGATACTAGATACAACCCAAAATCAAAGCGGATTCAAGCATCTGGTATCCAGCATCTGGGATCTAGGATCCATCCAGTTAGATTTCGCTCTCTACTTCTACTTCCTCTGTTTTCTTGGCTTTTCCGGCATCCGGCGCTTCTGTCTCTACTGTCTCTTGCCCTTCGGCTTCCTCGGCTTCCTTTTCTTCCTCCGCCTCTGCTTCTTCGGCTTCTTTGCCTTCACCATCTGCCGCCGCCTCTTCCGGCTCTTCACCTTCTAGATGCATAGCCTTCATATCAGCGCTCTCCGCCTCAGCCGTTCCTGCGCCTGCGAAATCTATGCCCAGATCAGCCGCCGTCTTTAGAGCTCCTTCCTCGGTCTCTTTCAGCTCTATCTCCTTCCCTTCACCGGAAAGGACTTCCACATTCAAACCGAGGCTCTGCATCTCTTTGACCAATACCTTGAATGACTCTGGAATACCTGCTTCTGGGATGTTTTCGCCCTTCACAATCGCCTCATATGTCCTAACCCGGCCCAAAACATCGTCAGATTTTACCGTAAGAAGCTCTTGGAGGGTGTAAGCTGCACCATACGCCTCCAAAGCCCACACCTCCATCTCTCCGAATCTCTGACCACCGAACTGAGCCTTTCCTCCAAGTGGCTGTTGAGTCACGAGAGAATAAGGACCGGTCGAACGCGCATGGATCTTATCATCAACTAAATGTAGCAGCTTCATCATGTAGATGTACCCAACCACAACCGGCTGGCTGAAAGGTTCGCCGCTTTTGCCGTCATAGAGCAACGTCTTGCCGTTCGTGGGCAGACCAGCCTTTTTTAACGCCCCTTTGATCTCTTCCTCGCGGGCACCGTCAAAAACAGGAGATGAGACCCACATCGGGCTCTCATGGTCTTTGCTTTTCTCGCTCCAACCCACTTTGGCGGCCCATCCGAGATGTGCCTCCAAGACTTGTCCAATATTCATACGCGAAGGGACACCGAGTGGATTGAGCACAATATCAACAGGTGAGCCATCAGCCATGAAGGGCATGTCCTCTTCGGGCACTATTTTAGATATTACTCCCTTGTTACCATGTCTTCCGGCTAGCTTGTCGCCTTCGGAGATCTTTCTCTTTTGGGCGACATACACGCGCACCAGTTCATTTACGCCCGGAGACAGCTCATCGCCCTCCTCACGCGAGAAAACCCTTACATCAATGACAGTTCCGGTCTCACCATGGGGAACCTTCAGCGATGTGTCCCTAACCTCTCTTGCTTTTTCCCCGAAAATCGCTCGAAGCAGCCGCTCCTCTGCCGTCAGCTCGGTTTCTCCTTTCGGTGTCACTTTTCCGACAAGGATATCTCCGGGCTGGACCTCGGCGCCGACACGAACAATGCCCCGTTCGTCAAGATCCTTCAGTACTTCTTCTCCAACATTAGGTATATCTCTGGTTATCTCTTCTGATCCGAGCTTGGTGTCCCGAGCATCGATCTCGTGCTCTTCGATGTGAATCGAGGTCAATATGTCATCTTTTACCAGCCGCTCGCTGATGATTATGGCGTCCTCGTAGTTGTATCCTTCCCAAGGCATAAAGGCAACCAGCAGATTGCGGCCAAGCGCCAATTCGCCCGCATCCGTGCAGGAACCATCAGCAATCACCTGACCTGCCTCGACCTTGTCCCCATTTACAACTATGGGTTTTTGATTTATACAGGTTCCCTGATTAGACCGGCGGAACTTGTACAAAGGATAAATATCGCTTTCTTTCTCCTTCTTTTTCTTCTTCTTTCCGCCATCCGCATCGACTTCAATCTCAATATGATCTGCTTCTACTTTTTTCACCAAACCGGGTCTTCTGGCAATGATGACCTCACCGGTATCTTTCACAGCTCGGTGCTCCATACCAGTTCCTACAAAAGGCGCTTCAGTCTTTATTAAGGGTACTGCTTGACGCTGCATATTCGATCCCATAAGCGCCCGGTTAGCATCGTCATGTTCCAAGAAAGGGATCATGGCTGTCGCGACACTGACAATCTGGCGAGGAGAAACGTCCATATAGTCCACCTTGTCAGGCTCGACGGTCTCCACCTCTTCCCTAATGCGCACCAAGATCTTGTCACCCTCAAATTTTCCGGTCTTCTTGTTAAACGAGGCATTCGCCTGCGCAATAATGTATTTATCCTCTTCGTCTGCGGTCAAGTACTCTATCTTGTCGGTAACCTTCCCATTCTCCACTTTTCTGTATGGCGTCTCAATAAAACCAAACTCATTTACCTTGGCATATGTGGACAAAGAGCCTATCAAGCCGATATTGGGACCTTCAGGCGTCTCGATCGGACACATTCTGCCATAGTGAGAAGGGTGAACGTCGCGGACTTCAAAACCTGCACGCTCCCTGGACAAACCACCAGGTCCCAGAGCTGATAGCCGTCTCTTGTGGGTAAGACCTGCCAAAGGATTGGTCTGATCCATGAACTGGGAAAGCTGGCTGCTGCCAAAGAACTCTTTTATGGCTGCCACAATCGGGCGGATGTTGATGAGGGTCTGGGGAGTGATAGTGTCAATATCCTGAGTTGTCATTCTCTCTTTCACAACTCGCTCCATGCGAGCCAGACCGATCCTAAATTGGTTTTGGATCAGCTCGCCCACCGTTCTTACCCTTCTGTTTCCGAAATGATCTATATCGTCGATTTCTCCCAGACCTTCATGGAGACGCACTAGATACTTCACCGTCTCCAGAATGTCCTCATTAGTCAGAATGCTCGTGTCCAGACTGGTATCTAAGCTTAGTTTCTTATTGATCTTGTAGCGTCCAACTTTTGCCAGATCATATCGGTGAGGATTGAAGAAAAGAGCGTCAATCAAGGACCTGGCGCTTTCCACGGTCGGCGGTTCGCCGGGACGAAGCTTCTTATAGATCTCCACCAAGGCTTCTTCTCTTGTTTCTGTATAGTCTTTTTCCAGAGTTTTCTGGACCGAGTCGGCCTCATCAAACATTTCCAGAAGCTCATCAGTGCCCTCGTAGCCGATCGCCTTCAAGAGTATGGTTACCGGTGTTTTTCGCTTCCTGTCAATTCTCACGGAGATGACATCGCGCTTGTCAATCTCCATTTCCAGCCATGCTCCCCTGCTGGGGATTATCTTACAAGTATGGATTATTCTATCTGATTGCTTGTCTATCTCCTGGTCAAAATAGACTCCAGGGGATCTCACCAGCTGGCTCACGACGGTTCGTTCGGTGCCGTTGATGACAAAGGTCCCTTTTTCAGTCATCAGCGGCAGGTCTCCCATAAAGACCTGCTGCTCCTTGATCTCTCCCGTCTCTTTGTTGATGAATCGGACGGTCACAAACAGCGGAGCTGCAAATGTCATGTCCTTCTCTTTGCATGCATCATAGGGATACTTTGGTTCCCCGAACTCGTACGCACCAAACTCGATTGCGAGGTTCCCGGTAAAATCTTCAATGGGAGAAATATCGCGAAACGCTTCTTTTAAACCTTCATCTAAGAACCACAGGTAGGAGTCTCTTTGAACAGAAATTAAATTGGGGACTTCCAGGACTTCTGGGATTTTCGCGAAACTTCGCCGTTCTCTGATGCCAAAATCTCGCTTCACTAGGCAGATCACCCTTTAGAATGGAGGTTATCACGGTAAGGCCACAAAGAAATAAGATACCATTTTTTGGACGTCTCGTCAACTATAGTCTTTTTGGCCGTAATCGCAAACAAGCAAACGAGCTGCAAACATTGGCAGGGACAATTAAGAAAATCCAGATTGAAAATGCAAGACGCAAAGTGAAAAACGAGAATGCAGAATTATAAGCCGGTTCAACTTGCGCCGAAAAAGCCGCCAAACAGGGCGGATGGATTTCCAACGGTTCAAAACCGTTCTTCGTTTTTGCCTTTTTGTTCTGTCAATCCTAGGCGTTGCCGGCCATCATGGCTCCCGAGATTCTCTGCCCAGCCAAGACCGATTGTAATGATATTCTAGCTATTAATCAACACGCCACCTGACACCTGATATTTGACCAAAAAGAACCTGTGCAAAGTTCAAATGTCAGATGTCAGATATTTCCCCAAATGGAGGTCTATTTTAATTCTACGGTCGCTCCAGCTTCTTCCAATTCAGTTTTCATCTTGTCAGCTTCGTCTTTGTCTACGTTTTCCTTGACGGGCTTGGGTGCCTCGTCAACAACGGCTTTGGCTTCCTTCAAGCCCAGGCCAGTCAAGCTTCTTACAACCTTTATAACCTGGATCTTCTTGTCGCCGACACTGCTCAAGATAACATCAAAGCTCGCTTTCTCCTCCTCAGCAGGTCCTGCTGTTCCTGTCGTGGGCCCTGTCGCTTGAGCAACGGCAACCGGTGCTGCGGCGCTCACGCCAAACGTCTCCTCAAGCTCCTTGACCAGATCCGAAAGCTCCAGCACAGTCATATTCTTTATGGTTTCAACAAGGTCGCCGCCTTTTGCTGCCTTCTTTGTTGCAGTTTTCGCCTTGGGCTGGCTCTCTTTAGCTTTCTCTTCTGCAGCTGGTGCCTTTTCCTTCGCGACCTCTTTCTTCGCTGAAGTCTTCTTCTCTTCCTTTTTTGCCTCTTCTTTCTTCTCCGCCATCAATTTCACCTCCTCTTATACACACAAGTTCTAGATTAAGAACAAGTTCCAAATCCCAAATTCTAGATAAATGCAGAACCGCTTTTTAACAACCCTTTTCAGCCTGATGGATTTCATTTGGGGTCTAGCTCTTAGCGCCGGTGCTTCATGGTTCAGGACTTTATTTGGAATTTGCTGCCTGGAATTTCATGCTTGTTCCGCCTCTACGCTTCGGCTGCTTTCTCCTTCTGATCTAGAACAGCATTCAGCGCACCGACGAGACCCCTGAGTGGGGCGTTGAGTACATTTACCAGCCCCGCGATTGGACCGTTGAGATTGCCCAGTAGTTTTGCCACGAGTTCTTCCTGTGAGGGGAGAGTGGCAAGCGACTTTATTCTGTCAGCCCCAATAACTTCGCCTTCCAAAATCCCGCCCTTTAGCTGCAGCGCTTCGTGTTCTTTGGAAAAATTGAAGAGAACACGAGCCGGCGCGACCAGGTCCTCGTTGGCTGATGCCACCGCCGTAGGTCCATTCAAGAATTCGTGAAGTTCCTCCAGTTCAAGATTGCTCGCTGCAATCCGCGCAAGAGTATTTTTGATCACCTTATAATCCACATTATTTTCCCGCAGCCGTTTACGCAACTCCTGCATCTCGTGTACATCGAGGCCTCTGTACTCAGTAAAAACAATGCTAGGCGAATTCTTTAATCTTTCCCCGATCTTTCTTACTTCTTCTTTCTTCTCTTTGAGTGCTTTTTCCGATGCCATCCTAATACCACTCCCTGAATTTGATGATGAAATCCAGACTAAAAAAGATCTCCGCAGACAGGAGATCTAACTCAAGTTCTTGAAAAGGCCAAATAACCGTATGATAAAGCTATTTGGTAGTCAAATGAACCTCGGTGGGCAACATTAAGTCCGCCTCACCCAAACCGGATGAAAAAGGACGCCTACTGTCTTCGGTTGGATCTTTTATTGCCTTTTGAAAGTGCTGTCCAAATGTAACAAAAGAACAGTTAAAAGTCAAACAAGACCAGATACTTGATGCTGGATACTTGATTCCAGATGGTAGCTATGGAGACCGAACAAGATACCAGATAGACCAGATCTTGGCCGTTATCGAGCATCAAGGATCTAGAATCAAGTATCCTTTCTTCAGCCTGCCTCTTCTTCCAAAAGATCCCGGAATCTTGTGGGATCCACACGGACCCCTGGGCCCATGGTTGACGCAACCGAGATGGTTCGTAAGTACTTGCCTTTGGCTGCCGGTGGCTTTGCCCTGGATATCTCTTCCAGGAGCGCGGAATAGTTTTCAACCAGCTGCTCTTGGGAGAAGGAAACTTTGCCTATGCTTACATGGATAATTCCGTACTTATCCACTCTGTATTCCACTTTGCCCTTTTGGATATCGCTGACCGCTTTGCCAACATCAAAAGTGACGGTTCCACTTTTGGGATTAGGCATCAGTCCCCTTGGCCCCAAGATTCTTCCCAATTTCCCCACAATACTCATCATGTCCGGGGTAGCAATACTCACGTCAAACTCCATCCAGCCTTTTTCAATCTTCTCAGCAAGATCGGCACCGCCGACTACATCAGCGCCGGCTTCTTCTGCCTCCTTCTGCTTGTCACCTTGAGCGAACACGGCCACCCTGACCTTCTTGCCAGTTCCATGGGGAAGCACGACGGTTCCTCTCACCTGTTGATCCGCCTTTCGCGGATCTATGCCCAAGCGCAAATGGATCTCTACTGATTCATCAAACTTGGCTGGCGCGTTCTCCTTGACAAACTTCAGCGCCTGGGCGGGAGATACAAGAACGCTCTTGTCGACGTTTTTGGCTATGTCTTGGTACTTCTTGCCTCTTTTCATTATCCTCTCGTCCCATCTTGGTTCAACTTATCATGAGAACTCCGATTGAGAGACATGTATCCGCACAGTTCTCACGACTCGGTTGCTTCTTCGGTTACTTCTATTCCCATGCTGCGGGCGGTGCCTTCAACAATCTTCATGGCGGCTTCTACATCGTTGGCATTTAGATCAGGCATTTTTGTCTCGGCAATGTCCCGCACCTGCGCCTTTGTGACTGTGCCGACCTTCTCCTTGAGAGGCTCTCCGGAACCCTTTTCGATGCCTGCCGCATCCCTTAGCAGAACAGCTGCCGGGGGTGTCTTCGTGATAAAGGAGAAGGAGCGATCTTCATATACTGTTATCTCAACTGGGATAATTGTTCCGGTTTGCGCCTGGGTTTGCGCATTGTAGGCTTTGCAGAACTCCATAATATTGACACCAAGCTGGCCCAAGGCAGGACCTACAGGTGGAGCAGGATTAGCTTGTCCCGCTGCGATCTGCAGCTTGATTACACCTATGACTTTTTTCGCCATCTCAATCTGTTCCTTCCATTATAACTTTGTGACCTGCTCGAAGCTGAGCTCGACCGGCGTTTCGCGGCCGAAAATCGATACCAGCACCTTGAGCTTGCTTTGATCCAAATTAATCTCGGCGATCGTTCCTGTGAAGTCCGCGAGCGGTCCTGAGATGACCTTGATCGTCTGACCTTCGTTGAATTCGGTCTTCGGTTTGGGTTTCTCGAAGCCCTTCTTTTGGAGTATTCTGTCTACTTCGTTCTTGGACAAAGCCGTGGGACGGGCATTAGAGCCGACAAATCCGGTCACTCCGGGAGTATTCCTTACTACATACCAGGAATCGTCACTCATTTGCATTTGCACCAGGATATACCCGGGGAATACTTTCCGCTCGGTAATCGTTTTCTTCCCGCTCTTGATCTCCATTACATCCTCTGTCGGAATGATCACATCGAATATTTTGTTTTCCATATCCATAGATGCAATGCGATGTTCTAGATTTGCCTTGACTTTGTTTTCATAACCCGAGTAGGTATGAACGACGTACCATTGTTTACTCATCTTAGTCCGCCGGAGCAGACTTCACCTCCTATGGCCTAAATGCAACAACTTGCACCAATTGCGTAAAAACAAAATCTAAACCGCCTATGAGGAGAATGAAAAAAACTACTGTTATTAAAACTACTACGGTCGAAGAGATCAGTTCCTCCCTTGAAGGCCAGGTTACTTTCTTTGTTTCCTGCCTAACCTCGCGCAAGTAACGAGATATCCGCTTGAATAGTCCTGCATTTTCCGCCATCAGACTTCCACCGCTGTTCTGAGCTGTAGGAATTTCCACTACTACCGGCGATCCACTTGCCTATAAACCTCAGCTTCATCTAAACCCTGATTCTTGGTTCCGGTTCTCGATTCTCGATCCTAGACAAAAGTTCTTGACCGTATCCTATATTTAGCATCCATTATCTCGTATCCAAAAACCCCTTTATGTTGGGGCTTCGTGTCAAGGTGTATCTTCTGCCAGTTCCGAGCATTCAGTCTCACGTCTCTAGCATGGCAGGCCTGGAGGGATTCGAACCCCCAACATCCGGTTTTGGAGACCGGCGCTCTAGCCAATTGGAGCTACAGGCCTATGGTTCAATCATCCAAAACGGCAGATACGATGAGCTTGGTTTGGTCCATTTGACCAGCAATTAGTATAGCCCAGCAATCTCAGGCCCGTCAATCCTGCTAACTCTCCAACCTAAAAAACCCTCAAGAGGGTTTTGGAGTTCGCGGTTATAATACTGTGCAAGAGTAGCACATTGAACCATTTAAAGCAATAGGGCGTTGCAGATAAATATTCTATCATGCCACAACTCTGAAGACTCACCTAACCGAAGTGGCTGAGATCCCCGAAAACCTACCGTGTTTCCTTATGAGGAGTGTGCTTTCCGCACCATTTGCAGTATTTCATCATCTCCATGCGATCAGGATCATTTCTTTTGTTCTTATTAGTATTGTAGTTTCTTCTCTTGCACACAGTACAAGCTAATATCACCAATTCTCTCATTTCAAAAACTGTCCTCTCAAAATCTTACCGTCCACGCATAACAGGTAACAACCTATCACCCTCACCCAAAGGTGTCAACGGGCCGCCATAAGCGGCGATGATCTGATCAGATCAAAACAGTATTCGCCGTGCCCTTTCAGCCCTGGCAACACGGACCCAGACACAAGCTCTGTTGATAATCCAGGAGAAAAGCAGAACCACAACCTTAAGTAGAGCCTTTAGATGATCTGGTCCTACTCAACAATCTTAGTAACCCGTCCGGCTCCCACAGTTCTTCCGCCTTCACGAATGGCAAAGCGAAGCCCCTCTTCCATAGCGATAGGAGTGATCAAATTGACTTCTATCTCAAAGTTGTCTCCGGGCATAACCATCTCGGTGCCTTGGGCTAGGGATACCACACCCGTCACGTCGGTGGTTCTAAAGTAGAACTGGGGACGGTAGCCGTTGAAGAAGGGGGTGTGCCGTCCGC
>CAYFXD010000020.1:0-21784 GCA_964347095.1 uncultured Actinomycetota bacterium | reverse complement strand
TGGCAAAACCAAAGGATCACCATCCACGTATCCCTGATTGATGAACTGCGGAAAAGAGGATATGAGCTCAGGAATATAGTCATTTGGGATCGAACGAACATTGTAAACAGGATCGGAATTTTCGGGTGGCCCTCCAACTATATAACTATGGGCACAACCTTCGAATATCTACTGGACTTTTGGCGCCCTCCTGATGGTGATTGAGTGACTGATCACAAGAGTGAAGCTATGCTGATCATGAAGACTGTGCGCGAGGAAGGGATTCCGGCGTCGGAAGCTGTTGTCGATGAGGCTCTGTCTGAGCTTGGTCTCACGGCTGCGAACTTGACTCGCGATGTTGTCCGGCAGAACTTCAACCTTTTCCTCAGAGCTGTGTTCACGAAAACGCTTGAAGTCTTGGAGAGGTACGAGAAGCAGGCTTATGGTCGGCTGATGATCGAGAAACTGCTTGAGCTGAAGCAAAAAGATATCTCGGAGGCATCTACCAGGCTTTGTGATTACGGCTCGCCGGAGGCATGGCTCAAAGACCAAATGATCCTTCTGTTTGGCTGCTGGTATGAACAGTTGAGACAGATGTTTCTAAGCATTTCTCAGTCCAGAAAGGCAAGGGGCGGCAAAGATTTTGAGCTGCAGATCGGAGCTATGCTGGACCTTATTGAGGTGCCGTTTCAGAAGAGGAAACGCATGCACAGGGTGGATTTTATGATCCCAAGTGATCAAGCATTCGAACAAAGCCGAAGCCGCGCTCTGATTATCTCGGCTAAACGAACGCTTAGAGAAAGATGGAGAGAGGTGGTGGAAGAGCTATACAGCATGAGAGCTCCAAATGTATATCTGGCTACTGCAGACGAGGATGTCTCGGAATCGCACGTAAAAGCGGTCTGTCAAGATTACAATATTCACCTGGTCGTCTGGGACGAGTTAAAAGCAACCAAATATCCCAATGAAAACCTTGTCATCAGCTACTCTGTGCTGGCCAATGAGATAGTCCCAGTTTTTAAACAGTTTTGGAGCATGGGGCAAGATCAGGATGCGAGTGGCCAATTATCACTTGCAGAAGTTAACGTAATTCACACGAAGGATCTGGAGGTGGATCAATAACACCGGCAGAGGGAATTGGGGGCCACTGGCCATGTGCGAAGGGAGGTCTTGAAGCGCTTGTGGCTCTTGATGTGTGTTCTGGGCACGGTCCTGCCTTAAGGTATGTTCATTCCCTGGCTTATTGCCCATGGACTTGACGTTGGGTTTCTTTACAGAGCAGCTTCCCAATGTGCGATCGCAGCATTCGCATGGCTGGATGTGCTGGTCTGGACCTTCGTGGTTCTTGCTCTCGCTACCCGTCGCCTTGCGGTAGGGGAGAGGAAGCTCTGGTTCGTTGGCACTGGCACGTGCACGGTAGACGTCTCGCCAGGTCTGCCGCTCTACCTGAGTCTCGAAGAGGACCTGTAATTGTTGGGTAAACCGGTCTAGCAAAGCCAACCAGCCCACGCAGCAGCAGTTGTATGGAACACCCCGTATCTAGATTAAGCCTCATGTACCCAGATTCGACTGTGGCCAGAAGGCAACAGAAGGATGGCTGTCGGATCTGCCCAGCAGCCGAAACCGGCTGATCCAGAATAGCATGAGACCGGGGTGAGTTGACTGGTCAATCACCTTCCATGACGGTCCTCGTTTACCTTATACTGGATGAAGATAGTCCATGTTGTGGGCTCTGAAAGAAATCAACTTCGTAGGGTGATGACAGAGACGGAGCCAGACTATGGGGACCTGGTCGCTTTTCACGGGCATAGCTGTCCGGGTCTCGCAATGGGATACAGAATGACCAAGGCTGCCTTGAGTTTTTTGTCCAATTCAAGGTCTAAGGATGAGGAAATCGTGGCAATAACTGAGAACGATGCCTGCGGAGTAGATGCGCTTCAGTATCTGTCCGGTTGCACGTTTGGAAAGGGCAATCTGGTTTTTAAGGACTATGGAAAACAGGTCTTTACACTGTACAATCGCAAATCCAAAAGAGGAGTGTGGGTTGCGCTCAACTTATCTGGTATTCCGAGCAAGCGCATGAGGATCGGCAAGAATTCATCGACTGGTTGCTCAGTGCACCGGAGAGCGAACTTGTGTCTCTTCAGGAAGTCGAGATTGATGAGCCGGAAGCAGCAAGAATCGTCAATTCTGCGCAATGTGGATTTTGCGGAGAGGCAGTGATGGAAACAAGAACCAGGGTGATCGATGGAAAGCTGGCATGCCTCCCCTGCGCGGAAAAGCGTCGTCAGATTACTAAAGAGGGCGGATAGGATGCTACAATTCATACTGCAAAGAATGTGGTTTTGCGACTCGCAGGGCTTTTGTTTAATGCAGCAAATCTCATTCTTCCCATGGGTCGACGACAAGATTGTCCCGCTGCCAGGTGCATTTTCGAAGAACTTGAACGAAGGCTACAGCATTGACCTTACCGGAAAAGATTGATCAAAGATGACAACGGCACCATCAAAGCTTTCTCGAGGCCAAAAACTGCTTATTGGAATTGTCGGATGTACTGTCTTGCTGATCGTTGGCTTGGGGATTTGGTGGGGCCCTTCAGCGGTTCGGGCGTGGATATCAGGGAACGGTACTGATGATCAGAAGGCCGCTGATAAACCAGCATCTCTCGAGCTTGTTGGGAAAGATCATAGTCCACAGAATCAAGGGGCTCCAGGCAACAAGGCATCGGTAGAACCAGAAGTCGAAGAGGATCAGTCTAATCCATCGATGCTGCAAAATGATGAACAGCTGCCTCGACCGGCGGAAACAGAACCCAGGACACCAACAATGTCCAAGCCTAGAGGCCTAATAGTCATAGATTCTCCTCAAGATGGGGAAGTAATCATCGGCTCTTCATTTGTCCTAAGCGGCAAGGCCGATGTTTCTGCAAATGCCCTTTTCTATGAGGTGGAGGATGGGCAAAGGCAGCAATGGGTCGCGGGTGCGGCTCATACCAGCGGCAAATGGGGCGGTTTTTTTGTGATGATTGATTTGAGAGATTCGAAACAGCTTTCAATAACCAGGGGGAGCCCTCGCCGGCTATCCATAAAGATCCACAGCGATTCGAGCCAGCAATCCGAACTGGCTACGCTTAGTGTGACGCTTGTGCCATAATGTTCCATGATAGAACAGGGAGAGAGTGACGGCCGCCTTCAGGCATTGCTTCCCGACGTGGATGGTCGAGGCTGAACAATCTCTTCAGATTAACGATTTGCTTGGATGTACTCCTGGATGTACTCCTTATAGTATGTAGTCTGTGAGCTGTTTGCAAAAGTCTTATATTGCGAGGAAGGAGCAATAATGGCTCAAGATCCGGAGCAGCGCACTCTGGTGGAAAGCGTAGACTACCAAGAAGATTCAATAGTCAGTAAGACCCTATTGGAAAAGAAGACAGGTACGGTTACGCTCTTTGCGTTTGACCAAGGACAGGGTTTGAGCGAGCATACAGCCCCGTATGATGCCTTGGTCCAAGTGCTTGAAGGGGAGGTTCAGATTACGATATCCGGTAGGCCATTTCATCTAAAGCAAGGCGAGTTCATCCTGATGCCAGCCAATGAACCTCATGCATTAGAGGCCATCCGACGATTTAAGATGCTTTTGACTATGGTCAGATCTTGATTCTGTGCGGTTGCACGGGGAAAGTATTCGGCGGGAGGACTAATGCAGTGCTGGAAAGGGCAAATGTATTGGGCGCATCCGTGACTGTCTTCCTCTACGGTTTGTATATTCTTTTGTTTACCCTGAGGCTCCTGAGCAAACCCCAGTTGGGACACTGGCTCGCTTCGCTTCAATTTCTCGTCGTCTTCCCGCTGCTCTATTTACTAATAAAAGCGCCACAACTTGAACGGCCGACACTATACTATGTTCAGGTATGCTTGCTGCTGATTTTTCTACTGGTGGAGCTGGTGCTGGACCACGTACTGAAGGTGGACTTCCGCCAGACGAGATGGATGGTTGTCAGCTACATCACGCTCTTTTTTGCCGCCACTGGTGGATTGCTCGGCGTTGCAGCAGATGCGGGGCGCGGGTGGGCAATTGGATCAGTGATTCTGTTCTTCATAATGGCTATACTGGCATTCATTCAACGCGCAGTCACTGGTATGTAGCGGCTATGGGCTATTATATTCAAGGAGAAGCGGAAGGTGCATGTACTTGATACATTTGGTGACCTGGA
This sequence comes from uncultured Actinomycetota bacterium, assembly GCA_964347095.1. GTDB lineage: Bacteria > Actinomycetota > Aquicultoria > Subteraquimicrobiales > CAYFXD01 > CAYFXD01. The sequence continues at coordinate 17,592 of CAYFXD010000020.1, read as the reverse complement.
ATCCTTTAATGATGTGATAATGCGTCAAAGAGCGGCTTTTGTCCCTGCTCCGGAACTATTCTATCTGTTCGATGCCGAATCCCTCGGTTATATTGATAGCGAAAGCGAATGGTATTATGGATGGTTGGCGCTGGCAGTTAGAATTCTGACACCCAGACATGTTCTTGAACTTGGTTCCTTCAGGGGCGGCAGCGCGGTCTGTCTTTTTCAAGAACTTGATGCTTTCTCAAAGTTGACTAGTGTCGACTTGATAAAGGATTTGCGCTTTTGTCCTCCCCGGATGCTGCATGACCCTCGAGTATCGTTTGTGTTGGGCAATGACCTAGATCTTTCCATTTATGAAGAGCGTGTCCCACTGGATATAGATTTTCTATTCATTGACACTGTTCACAGCTTCCACCAAATCTCTGCGGAATGGGCAATCTATCAGCATCTATTGATGGATAGGGCGTTGGTCGTTCTGGACGACATTAGATTGCACGACATGGGCAAGTTCTGGGAAGAGCTGCGATATCAGAAACTCGAGGCTACCGAACACTGTCATTCATCGGGCTTCGGCGCGTTTATCTTTGAACGCGAAGTAGAAACAGATGAGGAGTGCAGACTGAGCAAGGCGTGGCAGGCTTCGAGAGAGGCGATGTCCCGCGATGCGCATTTACAACGATTCTGGCGCATGCCAGGTGGTTGACCCTTATTTCATAACGATATATCCACTATCGAGTCCTTCACCCCGCTTGGCTATTGCCAAAGGAAAGCGCAGAACTTTTGTTCAGGGACTTATCTCTTTTCAAACCCGACTTTAGACTTTCCTTTGCCATCGGCTGCAAGCGATTTAGCGCTATTCCTTACTTCCAAACCGGGTTTTATCCTAGTTACTGTGGGACAGACAAATCGATAACATGGAGTCACAGTTCTATGAGAGGAGCGGAGACCATGCAAGTAGAACCAGTTATCAGCAAGGGCCAACCAACTACTCCACCAACCAAGAGACCTATAGCCGAGCAGATTGTTGATCAGCTGTGCTCTGATCTGCCTGTGAGTTTTGCGGTTCGCTTCTGGGATGGCAAAACCGTCTGCTATGGCGAGGACCCACTTTTCACCCTGGTTTTCAACAAAGAGGATGCGTTCAAGCGGCTCTTGCTCTTTCCGGATGCCCTCACTGCAGGGGAAGCGTTCATTAAGAATGAAATTGATATTGAAGGAGATATCTTCGCCGCTTTGCATCTCAAAAATCATTTCGAGAATCTGAACCTGACAATTGCAGAAAAGGTGAGGATATTTATCAGGCTCATGGGGATATAGAGGGAAGTATGCAGACACTGGAAAAATCAAAAAAACAAATAGCATTCCATTACGATGTTTCCAATGATTTTTACCAGCTTTGGCTAGATCGCAACATGGTCTATTCGTGCGCTTACTTCAAAACCGGGAGGGAGTGCCTAGATGACGCACAGAGTAACAAGCTGGATCTTATCTGCCGGAAATTGAGACTTAAGCAGGGCGAGAGATTATTGGATATTGGATGCGGCTGGGGAGGTCTGCTCATCCATGCAGCAAAGAATTATGGTGTGATGGCTCACGGCATTACATTGAGCCGGGAGCAATTTCACTTTGCGGCCGAGTCGATCGAACAGGAAGGTTTGTCTTCTTCATGCCAGGTTTTTTTGAAGGACTACCGGGAGCTTGATGATGAGCATACCTATGATAAGCTCGTAAGCGTCGGCATGTTTGAACATGTCGGGATAAGCAACCTTAAGAGCTATTTTGCCATAGCCGGCCGTGTCTTGAAGGAGAAGGGTCTGTTTCTCAATCATGGTATTACCATCAAGGAAAAATGGAGGAGCCGGAATCCCACCTCAGAGTTCCTTGAGAAATATATCTTTCCTGGAGGAGAGCTCGACCAGCTTAATCACGTGATCGCCTTAACCGAAGATAGTGGTTTTGAAATTCTCGATGTGGAAAGTCTGCGTCCTCATTATACTATTACTTTGCGTCGGTGGGTCAAGCGGCTGCAGTCACGAAAGGAAGAGGCGCTACAGATCGTAGATGAAGAGACCTATCGAAAATGGCTAATCTTCATGGCAGCTTCTGCTGTTGCGTTTGAGGAAGGATCGGTTTCCGTCTCTCAGATACTATGTTCAAAGAACACAACAGGTGGTGCGAGCGAAGTACCGCTCACTCGCGCTGATATATATGAGACCGAGATCATGGCGTTCTAGCAAAGGATGCTCGATCACGGGATACTCGATAGCAGATACAGATCCTCGGCGGATATCCTTGGTTCTACAACATCCAGCAGCCGCAATCGTATCTAGTATTCGGCATCCAACATCCCATAGTTGGATTCCTCTTGATATAGGGCAGTCTCACCCGGGCTGTACGGAGTGGGAGTGCTCCTGGGGCTTGTATGCTTCCTCGCTCACTTCCGGCATGGGGCTCTTGGCTTTTTCATACAACTGGAATGTCCATTCTTTGAAGGCCAGCATCGCAGTGGCAAAATTTCGTCCCTTTTCAACTCCCGCATTCTTATCCTTTTCGAGTTCGCTAATGGTTCGGAGTCGGGCAGCGATCTCTTCTTCCAGTATGTTACGAAAGGATTCGATCAGCTCTTCGGGATAACCGGTGGCTATGGCGTCGTCAGCGATTTGGTCCAGCTCATCAAAGCTGAGCACCATCCTTTGCTGCTTTGTTGCTCTACGCAAACTCGAGCGGTGCGCGCGAAGTATTGTGTCGAAAAAGTAGCGTTCAGCTAAATCCGCGGAAACCGGCCCGTGTTTCCGTACTTTGATAGTCTTCTCAAAGGCTTCGATAATCTCCAATTCTTGCCCCTTGGGAACAAATGCCAAGGCAAACTCGACCATTTCGGTATCCAGCGCCTGTCTTGCTGCTTCGATTACTTTGTTGTCCAGTAACTGGGTGTATGATGATTGCATCTTGCACTCCTTCTATAGAGCAACTCGTCATTTCCAATAATTTCCTATAAGGACATCATAAACTCTTTGTTCACCTGGCAAAACTGGGTGAAAACCTAGGCTTTAGAGATTGTTCGCTTGGTTGGAGCCTGACAATTTGAGCGAAAAAACGGATCTTTCTGGGTTTCGCCGGGGATCGCGCAAACTGATTCAGGAAGCATTCATATATGAGTTGATCTGCGAAGAGACTCGAAGCCCGGTCAATCCCCATCAAGATACGTCACTCTGTCTGGCATCCATGCATAATGTAGGCAAGATATGCGTCAGTACCAGAGAATGGCTGAATCCGGTGGTTGTGCTGGGATTTACTGACGTCGGGCAGTCCTCAAAGACCAACAGAATGTGTAGAAATCTCGGCGGGTATGCGCATATTGAAAGCCAGGCAAAACTTTTCCAAAGAACTAGTTATTATCCTAGTTTCAAAGACAAGTGGATTGAGATATTCTCTTGCTTACGAGAGGAAGTGGAGTGGCGTTAACAGGGGAGTGTGTCCCGAGAAGGGAACGCACTCGGCAAGTTATGGATAGAGATAATGCCATTTGACGCTATTATCTTCTATCGTTGGTCCAAATAGCACGCAGCATTTTGCATCCCTCAACACACCCAAATTGCAGATGCATTGTGGCCCGAGATGCACCCCGCTCATCCCTCTGGAAAAACTGCTTTTGGATACGGCAGCTTGAGCGAGGCAGCCACCCGCGAAGGGAAGTCCGAAAGCAGATTGGCCCCCGTTTGCCCAGCAAGCGGGGGATTCTATATTTAGTTTGCATCTTCAATAGGACCGCAGATATTCCGCATTCTGAAGAACGCAGCAGATAGATGGGCAAGAACTTTCCAACTTCTTTTTATGACTAACTGATTTGCGGTGCAAAGATGCAAAGCTCCAATTAAAAGAGTAAAATAGTGAAAGAGGGGAAACCCAGCCCTTGTCACGCGCGAGTTCCCGTTGCCAACATTAGCACACCTGAGCAGGGAATAGCGTTGATCTACAAGAACTGCGCATATGATCTGCTTGAAACCTCGCCTTGATTGGGGAAAGTGGTCGCGCGGATTGACGGGGATGGCAGCAATATCCTGGAAAGTGAGGGAAAATGGGCAAAACCAAGATACTGATCGCAGACGATCACACAATCGTCAGAGAGGGAATCCGAGAACTGCTGCAAAAGCGGGGAGACTTTGAAGTCGTCGGAGAGGCTGAAGATGGTGTCCAGGCCCTTAAGCTTGCAGTAGATCTACATCCTGACGTAGTACTTTTGGACATAAGTATGCCCAACATTGATGGACTTGCCACAACACGGCAGTTGAAGAAACGTTTTCCCGAAATGAAGGTGCTGATTCTTACAATCCACGATACCGAAGAATATATCTACCGAATTCTGAGACACGGCGCGGACGGGTACGTGGTCAAGGAAGCTGCATATGATGAACTGGTTTCAGCAATTCAGGCAGTTTGTCTTGGCAAGAAATATCTTAGCCCCAGCATTTCGGGGGAGGTCATCAACAGATACGTTAAAGAACCGAGAAGCAAGAAGAGTCCTCTTGACTCCTTGACCCCCAAGGAGACAGAGGTTCTGAGATATATTGCTGAAGGTTGTACAAATAAAGAGATCGCTGACAAAATGTTTATCAGTGTCAAGACGGTTGAATTTCACCGCTCTAATGTTATGAAGAAGCTGGATATTCACAATCAGGCTGCCCTGATCCGATTTGCCATTCGCCTGGGAATGCTTGAGAAATAGCAGAGCCTCCCATTCTTGATACTCGTCTTTGCGGACCGAGAGCTTTGCGAAGGCCGCAGGTTGAAAAAGCAGAATTAAATGAAGGATTTGAGCCGAGCGATCATGTCGGAGACGGGAAGCAAGGCGGAACTAGCCAGATTACTTCACCTCAACGCTTACTCCCTTTTGTTTCTGTCCTTTCGGGAGGTGAATCTCGAGTAACCCGTTCGCATACATTGCCTTTATTTTGTCCGGTTGTATGGGATAGGGAAGAGCAATTGAGCGGGAAAAATTACCATATACTCTCTCGCAGCAATAATACTCTTCATCTTTCATTTCTTCGCCTGGTTTGAATTCTCCCTTGATGTGCAACATGTCCTCGGTGGCCGATATGTCAAAATCTTTTCTGTCAAGACCAGGAAGATCAGCTTTGACCACTACCTCGTCTTTCCGATCATACATATCAATGTGGGGCCAGTGTGTGGCTCCCATCCACCAGCGTCTGCCTCGCCAAGGGCTGAGGAATGTTCTATACCTCCCTGGCCAGTCCCAGATATCTTCGAACATGTTTTCTAGTTCCTGAGCAGTGGTTTCAATATCTGTTATCGGCTTTCTTTTCACGAGTGCCATACTTTCCCTCCTTTCATGAGTCCGCATATTCTTGCTGCGACTCATCATTTATTGTTTTCAGTTCTAACCTTACTTCCCGCCTATCTTTGGACCGCTTCCCCTGTTGCCACCTGTGGGTCCTGGTCTTTCCGACTATCTCAATGCTACAGAAAGAACTCACTTTTTCATACTGGGGTAAGCCCCTGTTTGAACACTGACAGAAACCATAGCTGCACCAGGAGCATCGCAAGCTTTTCCGCTCCTTGTACAAGAAAACCATGACCGCTTTTCAAATGGGCATTGTAAGCTGACAGTAACCGCTATTTGCAGTTTCTTCCAAGACGTACAGAAGAGCGGCACGAGGGCGCCGCTCTTCTGCGTGGTATATGGTATCTTCCTTCGGATTGCCCTAGCCTACGTCATAGGGGCGCATCATCTCGTTGTCTTCGTGTTCCACTATGTGGCAGTGCCATACGAATCGGCCTTTGAGATCGAATCTGGCCTTGATCCGGGTGATCTCATCAGGATATGCAATGACCGTATCCTTCCATCCGGTTTCCCAAGGCTCGGGACCGCGTGCAGGACCGTTCGCCGTAGATTTTCGGTCGATTACCTGGAACATCACCTGATGGACATGGATAGGATGAGCATCCATGGTGAAGTTGTGCAGTTCCCAAATCTGTGTCTCCTTCCATTTGGGGTGCTCGGTCACAGCATCCATCCATTTGAGTGGATGTCCACTGCCATCAGGGTTAAGCGTGCCCAAAAGTGCTGAAGTGGGACCAAATGGCTCTCCATTCGCACAATCGAGGACTATGTTGCCATCATCCTCGCTCACCCGTACCGTCTGCGACTCCTCTTCATTGAGCGAAAGCTGGCTTGTGTTCCTGATAGCGGGTAGAGGCACTATTGGCGGAAAGGCGAGATCCATCGCCGGAGTACTAGGATCCGTGGTCTCGGAGGCCTTGACTATAAACTGCATCACCTGGCCTGTGGTGTCAGGGTCTGCCGGATCGAAATCACTGCCCGGTGTGCCACCACCGAAAGGTTCGTCGGGGCCAAGGTTGAGAAGCACGATCTCTGTTTCCACGGGCGTATTCGTGAAGTCTACGATAACGTCCGCTCGCTCGGCCGGAGCCATGAGCAGTTCATTCAGCTGAACGGTTTCTGGCAGGAAACCGCCCTCGGCGCCTATCTGATAGAAGGGCATGTCGTTGTCCATCTTTAAGATGAGGAACCTTGAGTTGCACCCATTGAGAAAGCGAAAGCGGTACCGACGTTGCTCAACCTCTAGATAGGGCCAAGTCTTCCCGTTGACCACCATGGAATTGCCAAAGAACTCCGGGTTCCAGATGGGCGAGACGTCGCTCATCTGGCCGTCGCAGGCGGTCTCTGGAATAAAGGGAATTTGAAGCTGCTCCGGTCCCAGCCCTTCGAAGAAAGCCCTGTTGTCCGGATACCAAAGCTCGCCGTTTGTCTTAAAGGTCCTGTCTTGGATGACGATGGGGATCTCATAGTAGGGCCTGCTGTTCGAATCACCGGGAGCAGGTGCCGGGCCAGGCAGAGTCCCTACTACGGCATCGGCCGGCCCACCTCTGATGAGATAGAATCCGGCTGGTCCGGCATAGACATTGAGACGGGTGATGCCCAGACTATGGTCGTGGTACCAGAGAGTGGTAGCCCGCTGATCATTGGGATACTGAAAGACTGCGGTCCCCGGCTCCCAGGTTTGCCCGTACGCTGTTTCTGCCTTTTCCTTGAACCCATCATGCCAAGTACCGACTGTGGCATATTCACCCGGAATGTCATCGGCATCCGGTAAGTACCAGGCCTCAGGATATCCGTCGCTCTCCTCGTGCGTATGAGCGCCGTGGACATGCGTGACGATGGGCACCGGCCCTGTGTAGGGATCCGGATTGAGGCCCCGCATGTCCCGCATGGCTGTTCCGCCGGGCGGGTTGGCCCAGTGAAGGGTCTGATCGACAGGAAGCAGATGAGGCAGGGCATTGCCGGCTTGATCTACCAGCCCGTTTATCCATTTTACCCGCAGTTGTCGGTTCCATTTGGCTTCCAAGGTGAAGGCTGGATAATTGAATGTCGACGGATCATCAACGGAGCCGTAGCTCCAAACCGGTGTTTCCAGCCCCATACTGGATGGTAGGATGTGCTGGTCGAATTGCTTTACTGCGATCTCGTAATAGTCTGTAAGGCCCCCTTTGCCTCTGAGCACGCTCTTTCGAGGCATCACAGGCGGGATCACCAGCGCTGTCTGGTATTTTCCGATGTCGTTGGGATCGAGGATGGTCCCGTTGGCCAAAGCCCATTCAATTAGACTACTCCAATTCATCTGGCTGTAGAACATGGCTGAAGCCCCTGTCACTAGGCCTGCTCTAATAAAGTCTCTTCTCGATAACATTCTCTCTCCCCTCTCGGGATAGTTTATTAATGTGCGGCTAGGCCAAAAATATCCTCTTGTAGGATGACCATCATAAGGTCATTGAGGAAGGAGCTTGTGCGTTTGTTCTGCATAGTAAGCAAGATTTGATGTGGTTTTCCCCTAGGCTTTGCCGATGTGTCATGCCCATCCGCCCTGTGGGGCACAACACTATCGTGCGGATTGGAACGGCAATGTCTTTTCCGAACCAAGGACGCCAAAACGACGTGTTGCACTATCACCTCCCACTTTTGATAACGTTCAATCTTCTTGCCGTTCATCCACCGCGATCTCTCGATGATATAGGCAATAATGTTGAAAAGAACCTGGGGAGGAGCCTGGTTTTTTCGCCTTTCCCGAAACATCGGTCCCCAGGCCCAGTTCCAAGTATCGTCGATTGGCTTTTGCTCTGATCTGGTAACTATTGCAGAATCATTAATGGCAAACATCAAGATTCATGGTGCTGCGTATATGCGCACAATGAAGCGTTGATCCTGAATATATCTGTTGACTTTTTTGGTGCACATACTAGACTTACATATACTCATAGACCAACCGTGCCCTAATTCCGCCATCTTACGATATCCTGCACCTTGTCCACTCCTGCCTGTCGGAGGTTTAGATGACCAAGAACAAGAGCAGATCACTGCTAGCGGTTGGTTTGTTACTTCTTTTATCTGCGACGGTAATGATCCAGCCTGTACTGGGAAATACCTTTGGTACCGAGATTCAGATCAATACCACAACGGCAAACGACCAGAAGTATCCTGCGATTGCCATGAACCCCGCAGGTAGATTCGCTGTCTGCTGGAATCATAGCAGTGCAAGCACCGGAGAAGATATCATTGCACAGCGGTACAACTATCCATACACATCACAAGGGAGTGAGATCATGGTCTCAGGTGCTTCAGGGGATCAATTGTATCCAGCTATGGACATGGATGTCTCAGGCGACTTCTTGATCTGCTGGGCTGATTATGGGGTCTCAAAGGGTATCAAGGCCAGATTATATGACTCCAACGGAGTTGCCCAAGGATCTGAGATAACAGTCGTCTCAGGAAGCGGCAATCAGGGTTTTCCGGACTGCGCCATGGATGATGACGGTGACTTTGTGATCGTGTGGGAGGACAGCACCGGCTACAATATCTATGCGCAAAGATACGACGCCGGCGGTGTGGCTCAAGGCAGTATGATAGACGTCGCAGAAGGTGTCGGGAATGAGAGATATCCCGCAGTTTCGATGGATTCCTCGGGAGATTTCGTGGTCGGTTGGCAGGATGATCTTGCAACCACCAACGACATAGCATTTCAACGATACGATTCCAGCGGGATTTCTCAAGGTGGCGTGACAACAGTGGCTTCAGGTGCAGGAGACCAGGGTGATGTAGCACTGGCAATGGATTCATCAGGTGATTTTGTCGTCGCTTGGGAGGACAATGCCTCCGGTGCCAATGATGTTAGAGCACGGAGGTACAATGCAGATGGATCGGCCCAAAATGGAGTTCTTGAGGTTGCATCCGGTGCCGGCATTCAAGAAAACTCCGAAGTAATCATGGACGCTTGTGGCAGTTTTATACTTACTTGGGAGGACAATGTAGGAGGAAATGATGACATAAAAGGCAGGCGCTACAACTCAAACGGCGATGCGCTGGTCTCTGCTTTTATGGCAAATGCCACAACCGCTGATAACCAGAGCAATCCTGCTATAGCCATAGATGACAATAGCGGATCGGTAATTGTCTGGCAGAGTACCGGTCAGGATACAAGTGGAGAAGGGATCTTCGCGCAACGATTTAGCAGCTTGAGCACAACGTGGTATTTTGCAGAGGGCTATACCGGAACCGGTTTTGAAGAATGGCTGACTCTTCAGAACCCGAACTCTGCAGCGGCCAATGTCGTAATTACGTACATGTCCAAAGATGGGACCACGCAGAACAAACCCACAATCATCAAACCAAACAGCAGGCAGACGGTAAACGTCAATGCTGCTGTGGGTCCTGACAAAGAGGTCTCCCTTAAGGTTCAATCGGACCAACCAATAATCGCTGAACGGCCAATGTATTTCAGCTATCGGAACAAGTTAAAAGGAGGGCACAATACCGTCGGTGCGCCATCGACGCACACAGAATGGTATTTTGCTGAAGGCTATACTGGAGAGGGTTTTGATACCTGGCTTACTGTGCAGAATCCGTGGGCAACTGAGGCCAATATTTCTGTGGACTATTATTTCAAGGGCGGGGAGACTGTCATCACTAAATACCTCACCATCCCGGGGACGTCGAGAAAAACTCTGGATGTGAATGCTGATGTAGGTCAGGAGAAAGAAGTTTCGATAGCTGTAAGCTCTGACCAACCCATTGTCGCTGAGCGGCCGATGTATTTCATCTACGAAGACCGATGGGAGGGTGGGCATAATACGATGGGTGCCACTTCAACCAGCGCTTCCTGGTATTTTGCAGAAGGGTTTACCGGAAGTGGATTTGAAGAATGGCTTGCGCTCCAAAATCCTAATCCCTCCGCTGCCACAGCCACAATTACCTATATGTTTCGGGATGGGACGAAGGCGATAAGTAAGACTATAGCCATTGCAGCTCGTTCTCGTGAGACAATCAACGTCAACTCTGATGTTGGCGCGGACAAAGAGGTATCCATCAAAGTGGAATCTACGCAGCCCATCGTGGCCGAGCGGCCGGTGTATTTCGACTACAAGGAGTGCTACGACGGAGGTCATAATACGATCGGAAAGAGTATGCCTGTCAACCAATGGTTTTTTGCTGAAGGCTTTACGACGTCGGGCTTTGATGAATGGCTGACTTTGCAGAATCCGAATGCAGCCGATGCTCATGCTAGTATCACCTACTATTTTCGAGACGGAGCGGCTCCAGTGACACGGACCGAGGTTATCTCTGCAAACTCAAGAGAGACGATTAACGTCAATGTGGATGCCGGTATTGACAAGGAAGTCTCCATCAAAGTCAGCGCAGATCAGCCCATAATCGCAGAGCGCCCCATCTATTTTAACTACCAGGATAGGTGGACAGGCGGGCATAATACAATTGGATATGGACCCTAGGATTTGTACGAAAAATGAAGAATGCAAAGAGCAAAATGCAAAAGTAAGAAACTAGAACTTGTTTGGCATCGAGACCGCTCGCCCAGTTCGGAGTTTTGGTTGGCGCAAAAGCCCGCCATCGTTGTTTGTAAGTCTTTCAATTTTATTGTGCATTTGCTGGGTTCTATTTGAGGATTGAGGATCAAATGTCCAGGATCTCTTTTTATGTCAATTGTCTGCGTGATTGCAGGAGAAAAGAGTGAGATGGCAAATTAGGAAAGATCGGATTGTATCCGCAACGGATCAGAGGTGGTAGATGTGGATAGGAATAAGATTGAAGCAGGGGTGCGGCTGCTGCTCGAGGGCATAGGAGAGAATGTCGAGCGGCAGGGGTTGAAAGAGACTCCAAAACGGGTCGCGGACATGTTTGAAGACGTCTTCTCGGGCATGGACAAAGATCCCGTGCAAATCATCAGTGCCATCTTTTCTGAGAACCATGATGAAATGGTCCTAGTCAAAGACATTCCTCTCTACTCGATCTGTGAGCACCATCTGCTTCCGTTCGTGGGCAAAGCTCATGTGGCATATGTGCCTGGTCGGAGCGGTAAAATCACCGGGTTGAGTAAGCTTGCCAGAGCTGTTGATGCGGTAGCCAAGAGACCCCAATTGCAGGAACGACTTACTACCGCGATTGCGAATTCACTGGTTAAGGCGCTTGACCCATATGGAGTTTTCGTTATGGTCGAAGCGGAACATTTATGTATGAGCATGCGAGGAGTCCAAAAGCCTGGACATGTAACAGTCACCTCTGCGTTAAGGGGCATCTTCCGGACCGAGGAGGCATCGCGGATCGAAGTCCTTTCGCTTATCAGAGGGACAGGAGCTCGATGATGCCGCATGCCAGGATGAGCGTCGTAGTTGCTTTGCCTGATGGAAGCTGTAAGGGAGTTTTGGCGCATTAAGCGGCCAGTAGTCAAATCGACTGGAGCATGGATGAGGGGGAAATATGATACACAATGCGCGAGTGGTAAAGATCGATGACCTTGTTGAAGCCAAGGCACACTTTGATCAATTGGGAGTAGGCGCTGAGGGGATCAAGATCATGGCGCCCAAGGCTTTGTATTTTGGGGTAAAACTATCCGGTGTTCCGCTTAGAGCGGCAAACATCTTGAAACAGAACATGCTGGTCTACGGCGGGGATGTGGCGCTATCCGAAGAAGCCTACTACCTCAACGCGGAAATGACTGACCTTGTGATCTTGGGGACGCTCAAACATTTCGAACAGCTGTGCCTGAGCCTTACAGACCAAGAGCTTGATTTGCCATCCATAGCGGACGAGATCAAGGAAACACTTTTTAAGTATGAATCCTATGCTCAGGTACTGCGCGTAGGCGATGTCTCTTTGAAGTTGAGTGAATGCACTGCTATTATGGGCATTTTAAATGTCACGCCTGACTCATTTGCCGACGGCGATAAGCACAGAGAGGCGCAGGCGGCCATTGAGCACGGAATAAGAATGGCGCAGGAAGGAGCAGACATAATTGATGTCGGGGGCGAGTCAACTCGTCCTGGTGCTCGGCCAGTCGATCTTGATGAAGAGCTCAAGAGGGTCATACCGGTAATTGAGCAACTGGCCGATCGGATCGACACTCCCATATCCATAGATACTTACAAGCATGAAGTGGCCAAAACAGCTCTTGAGGCGGGCGCGTTGATGGTAAACGACATCAGCGGTCTAAGGGCTGATCCAAAGATGGCCAGACTGGTTGCCGACCACAATGTCCCCGTGGTGATCATGCATATGCAGGAGACACCCCAGGACATGCAAAAAGATCCCCAGTATAAGGATGTCGTTGGCGAGATTATTGGTTTCCTCAGAGAACAGGCCGAGTTTGCGATTAAGGAAGGCGTGCTCAGAGAACGAATTGTTGTGGACCCTGGAATAGGCTTCGGCAAGAACCTAGACCATAACCTGCAGATTATGAACAGGATAAGCGAATTCCGGAGTCTTGGATTTCCTGTTCTGATTGGGCCATCAAGGAAATCCTTCATCGGCTACGCGCTTGATCTACCTGTAGAGGAAAGACTGGAAGGAACTGCCGCCACGGTAGCCTATGGCATTACACAGGGAGCAAATATCCTTCGTGTACATGACGTCAAAGAAATGGTCAGAGTGGCCAGAATGACCGATGCAATGGTGAGGGGCAGAACGTGAGAAATGATCCTAGATACTCGGTCCTGCATACTGGCAAAAGCCACCATGCAGCAGCTTGATTGCTGGAATTGTCAGTATCGAATATCTAGAATCAAGTGTCTTTTTTTATGGAGTTACTGCGATGTCAAAGGCCTACCTTAGTCTGGGCTCCAACATTGGCGACCGGAGAGCATATCTTCGAGCTGCAATAAAGATCCTATCTGCCAATAGTTCGATCGACATCACCAAAGTCTCCAGCGTCTACGAGACTGAGTCGGTTGGACGCATTGCACAAAGGCCATTTCTGAACATCGTCGCCGAACTCGAAACCGGTTTTTCCTGCGTTGAGCTGCTCAAGGTGTGTCAATTTGTCGAAGATTTTCTAAAGCGCAAAAGGCAGGAGAAATGGGGAGCCAGAAACATAGATGTTGATATCGTTCTATTTGGTGAGGAGGAGATAAGAGAATCGGGCTTGACCGTACCCCATCCGGAGCTCACCAAACGAGCTTTCATCCTAGTGCCATTGTTGGAAATAGCTCCTGCAGCAACGCTTCCCGATGGAGAAAGCCTGTCAAAACGGCTTGATGAGATTTCAGATCAGAGCGTGGTTAAGGTGGGGGAATTGGACGAATAAACTCATCTCGAGTGACTACGTGAAATACCGGAGGCAGGATGTTGAATGCTGGATAAGAATATTCGAGAGGTCAGCGGTTTGCGGCTATTGGTTCGTGCAAGGTCAAAGACTCAAAATCAAGCACCGAATCCAGATGGCGCTTGGGCAAACTGCAAGACAGTTGACGAATTCAATAGGGCACCTTAAACTCTTTCTAACAGTCCAGAGCAATGGGAAATGCGGTTAAGCAAATGATACCCCGCTATCTTGTCAATTTCGATTCAAATGAACTGGAAAAAAGACATATTGATTTGTTAGTGATCGGGAGCGGCATTGCTGGAATAACTGCTGCTCTACAATTCTGCCAGCAATTCAGCGTAGCTTTGGTCACCAAGAGCGAGCTCAAGGAGTCCAGTACCTGGTATGCTCAGGGCGGGATCGCCACAGTGATGAGCAAAAAGGACTCCCCCGAGCTGCACTTTGAAGATACCATGCAGGCCGGCGCAGGACTGTGCGAGCCTGAAGCGGTTAGGGTACTTGTCACCGAGGGACCGAAGCGCATTGAAGAACTCATGCAGCTTGGTGCCCATTTTGACCGGACATCCGCAGACGAGATACAGCTGTCTCGGGAGGGGGGACATTCTCTTCCCCGGATAATCCATTCAGGGGACGCGACCGGCAGCGAAGTGGAAAAAACGCTCATCACGGCTGCCAAAAAATGTCCCCAAATATCTATCGAAGAGAATGCATTTGCCATTGATCTTATTACACACGAGGGCAATTGCATCGGAGGCATCGTCCTGCCTGCGGGAGCGGACAAACCTGTTCTGTTCTTGGCGCGGGCCGTAGTTTTGGCTACAGGAGGCTTGGGCCAGGTATTCGGTGTCACCACAAATCCGTCAATCGCAACGGGGGACGGCATTGCAATGGCGTTCCGAGCGGGTGCTGACGTGTCGGATATGGAGTTTATCCAGTTTCACCCAACCGCCTTGGACATATCCGAAAGCCCTAGATTCTTGATAACCGAGGCACTCAGAGGCTTTGGTGCCTATCTCAGAGATTGCTCTGGTAACAGATTCATGCTGGGAGCTCATCCTCAGGAAGAACTGGCGCCGAGATATGCCGTGGTCAGAGAAATGATGAAGGCAATGGAGCGATGCGATGAGGAGCATGTGTATCTCGATGCAACCGGCCTTTCGGAGGACAAGCTCATAAAGCGATTTCCCCATATTTATGAGCACTGTAAAGAGTTTGGATATGATCTTTCAAAGGATCTTGTGCCGGTCTCGCCCGCTGCCCATTACCTGATGGGAGGGGTAAAAACGGATACATTCGGGAGAACCAACATTCCTGGATTGTTCGCCAGCGGGGAGGTGGCGTGCACCGGTGTCCACGGTGCAAACAGACTTGCCAGCAACTCACTCCTGGAGGGTCTGGTATTCAGCAAGCGCATGCAGATCGAACTGCAAGAAACTCTTGAGGCGGAAACAGATGAACCGCAAGTTGCAGAACTGGGCTTTGAGATGGAAAGACTTAAGGGTTCGGCCGACATCAAAGCTGAGCGAAAAGCCTTGACCCGCACGATGTTCAAGGATGCGGGCGTAACTCGGTCCAGATCGAGCTTGGAGCGAGCACGCACTGCGCTGCTAAATGCTGGTACAATTCTCAAACAAGAATACCGTTCGATTGAAGCATATGAGCTTCAAAATATGATAACCGTAGCGTTTTTGATAGTAAAAGCCGCTCTAATGCGGGAGGAAAGTCGAGGCACTCATTATCGAGAGGACTTCCCAGAGGTTGACGATGAGAATTGGAGTAAACATATTGTGCTTAAATTGGAAAGTGGCGAATAACGACAATGCAAAAAGATCAGAGGTCTTTGACCAGAATAGGCGAGAGGATGAGCTTGGACCCAGCTGTTGTTGATGAGATAGTGAGGATTGCTGTCCAAGAGGACTTGGGAGCCGCCGGTGATATCACAAGCCATTCAATCCTTGATCCCTCTTTTGAGGTCAAAGCGGAAATCCATGGCGAAGAAACCGGAATAATCGCGGGGATACAGATCGCTTCGAAGGTGTTTAACTCTCTTGACCCGACGCTCGCAGTATCCTGGGACGTAAAGGACGGAGACAGGATTGGCGCCCATATGCTTGTTGGGGCTGTAGAGGGTCGAGCCCAGAGCATCCTGGCGGCGGAGCGAACCGCGCTGAACTTTTTGCAGCACATGTCAGGAATCGCCACATTCACCTCACAATTTGTTGAGGCAGCAAGACCCTATTCGGCAAAAGTCCTTGATACCAGAAAGACCACGCCGGGGCTCAGAGCGCTGGAGAAATATGCTGTCACGGTAGGAGGCGGGTACAACCATCGGCTGGGGCTATATGACGCTGTGCTAATCAAGGAGAACCACGTAAGAGCAGTTGGGGGCATCGCCCAAGCGGTATCTCTGATTCGGAGATCCTTGGGCGAAGAGATCCAAATTGAGATTGAGACGGAAAATCTGGATGAGGTCCGAGAGGCTTTGGAGGCGAAGGCGGACATAATCATGCTCGATAACATGGATCTGGACTCGATAAAGAAGGCGGTCAAGCTGGTTGGCGGTGCAGCTGTTGTTGAGGCATCGGGTGGTGTACGGCTTGACAACATAGAGGAGATCGCCAAGACGGGAGTGGATCTCATCTCCACAAGTGAATTGACTCAATCCGCGCTCTCGCTCGATATGTCCCTCGAGATCATCTAAGACCAGGACCGAGGGACCGAGGTCAGACCTCCACAGCCCCGTTACCAGTAACGTAGCGTTCTTATTCTTGATTTTCTGCCGCAAATGTTAATTGACGGACCAAGATCACGACGACGGACTTGCGATTATCTGATGGTACTTGTTTTTGAAAATAACGCTGCAAATGTGCAGCTAGATCTATATGAGGAGGTCTGACCCCGTCTACATTGGACCTGGACACGCTTTTCCATTACTTTCGATTATACGGCTATTATATAGTCTTCTTCGGTTTGTTCTTGGAGAACAGTGCGTTCATCGGGCTGGTCATACCCGGCGAGACGGTGCTTCTTGCCGCCAGTTTTTATGCGGCCCGCAGCGATTTTGACATTTTCCTGGTTGTACTGTACGGAGCACTGGGCGCCGTGATTGGGAATGTTGTTGGCTATTATGTGGGACTCAAAGGCGGCAGGCCATTTGTTGAAAGATTTGGGCGCCGCTTTTTCATTTCAGATACGCGAATCAAAGCCGCAGAAAATTATTTTGACAGTCATGGTGGCAAAACGGTTTTCATTGGGCGTTTTGTCAGTGGAATAAGGGTCTTTGTTTCCCCACTCGCCGGTGCAGCTTGTATGAACCTCGGAAGATTTCTCCTCTACACCGTTCTTGCGGTGCTCTCCTGGACTGCAGGCATATGCATCCTGGGATACTTATTCGGGCAGAACTGGGACCTGCTCCTAAGAATAGTTGAACGGATCGGTTGGGGAGCACTGGCGATCGTTGTGATCTTGGTTCTCATGGTCTATTTTTTGCGTCGAAGAAGGATACGCAAGTTACTGGGACAAGATGACCAAAAACCCATGAACTAGGCCGAAAATGGCTGTGGTTCTAGAATTGGGAAGCAATTCTTTTGCAATAGTGGATGAGAATAATAGATGATCCGGAAATGCGCGCGAACTGCCGGATTCAAGAGCAGGATAATGATATGTCTTCCACGTCCACAAAGTATCAGATTTTGTTTGCCTTAAAGG
Source organism: uncultured Actinomycetota bacterium (assembly GCA_964347095.1). Lineage (GTDB taxonomy): Bacteria > Actinomycetota > Aquicultoria > Subteraquimicrobiales > CAYFXD01 > CAYFXD01. The sequence goes on along the minus strand of CAYFXD010000020.1, from coordinate 253 downwards.
AGCAGCAGGGGCAGCATGTCTCAGGGGAAGAGCTTGCTGAGCGGCTCTCGCTTTCGCGGACCGCGATCTGGAAGCATATCCGTGGATTGAGGGAAGAGGGATACGAAATCGAGAGCGCACCGCACCTTGGCTATGCTCTCAAATCCTCGCCGGATTTGATGCTTCCAGCAGAGATTCTTTACGGTCTACAAACCGAGGAGCTGGGGCGAATAATCTGCTACTTCCCAGTGATTGATTCGACCAACAATCGCGC
>CAYFXD010000019.1:0-19494 GCA_964347095.1 uncultured Actinomycetota bacterium | reverse complement strand
CCTCCGGTTTTGAGCTGGTTGTCTCCGGTGGCACAAAGCCGGTTGGCAAGGATGCAGTAGCATGGGCCAGCGAGTGCCAGGAACTAGAAGCGGGCATTATCTTGCCTACAAGTATGGACGGGGACGGTACGCAGGAAGGATATGACCTGGAGTTTACTAGGTCGGTTTCTGATGCTGTTGAATTGCCGGTGATTGCCTCCGGCGGTGCTGGTACTCTGGAGCATTTCTATGACGGTGTGGTTGAAGGAGGGGCTCAGATCTTGCTGGCGGCTTCCGTCTTTCACTATCGCATTCTGCGGATCACGCAAGTCAAAGAATTCTTGCAAGCTAAAGGGCTGCAGGTCAACTTGTAGCACTTTGGCACGCTTGGAAGAATCCGCAGAGGCTTCACAATGCGAATGGATGCTAGTGCACTGCCAGTACCTCGTAGTGGGTGTTGCGTTTTACTGCCTTTTTGCCGGTTTCCCTGATCAGTCGGATCATTTCATCTTCGGACATTTTGTGGGACACTCCAGTAGCAGCTACAACGTTTTCCTCTATCATGATGCTTCCCAGATCATTAGCGCCAAAGGCGAGAGTGAGTTGTCCGATGTCCGTCCCCTGTGTTACCCAAGATCCTTGGATATTTGAGAAATTGTCCAGGAACAGGCGGGAAACCGCGAGCATTCTTAGGTACGTGATGGGAGATACAGCGTCTCCACCCAGTTCGGTATGGCCGGGTTGGAAAGTCCAGGGGATAAAGGCTCGAAATCCCCCTGTTTTATCTTGAAGGTTGCGTAATCGGGCCAGGTGGGCGACACGATCATCCGGAGTTTCCACCGTTCCAAGCATCATGGTTGCCGTGGTCCTCATCCCCATTTTGTGTGCCTCCTCCATTACTTGCAGCCACTGTCTACTGCCAATCTTGTTGGGGCTGATTCTATGACGCACTTCATCGACTAGTATTTCAGCTCCGCCACCTGGCAGAGAATCCAGACCGGCCGCTTTTAACTGACTTAGAACTTGTATGATTGACAGGCCGGAGACTGCTGCAATATGGCCGATCTCGGGTGGAGAAAAAGAATGGATTTCAATGTCGAAGTTAGCCCTTATTCCAGCGAGAAGCTGCGTGTAATAGTCGATCTTGAGGCGGGGGTGCAGTCCCCCCTGAAGCATGATCTGAGTCCCATCCAAGGCTACCGTCTCTTCGATCTTCTTATAGACCTCTTCTCTGCTCAGAAGATAAGCTTCCGGACTGTCTTCATCGCTGTAGAATGCACAGAATGTGCATTTGCTCTGACAGATGTTGGTGTAGTTGATATTTCGGTCAATGATATAGGAAGCGGATCTGCCTGGATGCAATCGCTCAGCGATGCGGCTGGCAGCATTGCCCACCAGCAGCAGGTCACCGCTTTGGAGAAGAAAAAGGGCCTCTTCTTCGGAGAGTCTGGCTCCAGCCAATGTTTTTTCAACGATCCCCCGAGTTGCTTCCATCTCATCAGACCTCGGCAAAATCGAAGCAGGGTATCTTATGCAGGAAACCGTATTTCTGAGCTTTCTGACAGAAACAGAGAAGGCCGTCTTGATACTCTTGATCAAAATCAAATCGCAGGTTTAGGAAGTAATCTCGCAAGAACTCAGGAGAGAATGATCTGGTGCGAGAGGCTTCGTCAGCGACGCGGTCTACAACATTCATGCTATGGTCTTTGGAATAATGAAGAGCTCGCCATACCTCGCTCACCAGGTGGGGATTTTGTTCTGCCAGGTCTCTGTGGGCAACCCACACTGCATAGACCATCCTTTGGCCGGTCAGCCTGGCCCATTCCATTCCCAAATCCAAAACCCTGTATCCGTTGGGATTGACCAGAGCGGTCAATGCATCGTCTCCAATAAGCAAGGCAGCATCTGCCTTGGCTAGCATTTCACAGATATTGGACGGGGAAGCGAAATAGATAGGATTTACACCATATGTTTCCTTTAGGATGATCTGCACAAGCGCTTGTGATGTGGCGGACATATTTGTGAGGGTGACTTTTTTGCCGTCCAGTTTTTCGGGAGCCAATCTACTTACTAGGACTACGCTTTTGACATCAGACTCTGAACTCACCGTTAATTGAGGCAGCAGTAAAAACTTCTCACAATTGCGCGCATATTCTATTGATGAGATCGGCCCGATGTCCAGCCTTTTGCTGAGGAGCTTTGAGTTCAGTTCAGTAGGGGTTCCCTTTACCAGCTCCATATCTTGTGCTGAACAATTGCCTACGAGGGAATGATAAAGAGGCAAGCAGTTGAGGAATTGGATGTGCCCAACCCTTGGACGCATGGTAACCTCCTAGCATGTTTTACCCTATTGAGTACCCAAAAACCGATTACCCGATCGATTTTACCTGATTCATTATAATAAAACTCTTGGCCTCATTGCCAGTGATAATATCAGCATTCATACACTTGGAGTTCATTGTATAGAGTATCTCGCTCTACGGGTATCATTCCCATCTCTTTGATAAGTTCGATGAGGGAGCCTTTCTCTAGAGCTTGTGCTGTCTGTCCGCCCGCGGCATGCGTGATCCGCTCTTCCAGAACGGTCCCGTCCAGATCATCAACTCCAAATTCAAGGGCTAATTGAGCAAGTTTCACCCCTGTCATAATCCAAAATGCTTTAATGTGCGCGAAATTGTCCAATATCAGTCTTGAGATAGCGTGCATCTTTAATATTTCCCAAGCTGAAGGTTTTGGCAGATGGTCGAGCCCGGTATTATGAGGGTGGAAGGTCAGGGGAATGAATGCCTGGAACCCACCGGTCCGGTCCTGGAGAGTCCTTAGCTGCAGCAGGTGGTCGATACGTTCTTCATCCGTCTCAACATGGCCGAAAAGCATCGTCGCGTTCGATTTTATGCCCATTCGATGAGCAGCTTCCATGATCTTCTGCCACTGCTCTGCGTTTGCTTTCTGTGCGCAAGTTATTGACCTGACCCGGCCACTAAATATCTCCGCTCCACCGCCTGGAAGTGATCCGAGCCCCGCTTCTCTCAACTCTGTCAATACTTGCGCTACGGAAAGGCCCGAGACGCGCGAGAAATGGTCTATTTCAACTGCGGTAAAAGCCTTAATGTGCACATCTGGCAGGTTTTCTTTCAGACTCTTTATTACTGAAAGGTAGTAATCGAACGGCAGACCAGGATGCAAGCCGCTGACCACGTGCAGCTCGGTGATGTTGTCCCGACTGGCCTTCAGGGCGCTATCTACTGCTTGATCGACAGTCATTGTGTAGGCATCTGGGTCACCAAGATTGCGGGAGAAGGCACAGAACTTGCATCTTGAAATGCAGACGTTTGTCAAGTTGATATGCTTATTCACGTTGAAAAAAGCATAATTACGTGTCTTTTTCGTTTTGATATAGCGCGCGAGGAAGCCAAGGAAGAGCAGGTCATCTGAGCTGGCGAGTTTCAAGCCGTCTTCGAGGGTGAGTCTTTCGTCGGCAAGAACCTTTTCAGCACACTGCTGCAGCTGCGGATCCTCAACCTGAACCGCTTGCCTTAGGCACTGGTAACCCAAGTATGTTCACCCCTTGACTCCCCCGTTTTTAGCATGTAGCAGCTTCAAAATGCCCTTAGTCTATCAATTATGTATCTGTGTTCAGTGAATTTCTATCTCTAAACCACTCAGCCCAATGGATTTAGTGTACCATGATTCCATGAGAAGAGTACCAGCATTGGACGCTCATAGGTCACGGATTGTGCAAACCGCCACCAGTGCCAATCATTGTGTTGCCCTCATCATTGCAATCCCAATCTAAATCCTAAAACTTCTCTGTCTCTAGATGGGCGTGATGGTTACCGAATCACCTTCAGAAGAGAGCTTGTCAAGTTCACTCATGACCGATTCAAGAGTAGCTCTAACTGCGAAGATTTGGTTCGATGCTGTGTCGAGTCTTTCTGATAACGCGTCGGACCCCACTTCAGCAGCGAGCTCAGCCCATTGCTTGATGCTCTTGCTGTATAACTCACCGGCCTGCATCATTTGATGTGTGGCCAACTTGAATTGGGTCACGTTTATACCGCCGGTGCACATTCAATTCCACCTCGCTTTTCTTGGTTCGAAAGTCTTTGTAGACCAGGAGATCGAAGGATCAATGTCAATGCCGGATACAGTTGTGGCTCACAGACTCGGCACGTAGACTATTTCTTTTCTTCGAGTATCACTTTGTGGTCGAGGAGCTTTATTTCTTTGACTTCCGCGTTAACGAATTTCTGTTCGCCGAACAGGTCCTTAAGGACGAGTTTTCCCTGCTCCGGCTTTATTGTAACCACATTGCTCATAATCTCTTCGAGGTTGCCTTTTTTTTCAAGGTAGACGCGGGCTTCACACATTCTTATTTACCTCCTTGGGCAGGCCCATTTTCTTGCGGATTATGTCGACAGCTTCTTCCATGAGATGAGGCAAAGGTTCTTTACTGACTCCCACCAAATCTACTTGGGGGCTGGCCAATGGAAGTAGGATCTTTTGAGCTTTGGTGCTGGCAATTGCTTCTGCCATGGTCGTAGTAAGTTCGCCCATCATTGAATTAGGGATGACAATAGAAACGGGTCCAATCACAATATCTGCTTCGCCTACCGAAACAGCTACTGCGTTTTCACCGCTGGCTCCCCGGTTTGCTCCCGCCTTCATCATACTGTTGGCGGCAATTGCATTAGTTCCCAAGGCGATGATATGAAGATTATCCGGCAGGTTTTCACGTAGCCGGCGAATTATCTGACTCCCGATACTTCCACCCATCCCATCAATGGCTGCAATCCTCACGTGAGCCTCCAAGCTCTGGCTTGCCCGATGCGGGAAGCTATGATTCCAACCAAGATTCAAGTTCTTCAAGAAGTTTTTTCTTGGTCAAAGCACCTACCAGCCTTTTTTTGATTTCACCATTCTCAAACAAGATGAGAGTGGGGATACTCATAATATTATATTTCTTTGCCGTTGTCTGGCTGTCGTCTACATTCAGTTTGGTGATCCTTATCTTGTGGGAAGATTCTTCTGCAATCTCGTCCAAGATCGGGGACATCGTCCGGCAAGGCCCGCACCATGCAGCCCAGAAGTCAACCAATGTTGGCAAATCTGCATTTAAGACTTCTTCCTTAAAATTATTGTCGGTCACGTGCGTAACTTTTTGGCTCATACACTCTCCTTTCACAGCTCTGTAATCTCGTACGATCTCGGATCGATCAGATCTGTTCGAGTTTTTGAATAGTCTAAGTACTGCTGGTAGCAACATTAGACTATTATGCGCAAGCTCAGCGGATGAGCTTCAAAGCGCAAAGGCTTTTTGGAGTTATTTGGAGTTATTATATGATAAAGCATTCAGTAAATATTTCAAAGCCCCTGCTGCATAGATGTGTTACTCCTTGGGCTTTTCTAGCAGCTGGTCGATCTGATCGATATTTCGCTGAGCTGCTTGGGCCAATGGATCGTTAGGAGCGAGCTCCATTACTGTTTGGAATTCTTCTTTGGCACCTTCAAAATCGTTCTTGCCTTTCCAAAGTACAATCCCCAAGTTGTAATGGGCCGTGACATGTTTGGGATTGTCTTTCAAGACTTTTTGGAATTCTTCAATCGCCGTGTCGGTGAGTCCTAGATTAAAATAGGCTACGCCCAGATCAGTGCGGACGAAATTGTTTTCCGGCTCGATCTTCAAGGCTCTTTCATACATATTGATGGCCAGCTGGAATTGCTGATTGTCAAAGTAGAGATTACCCAAACCGACCAGCGCGTTGAAATCTCTTGGATTGGACTCAAGTATATCCAAATAAGTTTGTTCCTTTTCTTTGAATGTCTGCACCCTGGATGGCACGTTGGTTGGCGTAGTTTCCTGAAACGGTCCCACATTGAATATGCTCATGAGACCAATCGTAGCCAGGAAAAGGACAATTGGCACGCTGCCCCACAGGAACAGCCTTTTTTTCGCCAGCAAGCTTTGCCAGAACGCTCTGAGTCGTTCCCCCTTCAGCCGGATGCATTGTTCAACCAGTATGTCAAGAGTTTGTGCTTTGAGAAGCATGTTTAGGTCGTTGGTTACCAGAGTAACATCGCGCTTCTCGTGATCGCAGCTCAGCTGAAAAGCCAAACCCAAGATAGCATCGTCTGAGTTCTTGACCTTCAATGAGGAGGGAAGCTGCTTGGATTTATCCAAAGCGACAACTTTGAGAGTCGAGCCGTTTGTTATCGGGACGCCCTCGGACAGGTTGCCGTGGCTGGAAAGAGAAAAAAGCGTGCGAGATATTTCCCTGCCCTTGAATTGGACTTCCTTGCTCGCCCTAGTTGTTTTGAGCTTATCTAATTCAGTCAAAACAGTTTGAGGGATCACAATTAGGCTGTCGGGAAAGGAAAAAATGATCTTTGGATTGTGAAGAAGCGCATTTGTATCGAGTACCACAACTGATTTCATCAATCAGACTCCTGCAATCAAGATAGTGCCACACATATATTATAACCTTATACATTATAAAGGTTTAGTTTCTGCCTGTGTACAGGCGGATATGGAGCTAAGGAAGTGAGTTAGTGAGGGAGTGCGGGTGGTTCAAGTGAAAGAGTGAGCAAGCGAAGAGGTGAGATGTCCATTGATACAGATCTTTGGATTCTGCCGGTGAGCAGTGAAGCGTGGGCCGCTTTTCAGGTTGCGCTAAGCGAAAACCGCCGGCCGCAAACCGCATCTAATCGACTGGTGATTCCATATCAGCCGTGGTAGTTACTGAAGCAGAAAGAAGAGATTCCAGACTTTCTACTCGGTGAACAACAAAGGTCCTCTTGGGCGGCAGCTCTACGGTCACGGTGACCTTTTCCTTATCCATTTGGAAGTAAGTAAGCTGCATGCCCCGCTGCTCAGCAACCTCTTGAGCCGTTATTTCCGAAGTTGCAGGTGAGCGAGATGTTTTATAGGAAGAAACTGCGCTATCTGCTACGACCTGGGCATAGTCGGACGCGCTGATCTGAGTCATGATCAGAGCGCCGATATCATTGATTATCACTATTACTAGAGTAAACAGTATGAGAATTTTCAGGCCCGAAAACACAAGGTCTTTCATTAAATCAGTCCACCTATGCTCTGCTTTAATTGGTAAATCGGCATTCGCACCGCATTATTCAACCGTTTTGTGTATTTTTTGCGGTTTCTGCAGAGCAATTCAAGTGCGAGGTTCTAGCTGGGGTTTTTGGAGCGCAAATACCGCCAGGCAAGGGGGAGAGTCAGGGCAACAATTATTAGGCCTAGAATAATCAAGATAGTGAAATTGTAGTACATGCTTTGTACTATAAGTGATCCCTCCTTGATCACATAATCTTCATAGTGAAGGGCGAATCTAATCTTTTCGGGTGCAGATCCTTTGGTGACAACCGGGACGGTATAAAGATTCTCCCTTGGATGCAGTCGAATCTCTTGTGATTTTCCATCAGGAAATTCAAGGCCGGCAGATTCCACCGTTATCTTGATTTTAAAGGGATAAGGTGTTTTATTGTTTATTGCGATGGGTATCTTACCCTTGCTACTTGTCAGAGTTATATTCTGGTTGTCTGCCACATCCATCTTGTCCAATTCTGCTCTTACGTCCTTTTCGATTTTGGCAAGGAAATCAAATCCCAAGTTGTTCTGCTCGGGTACTTTGCTTTCCAAAAAGACTTTTGATTCAGCAATCAGCAAATAGTCGAACAGCTGTTTCTCCAGGGGATGACGTGTAATGGTCATGGCCTGGAATTGGCGTGCAATCTTGCGGACGCTCTTGAGCCTCCTGCCGTAATCATCGTTGACCGTCTCTTCGGCAGTGACGGCTTGGGGTAGTCTAGCCGGCTTGTTCGGAGGGGAAATAAGCTGGGATGCAACAGAGAAACTCGTGGATTTCACCCATGGTATTTGTTCAAAGCGAGTGTAGAGCGTCTCCAACAGGTCTGAATTAGGCCGAAATTCATCAGCGCTGGGGGCAATTGTGATGACCTTTTGTCTCTCGGGCTGTTCTAGGTAGATGGTTGCCAACAGACCTAACAATTGCTGCACGCTGGACTCAGCGTCTTCAGTATAGGAAAGAATGGAGGAAGCCTCTTGATCAGCGAAGAATATGGTCATACGGTTGCTCTGACTGTCTTCGATTCGGTAGGGGCGATAGATGTCTTTAATCTCAGGCCCAAATCTCTCTGACCAAGTCTCATCCAAAATGCTATAGGCTGCACCGCTTCCAGGTAAGTAGCCCAATGTCTGTGAGCTTAGTTTGAGATCAGGAATGTAGACACCAGCAGGATCAGAAGCAAGGTCAAATATCTCTCTAGTCTTTGTGCGGCCCGTCTTTATCTGGTTCAGAAAATCTTCTTGCCAACCCTGAGCTGCCAAATAGTCGAGGGAGGGATAGGAGAACGGTGCCGGAACCATCTCTATCTGCCCGCCTCGCACCAACCGACGATAGCCCGCAAGAATCTGCTGGGCGTTCCTGACTTCATCCGCTTCTTCGGGGACTTCAATAACCTCATCATCTTCCTTGCATTTATGACGCTTGCTTAGGCTCTGAACCTGCTGTGCTAGCAGAGGAGTAATGTTCATATTGGCAATAAAATTGGGGTGGTTGTTGTGAGCGGAAAGATACACAGTCAGAGTGCCCTGCTGATTGGCATCGAGCACGCAGTCCTTTTGGATTTTCTTGTCAAGAAAAACTCCATCGGGATCAAAATGCGCCCGATCATTGAGGTTCCAAAGCAATGTCACAGCTAGTGGAGGAACAACCTTTGGATCAATTATTACCAGGGCTGAGCGCTTGGTAGACACGATTTTGTTGTCGCTGACCACGGTAATCCAGGCAGGATATGCACCTTCGGTCAACCTGGAGCTTTTAATATTCCTGGACAATCTCAGCTCGGTCTCACCTGGCCTAAATGCTCTGGACCAAAAGTATCTAACCAGCGGTTTGCGCGGCGGCTTATCAGGGAAAGAGTGGTCTTTCTCCAGATCAAGCTTGTGGCCGAGATAGAAATAAATTCGTGACCTACTTGATCTTTTGTCCGAAGAGTTATTAACTTTGATGATAGCAGTAAATTTCTTTTCAGTGTTGTAAGAGGGCTGATCGAATGAGAGCGTCGCTGAAATGTTTTCATCGGCCTGAGAGTAGGTGGGAATCCGTATAGGATTGCAGATAACCGCTATAGTTGCCAACACGGCAATTAAGATTTTTCTTACGCTCACCTTTTCCTCCCGTTCGAATTGTTTTCATTCTACAACAAAAGCTAATCTTTTATTAAAATACGCCGAAAAAAGGGAGATGAATAGACAGGGGACCAGATACCAGATAATAGATTCGCAAAAGCAGGATTCTGGCCAAACTCAGAGAAGATTACAGTGAAAATGCGAAAAGGAGCAGCAAATTGGCGGATGTATCCAAAACCAAGATCAAAACACCAAAAAAACTGGCGCTGATCCCCTTAAGGGATCTCATCATCTTCCCTAACTTGGTGGTGCCGTTATTTGTGGGCAGAGATAAGTCCATAAGAGCTCTTGAAGAAGCGATGAAGGAGGAGCATGTGATCGCTTTGGCAACCCAAAAAGTTGCCGAGGAGCAGGATCCTGATGTTGGTGACCTTTACAACGTGGGTTGCGCCGCAACCATTATGCAGGAACTGAAACTTCCTGATGGAACTGCAAAGGCGCTGGTCGAGGGAATTGAAAGAATTAGAATCACCGAATTCATCCAGACCGAACCTTTTTTCAAAGTGGCAGTCGAACCGGTTGAAGGAGCCGAAGAAAAGAATATCGAGACTGAAGCCCTGATGAGGAACCTGGTCTCACAATTTGAAAAAACCGCTCGTTTGGGCAAGCCGATTCCCCAGGAAGTCTTGTTGGCAACCATTAATATTGACGAGCCCGGAAGACTGGCGGACTTCATCGCTTTTCATCTGAGTTTAAAAACAGAAGAAAAGCAGCAAATCCTGGAGGCGATCGATGCAAAGCAGCGTTTAGAGAAGGTAAGCAGTTTTATAAAGCGCGAGCTTGAGATACTTGAGATCGGCAGCAAGATTCAGTCTAGAGTAAAAGACCAGATGACCAAGACGCAAAAGGAGTACTTCCTAAAGGAGCAAATGAAAGCGATCCAAAAAGAGCTTGGTGGGGTTGATGAACACGCTGCCGAGATTGAAGAGCTGAAGGAGAAAATAACAGAGGCTCAAATGCCTGCTGAGGTCGAAGAGAAAGCGATGAAGGAATTGGGCAGGCTGGAAAAAATGCCGGCAGCAGCTGCAGAGGTTTCCGTGATTAGGACCTATTTGGACTGGTTGATAAGCTTGCCCTGGGCAAAAGAGGACAAAGAACATTTGGATCTGAAAGACGCAGCCAAGATTCTGGATGAGGATCATTATGGGCTGCAGAAGGTCAAAGAACGAGTGATTGAGTATTTGGCAGTTCATAAACTGGCAGAAAAAATGCGCGGGCCTATTCTGTGTTTTGTGGGTCCTCCGGGAACGGGCAAGACATCGATCGGCAAATCCATTGCACGATCGTTGGGCCGTAAGTTCATCAGGGTTTCATTAGGTGGCGTGAGAGACGAGGCAGAGATAAGAGGACACAGAAGAACCTATGTGGGGGCGTTGCCGGGTCGGATAATCCAATCCATCAACCAAGTTGGAACCAAGAATCCGGTTTTCATGCTAGACGAGATCGATAAGGTCGGAGCTGATTTCAGGGGCGATCCGTCCGCTGCTCTTCTGGAAGCTCTGGATCCGGAGCAAAATAATACATTCAGCGATCATTATCTTGAGGTCCCCTTTGATCTATCTAACGTCATCTTCATAACAACTGCGAACATTCTGGATACAATTCCTCCAGCGCTGAAAGACAGGATGGAAGTTATTCACTTTCCCGGCTACACCGAGGATGAGAAGGCAAAGATCGCCGAGCAATTCTTACTGCCGAAGCAGAGGGAGAATCACGGCCTTACCGAGGAGAGTATTGAGATCACTGAAGGGGCGCTGCAGGAGATAATTCGAGTTCATACTCGCGAAGCCGGAGTAAGGAACTTGGACAGGAAGATTGCGTCCATCTGCCGTCAGGTTGCCCGAAAAGTGGTAGAGGGTGAAACAGACAAAGCGGAGATCGCTGTAGAGAACCTCCATGACTACCTGGGTCCTCCGCAGTTTAGATATGGCCTAGCCGAGGAAAAGGATGAGATCGGCGTGGCCACCGGGCTTGCCTGGACTGAGGTAGGCGGCGACATAATCTCTGTTGAGGCAACCACTATGAATGGCAAGGGGAAGTTGACCTTAACCGGTCACCTTGGAGAGGTCATGCAGGAATCTGCTCAGGCAGCGGTAAGCTACACGCGCTCACGTGCCGAAGTGCTTGGTGTTGATGCGGATTTCTATGACAAGTACGACATTCATATCCATGTGCCCGCTGGAGCAATTCCCAAAGACGGTCCCTCGGCGGGTATAACGATGGCGACAGCGCTAATCTCGACCCTTTCCAAGAGGGCTGTTCACAAAGATGTGGGAATGACCGGAGAAATTACTCTCAGAGGTCATGTATTGCCAGTGGGCGGCATCAAGGAAAAAGTCCTGGCGGCGCACCGAGCAGGATTGTGCAAGGTGATTCTGCCCAAAGAAAATCAGAAAGACCTGGAGTTGGTGCCGGAGCATGCCAGAAAAGAGGTTGAGCTCATCGCTGTGACGCATATGGACGAGGTTCTGGAACACGCCCTGCTTAGAATGAAGACTGAGCAGGTTCTTGTGCAGGAGCGTTAAGTGAAAATCGGCGTCATCTCAGATACGCACATTCACAACAAAGCAGAGCTCGTTGCTCTGAGCCAAATCTTTGCAGAACATTTTTCCGACATTGATTTGCTGCTGCACGCTGGGGACCTGGTGGATCTTAGTGTATATGATTGGCTGACCCAGCGGGTTGACACGGTTGCCGTAAGAGGAAATATGGATCATCCTGATGTGGTCAAAGTACTTCCGGAGTTGAAAATAATCAGGGCAGAGGAATTCAGGATAGGTGTAACACATGGACAAGGATCGCCTAATGGCTTGGTGGAGAGGGTAAAGGCACGGTTTGAAGCTGTAGGTGATAGGGGCAGGCTTGACTGCATTGTGTTCGGCCATACGCACCAGACAATGAACAAGGTAATTGACGGTACACTCTTTTTTAATCCAGGATCACCAACGGACACCATATTTGCGCCGTACAATTCAGTGGGATTTCTAAAGGTCCAAAAAAAAATTGAAGGAACCATAAGAACGATGTAGAAATCACTAGTAGGCCTTTGAAAAAGGACGGTTTGGCGGGATGTCGCTAATGCGATAATTCGCAAAAGCTTGAGAGTCTGGGACAGCAGATGAAATTTGCCAGGGATTCAAGATTTAGCATGGGACCATGCTGAATTTGAGGGATTGCTGGCAAAGTGGCAGAAGCTGCCAACTTAGAAGAGAGGCTATCAACACGGAGCTCTCTTATCGGCGCCCCAGTGGGGTGTGGCAGCGGTGCGAAGGTTGTCCCGGGCTTTCTTTTTTGTTGATCTATTGCAAAGCTCAAGACAATTGAGTATATTAGTTGAGAACGGTTTCTGCAACCCCGCCACAAAGAAGCTCCGGTTCTGCGGGTTCTGGGTTTTCAGGACGTCAGCAGTGAAAGCGGCTTTGCCGTTTGGGTTCCTGTTTATCGCGGGATTTATCTCTATGATCGTAGGCTGGATCTTTGTTGCGAAGTGGTCGGGGATTCTCCATGAATAGACGAGAAAACCCAATGAATCCTCGTGTTTAGTTGTTCTGCTCTGAGTCTTTTCTAGATTTAACTGCCAAGTATTAACAAAATGTCAATATCGGTGATACTGCAATGCAAATCTTTCGTGTTTTTCAGTCAGGGGGCGCATTCAAGATGAATTTGCAGTATAATGGTTCAACAAGAAGGATTTTTGGAATTCTTGTCGAAGTAGTCGAAGTAGGAGCACATAAAACCAAAAAAGTAGGAAGCCAAGAGGGGCACCTAAATAACCGGCATTGAACTAATGCTGTGGTGTGCCTTTTTTGTGTATTGCTTTGGAATCATCGCTGAACTAGGGGACGCAGCTGAGCTTAAATGGCTCGATTATAACAGAATAGATAGCAGCAAAGTAGCCGGCTTTTTGCAATAACCAGAAATGGGCCATGCATTCTAAGGCGGCTTTCTTTTTCCCAAAGATAATTGAATACCAGGGCGAAGCAAGCGACTCGCTCGGCTAATGGCTCAGGGTAGGATTTGATGGGACAGCATTCAGAGCTAGGGGCACAATATATAACAATATATAGTCAGTAAGGGGAGATCAGTGGACGCACGAACCATAATTCATAACAGGCTGTTTGCACACTCGAAACATGTGGTTGCCAGAGAGAGACAAAAAGTCACAGAAAAAGTGCGAGAAAGACTTGGTCCTTTGATCGATGCAGCATGCCTGGAAACCTATAAAAAGAGTCTGTTCAACCTTGATTCTGAAGCTGCCATCGATGGACTAAGGCAACTTGAAAGAACTATCGAGGAAGGGATCAATACGATTCGGGACTATATCCGTGAGGCGAGCCTTGAAAAGAGCGCGCTTGAAGACAAGGTCGAGCGACTCTGGAAATCGAGGCTAAAACAAAACCACTCGAAGCAGCAAATAGCCAGGGATCTTCATGATACAGTACTTCAAGATTTGACAACGCTTCTTTTTGAGCTGCAGTACTGCCAAAAACTCTGTACCATGAATTGCACTAAGGCACTTGATGAATACCCGAGTCTCAGGAATCTGCTTTCGGATTTGAAGCAGAGCATGCATGATTTTACCGCTTCCAGTGATTCTGATGATACTGAGTGTCAACTTGTGCCACAAGTAAAAGGTTTCGCGAAAAGGATCTCCGAAATTTCCGGAACAGAGATTGATACCTTTGTGAGGGGAAAGCAGAACGAGCTTCCCGCCGAGATGAAGAACAATCTGCTTCAGATTTTGAAGGAAGCCTTGATCAATGTCCAAAAGCACGCTGAAGCAGAAAAAGTAAAAATAATTCTGAAATGTGCCCGCGACCAAGTTTCGTTATTGATTTCCGATGATGGAAAGGGATTTGTATTCAAAGACAATCAGGATGTCTTCTTTGGCATCAGGGGGATGAGAGAACGGGCCGAGATTCTGGGTGGCACCTTAAACATATTCACAAATCCCGGTGCGGGAACCACGGTCAGTGTTGACGCCCCAATTAGCAAAGCGGAGTCCTATGAACAGTGTTCGTAGCAGCGCCGTTGCTCGGTGAACTCCGGGCAGTCTATGACCTGTGGGTCTGGAGAGGTTTATGGAGCCAATAAAGATCCTAATTGCAGATGACCATACGATGTTTCGACACACCCTGCGTAAAGCATTGGATTCGAAGAGGCATTTACAGGTAGTAGAGGAAGCAGCGGATGGTGGCGAAGCATTTGAAAAATGCCAACAAACCCTTCCAGACGTTGTCATAATGGATTTGCAGATGCCGAGATATGACGGTCTGCAGGCCATTCGAAGCATACGCGAGGAATATCCCGACATGGGCATCATAGCGCTGACCATGCACGAAGAAGATGACTACCTCTTGGGAGCAATACACGCAGGGGTTGATGCGTACGTCTTGAAGACCTCTTCTCTGCAAAATCTAGTTGGATACATCAAGGACATCATCACAGGCCAGGGCGTTCTTGATCCAACTGTTGCCAAAAGAGTGATGAACGAGTTTACCAAATTAACCAAGCCGGTACCGAGCAAAGATACTCACAGCCTGACAGCTCGTGAAACCGAGATTCTGCAGCTTTTGGCCAGAGGCAGGACTCCAATAGAGATCGCTCACAAACTCTTTATTAGTCATAAAACCGTGAGGAATCATATCTCCAATATCTACACCAAACTTGACTGCCACGATCGCACGCAAGCGATTCTGAAAGGGAGACGGTTGGGTATAATCAAAACCGAACATTAGTTCACAGTTGTCCTAGGAAAAAGGTAAAACCGGCTAGGTAATTGCTCTAGCTGGAAACGAGCAGAAAGATCTATTCAAATTAGGTCTTTCTTTTTGTTTCAATGAAGAAGATGGGGCGGATGGGGCACAAATCCCTATCTCTGTCACGCCCTCTTTTTGTGTGAATGGGGGATAGTTTTGGGATCAACTTTACCGATGAAAACACGACATATTGGTTTCCTAACCTGTATTTTTCTATTGGCGAGCCTTTTTAGTACAGGATGGTACGTAAGAAGCTCATGGATAGCAAAGGTCAGCAATAGAGACCTTAAGATTCGCATGCTACGGAGTGAATTAAGTGGTTTGAGTTATGAAAAGAAGAAAGTGGCCAAGGATTACGGCGCACAGATCGCCGACAAGGACCAGCAAATCTGCCAGCTGATACAAGAGTATGAAGCGGAGATTTGTGCAAAGAATGAGCAGATTGATAGGCTGGGCTTCGAACTGGCTTCCAGAGCGCAAAAGAGAAACGCCAAAGCACAACAAATAAGGAGATTTCTGCAGAGCCGTGGATCACCAATGGCTTCAACAGCAGAAGAACTGGTCATAATAGCCGAGAGTCATAACATCGATCCCTTCTTATTAGTCGGCATCGCAGGAGTGGAATCTTCCTTTGGCCAGCACTGCTACGGCTACAATCCTTTTGGGTACCTGCAAAACGGGGCAGGAAGCGGCCTGAGGCGTTATCAGAGCTGGGTCGACGGATATGTGGCCATATGCAGATTCATCCGGTCTAGCTGGGGCAAGACCGGGAGGTTCATATACTCTGCCACTCAGCTTAGAGGATATTGTTGCCCCGATCATCCATGGATGGAAAAGGTCAACGCTATCAGCGCCGCGTTCTAGCTAGGGCAAACACTCGTCTGCAAACTTACCCAGGCTAACAGCAAAAAAAACTAGGTAATTGCCCCAATCAAAAACGAGCAGAAAGATCTATTCAAATTAGGTCTTTGCATTTGTTTATATGAAATTGGAGCCAAAACCCTCCTTTTAGAAACTGCAGCAACTTACCAAGCAAGAGAGAACTTACCAAGCAAGAGAGTCCCGCTCTGCATCATAAAGAAGACGGGCCTGACGAACTGAGGTACAGATGAAACCTATTTCGGTCTTGGTCGTGGATAATCACCAGAGTGCAAGAAGAACAATGAAGAAATTTCTAGGTCTAAACGGGGGGATCGATGTAGTGGGCGAGGCCAGTGACGGCGAGGAAGCAGTCCGCCAGGCTATACGGTTGGAGCCGGACATCATATTGATGGACGTCAAGATGCCGGAGATGGATGGGATAGAAGCAACGCGGATCATTAAAGAGCAGTGCGCCAACTCAAAAGTGATCATGTTCTCCGCCTACGATGACAAGCATCTCATAACTGCAGCACTCCAGGCGGGCGCTGTTGCCTACATGTCCAAAGATGATCCAGTAGAGGATCTGGTTGAGGCAATCGTTGACGCAAAGCGCCAAGTGAAGATGCGATTTGAAGGTACACAGGAGCAAGAGAGGCCAATAGCGCCTCAATAACGCAGCAATGTATATACTCGCGGAATATCAAGCAACTTGTATTGAGAGGGGCACAAATTGAATTGGCTAGATTACATGCCGTGTGCAGTAGGACGCTTTCTGGTGTCGGATGAGAGAGGAGCGACAGCAGCTGAATACGCATTAGTAATTACCTTAATGGCTGGCGTGATTTTCCTAGCCGTAGCAGCTGTTGGAGGAGCAGTAAGTTCGCTCTTCACGTACGTTGCAGAGTTATGTGAAGGAATCATGGTTCCATGAATATTGCACAAATTGTTTGGCAAAATCGCTCGGCAAATGACTGATCGATTTGGTGAAGTGTAGTACAGAACCAATCGTCTTGACAACCCAATAATCTGGGTTTCAAGAATATTGAGCATGGGAGGGGGTGTAGAAGATGATTAAGCTCTATACATGGGTGAAAAGTAGGTTGCATTGTCTGCGGAGTGAAAAAGGAAATGCTGCAGAGTACGGACTTATTGTCGCCCTAATCGCAGTGGCGATCATTCTTGGTGCCACACTGCTTGGCGGCAGTCTCAATACCATGTTTACCAATATCGGTAATAAACTTACTGGCGTGGTAGTACCGTAGTCAGGTAATCGGGCTCTGCCGCAGGTAGAGCCCCCGTCTTCATCTATTTGATTGTTCATTCATAACGCATGTAAGTTTTAATCATTTATCAATGTGGACTGCGGGGAGCAACAGAGAATTGGGAACGCTGAGATACCGTATTAGAAAAATGGAAAAAGAGCAAGGGGCAGTTGCGGTTGAGTTTGCGCTGCTTTTGCCAGCCCTGCTTCTTCTGATAGTCGGCATGATCCAATTCGGCATTATATTTAATTACTATATTTCTGTAACTCATGCTGCACGGGAAGGGGTGCGTTGGGCTGCTTTACACCATGTGGAAAGCGAGGTCCAGCAAAAAGCAATCGACGCTGCCCCCAGTCTTAAACCGCCTTTGGTGCAATCGGACATTACGGTTAGCAATCCTGCTCCCACCATAGAGGATCAAGGAGAGCCGGTGACCGTTACTGTTTCATACCAAGTTCCTATTGATGTGCCTTTTATGGATAGTTTCTTTCCGGGAGGCTATCTTACGCTTGTTACCAAAGCTACTCAGAGGATTGAGTGATGAAGATTGTTGCAAGGTTGAAAAAAAATGAATCGGGTGCAGTTGCCGTACTTGTCGCCTTTTTGATGACTGCATTAATTGGCCTTGCTGCCATTGTCACTGATGTCGGCTATCTTTATGAAGTACGCCGTCAACTCCAATCAGCAGCGGATGCGGCCGCCTTGGCCGGTTGCCAGGAGCTGATAAATCATGCGACTGAAGCTCAAATATTGTCCGTTGCTGAAGAGTACGCCAAGAAGAACGATTTTGACACAGACAAAGGGACCTCCGAAGAATTATGGATGCACATGGGAGCACCAGGTACGGAGATCACGGACACCTATGTCAAAGTGACGGTGGAGAAGAAAGTTAATCTATTCTTTGCCCGAATCTGGGGACTTATTGACCAGAATGTTCAAGCTCAAGCAAAAGCCCAGGTTGCATATCTGACGGGAGTGGAGGGCGCGGTGCCGTGGGGGCTTGTGGTTCTCGAAACGGCCAGTGTCACCGCGAAGATTGAAGGCATAACAGGCGAAATACCGCTCGATGAGGTTGAACAGGGCGAAGCTTACTCCGGATCAGTTGATGCCCAACTTCCGGCGCGGCAAAGTGGCTACCCGCTGACCATAACTGCGTACAACTCGCAGGGTTTTCCTGAAACAGTGTACCCAGCTGCGTATATCACTGTTTTGAAAGAGGCTGATCCAATCCAGAGCATATCCTTGAATAAGAACATATTGTGGACCGGCGAATCGGCGATCCTCACCGTCGAAAGTACGCTTGAGACAGCACCGAAGGTGAGATTTAACGGCAAGAACCTCTCTATGGGCGTGCCTTTGCCACCTGATCAGGAAAATCCCTACTACGTTTTTTCACTTCCGTTGGATGCTCCTTCAATTACAGAAGCGGTGGAATACTTTCCCATGGATCTCAGTGTTGGTTCGGGTGTTGATGAGTTTAAGATCACTAATGCAGCAGTGCTGGCAGTTCGTCGCTCTACGTACCCTGTCCAGAACATGGTGATCACGCCGACCAGCGTTGTCGCCGGCGATAGCGGCCCAGCAACTGTGTCAATCGGTGTTGATGTTGAACTCCTCGACTTTGATCAATTTGATGTTCCTTTTGATCTGAAGGTAGTTCAAGGTGGGGAGACCGGCAATTTTAATGCTTTGGACTTCCGATATGTATGGCACCCCGAGGCCTATACAGAAAATCATGGTGAGCATGATAATGCTTCTGATTACTATGACAGCCTTGCAGGCTGGTACACGGGATCGATAGACTACCATGACATTATTGAAACCATGCCCGGAAATCTCTCAGCACCCTATACCGCCAAAGCTCTGACTGACCGGTTTGGGGACTGTGGAGGTTGTAGATATGCAACGTGGAACCGCGAGCAGCATCCTCATTGCAATAAAGTGGTCTTTGTTCCTTTGGTGGAAAAAATTGAGCGCCTCAATGGTAAGTCGGAAGTACTGGTGGTCGAACTCGGTGCTTTCTACATTGACCAGATACCAGAGCATGGCCTGAGCGTAACTGGCTACTTTGTTGAATATAAAGGGCTTGGCACATACACGCCAGACCCTCCAGGTGAACTCTATGTGGAAACTGTAAGGTTGGTATCACCGGACTTCTAAGTCACGAGGTAATAATATGCACGAGAGTTTCTCTTTGAAAGGAGGATCTAGAAATGAGATCAAGAGTAGTAATGGTGGTAATTGCACTTATCTTGGGCTTGATGGCAGCGTACGGTATTTTACTGTATACCCGTGGAATCAAAGCCACAGTTGAAGAGGAGAATGCGACTGTGAAGATCCTGGTAGCAGAGGAGGACATTCCCGTTGGTGCCAGCGCGAAGGACCTAACCGAGAATAGACAAGC
>CAYFXD010000018.1:0-11212 GCA_964347095.1 uncultured Actinomycetota bacterium | reverse complement strand
TGTTTTGCTTCTTATCTATATAAGCATGGGCTCATTTCAAAGCAGGCGATCAAAGTGGAGACCGGCGGGGGTTTGCGAGAAGTCTTTTTGATTCTGCAGCAAGGCAAACTTCAGACCGTGAAGGTCAATATGGGAAGACCGACCTTTAATACAGCAGATATCCCCATGGATGTTCAACAGCATGAATTCATTGATGAGGCATTACCGGTGAACGGGCTTGAGGCGCGGGCAACCTGTCTATCTGTTGGTAATCCTCATTGTGTGATTTTTGTTGATGATCTGGCCACGATAGCCGTTGACAAAGAAGGCCCGCAGATCGAATGCCTTGCCCTTTTTCCGAACCGCACCAATGTTGAATTCGTTGAAGTGGTGAGTCCCAATGAGATAAAAGTTCGCGTGTGGGAACGCGGGGCAGGGGAAACTCTGGCTTGCGGTACAGGTGCATGTGCTTCAGTTTTGGCAGGAGTCCGCAACAGGCTGGTTACAAGGAATGTAAGGGTACGTCTTCCAGGAGGCTGCTTGGATGTGGAATGGGCAGATGACGACTTCGTTTTTTTGACGGGCTCCTCAGAAGAGGTGTTCAGGGGCGAGTTCAATTTGGATATCTTTCAGGAATAACCTTCTCCAGGCAGTATCACCCTTCCCGTTGCTCTTGCAGGCAACTAGTAAAGACAAAAAGGATGATGTCTCATGCGACAAGCAGGGCGAATCGAACAGTTGCCGCCGTATCTTTTTGCAGAAATTGATCGCAAGATTGAGGCCAAAAGAAAAGCCGGTATCGATGTCATAAGTCTGGGAATCGGCGACCCGGTTGAGCCGACCCCTGACCATATTGTTGAAACGATGTGTCAGGCAGTGAGGGATCCGGATAATCATCGTTACCCATCATATTATGGGCTGTCAGGGTTTAGGGAGGCAATTGCCGCATGGTATAAAACTCGGTTTGGCGTTGTGCTTGATCCTGACAAGGAAATTCTGCCTTTGATTGGTTCGAAGGAGGGTATAGCTCATATTTCGGTAGCGTTGCTCGATAGGGATTCATATTCACTGGTTCCCGATCCTGCTTACCCTGTGTACGGCACCGGAGCAATTCTAGCCGATGCAATCCCTCACGAAATGCCTCTTCTGGAGAGCAATGATTTTCTGCCGGATCTCAGTGATATCGACAGAAACATTGTCAAAAAGAGCAGGATTATGTTTTTGAACTACCCAAATAATCCCACAGGGGCCGTTGCTGGTGCGGATTTCCTGAAAGAGTGTGTGGAGTTCGCGCAGAAGAACGGCATAACTATCTGCTATGACAATCCCTATTCCGAATTGACATTTGATGGATATGTGGCCCCGAGTTTTCTGGAAATCCCCGGAGGAAAAGAAACCGGGGTGGAGTTTCATTCTCTTTCCAAGACCTATAACATGGCCGGTTGGCGAATTGGATGGGCTGCGGGTAACACTGCAGTAATCGAGGCTTTGGGAAATGTGAAGACCAACATAGATTCAGGCATATTCAATGCTATTCAATATGCAGGAATTGCTGCTCTCACGGGTCCCCAAGGGAGCGTAGAAGAAATGCGAGCCATCTACCAGAGGAGGCGGGATCTCGTAGTGGAAAGCATGGCGGGAATCGGCATTGTGGTGAGCAGGCCGAAGGCCACGATCTATGTATGGGCATCAGTCCCAACCGGCAGGTCTTCAGTGGGTTTTGCCACAGATATTCTGGAAAAGGCCGGGGTCGTTGTGTCTCCAGGGAATGCGTATGGTCCGAGCGGGGAAGGATACGTTAGAATATGTCTGTCCGTCGAGGATGACCGCTTGAAGGAAGCGCTGAACAGAATAAGAGATGTGCTCTGAAGACGGGCTAGGCATGGATGGCACAAAGAGGAGTTGAGTTCGATCGAAGAAATCAAAACCAAGGAGCAAGAACGGGCTATACTGATCGGAGTTCAGCTACCGTTGATAGCATCACACCAGGTGGAGGAATCCCTGGGCGAGCTGAAACAACTGGCGGCAACAGCAGGCGCTGAAGTGGTCTCGCAAGTCATCCAGATTCGCAATTCTCCGCATAGCCGAACATATATCGGACCCGGCAAGGCTGAAGAGATCGCTGAGTTGTCCAGGAAGCTGGGCGCCGAACTTGTTATATGTGACTGCGAATTGTCCCCCTCACAGCAGCACAATCTGGAGAAGATCATCTCACGCAAAATAATTGACAGAACCGCGTTGATCTTGGATATTTTTGCCCAACACGCGCATTCTCGTGAAGGGAAATTGCAGGTGGAATTGGCTCAGCTGGTTTATTATTTGCCCCGGATAAGAGGCCGGGGCGTTGAGCTATCGCGGCTGGGCGGCGGAATCGGTACCAGAGGTCCCGGCGAGCAAAAACTCGAGGTTGATAGAAGAAGGATACGGAAACGAATTCAACGGCTTAAATTCGAGCTGGACCATGTCAAACAGAACCGGATGGTACAGAGAAAAAAGAGGAAAAGGGAAGCTGTGTTCAGCGTCTCAATTGTGGGATATACAAACGCCGGGAAGTCGACCCTCCTTAATACGCTTACTGACGCCCACGTCCTGGTGCAAGATCAGCTCTTTGCTACGCTGGATTCAACGACCAGAAAACTGGACCTGCCTAGCAATCAAAAGGTTGTCATATCCGATACTGTTGGTTTCATCCGCAGATTGCCTTATCAGTTGATTGCTTCTTTCCGTTCTACGCTGGACGAGGTTCGAGATGCTGATCTAGTGCTGCATCTTATCAATGCCGGCCACCCTCAAATGGTGGAACAGATGGAAGCGGTCAATATAGTCTTGGGTGAGATTGATGCTGCCGACAAGCCCCGCCTCGAGGTGTTCAACAAGACCGACACTGTCTCAGACGATGAGCTAGAGCGTCTCAAAAAACGGTATCCGGACGCTGTCTTTATCTCCGCGCTCCAAACGCAGGGGATGGAAGACCTGATGGACCGAATTGACACTATTATAGGCTCCTCAATGGTACGGGTGGAGCTCAAGATATCGTTTCGAGAGGGCGGCATGCTTGAGAAAATCTATGCGATTGGCCAAGTCCTATCAGAAAAACATTCGCCTGACGGCACCGAGATCATTGCCAGGATTCCCAAGCAGAATGTGGGTGAAATCGAGTCTTTCCTTGCCAAGAATAAGCAGGATTGAAGTGTAGCCATGCACAAATCCAGAGTGCTTCTGCCATTACGGGAGCATTACCTGGTTCACTAGCACTTGGTTCTATAGCTGGCGAAACAAGGCGATAGCTTTGCCTAGGATGACAACCTGCTTAGTGATTATTGGTTGCATCGCTTCATTCTCGGGCTGCAATCTAATGTGGTCGTTCTCTTTGTAAAAGGTTTTTACGGTCGCTTCGTCTTCGATCAACGCGACTACTATGTCGCCGTTTACAGCCGTGTTTTGCTGGCGGACCACAAGATAATCCCCATCCAGAATGCCGGCTCCTATCATACTGGCGCCCTTTACTGTGAGGACAAACGTATTCTCATCGGTCAATTCTGCGGGGAGGGAAAGGATGTCTTCAATATTCTCCTGGGCCAGGATGGGCGAGCCAGCCGCAATTCTTCCTACCACCGGAATGTTTCTGGTCTTTGAGGGTGGGCCAGCCAAATCGGTATCTCTGAAATCAAGCACCTCCAAAGCTCTGGGTTTTCCCGGATCTCTTCTGATAAGTCCCTTTTGTTCTAGAGCCGCCAAATGACTGTGGACAGTTGCGCTTGATGACAGGTCAAAGGCATGGCCAATCTCTCTTACAGATGGTGGGTAGCCTTTTCTATGGATCTGATCAAGAATGAAATCGTATATCTGCTGTTGTCTCCTGGTGAGATTTCTTGTGTACAAGATCATCCCTCCTTTTGGCCCCATTTTAGGCGAGTATAGCACAGAGAGTTGTTGTATGCAAACACCCGTTCGTAATATGAGAGCAAACACATGTTTGCATCGCTGAAACAAAACTGCTAATAAACAGCAGTGACGCAAAAATCCAAAGAAAATTGTGCAGGATCTGAGAAAAGTCTTGAAGGCGTATAGCTTCTGTAGTATATTCTACATATTGTATTTGCCGCAGCACTGAATCCAATATATTGTGGCTAGGAGGCAGCAACTATGAATCACCGAACCATCAATGTCATCAAACAACATCACGAAAGAAGCGACGCAACAGATATTGCACTATTGGTAAGTACATCATCAAAGTCTGAGATTAATATTTGGGATAGACAAAAGATCGTTGAGTCATTGATCTTAGAGACTGGAGCAAGCAGCGAGCTGGCCCGGGAAGTTGCCGATTCAGTAGAGCAAAAGATCCTCCAAAGCGGTTTCGGAGAGATAACCACAAGTATGATCCGTGAACTTGTTGACATCGAATTGTTGGACAGAGGACTGAGTATTATACATAAGAAACATACTTCACTGGGTCTACCCATGTACGACCTTGAACAGATAATTCTAAATGCTAACAAAGAGAACAGCAATACTACGCACAATCCAGAATCTATTAATCTGACAATTGCCGAGGCAATTCTAAAAGAATTTGCCCTGAGAAAGGTCTTCAGTGAGGATGTGGCTTTGGCCCACTTGATTGGGGATATTCACCTGCACGACCTGGGCTTTATTGTTCGCCCATACTGCGGCGGCCATTCGCTGGAATATATCAAGAAATATGGTCTGGCTCTGCCCAACATCACCAGCACATCCAGACCAGCTAAACACCCAGAGGTTTTGATCGGGCACATGGTCAAGATGGCTTCGAGTCTCCAGTCCCATTACGCTGGGGCTGTGGGGTGGGAGGCCGTCAACATATTCTTCGCCCCTTATCTTACAGGATTACCCTACGAACGGATAAAACAGCTTGCTCAGATGCTGATATATGAATTTAACCAGCTCGCAGGGGCTCGCGGCTCACAGGTGACCTTTACCGACTTCAATCTGTATTGGAATGTGCCTTCTCATTTTGCCGATACTCCAGCTGTTGGTCCTGGAGGAGAACATACCGGAAAAACCTACAGCGACTACGAAAAAGAGGCACAGATGTTTTTAAAAGGTATGTTTGAGGTCTATCTGGAGGGAGATGCGACCGGCAAAACATTTGTGTTTCCAAAACCGCTCCTGCATATCAATCAGGGTTTTTTTACAGCAAGCGGCAATGAAGAGTTCCTCGATTTGGCTTGCAAAGTGGCGAGCACGCAGGGGATCACTTACTTTGTCTTTGATCGGGGTGATGAGGTTACAGTAAGTCAGTGTCTGCATCCTGAAACGAAGATCTTGGCTGATGTAGACGGCCAAGTCTATTACGGGACAATTGAAAGACTGTGTGGAAAACAGATCGGCTGGAGGGAGGCTTCTCGCATAGCAATTACTACACCCGTAGGTAAATCCAAGAAAGTAAAAGAAATATACTCAAGATTGGAAACCAAGAAAATCTTGAACATAACTCTTAACGATGGCAGCTTGATCAAGGTGACGCCAGATCACCCGATGCTGGTAAGAGATCAAGATGTAGGGGAGATTATCGTCGCGGAAGCAGATAATCTTGCAGTCGGAGATTTGATCCCAGTAGCAAAGACTATCAAGATCAGTGATGAAAAAAGAGAATTGGATCTATTCAAAGCAGCATTCGACCAAGCAATCGACCTAGAGGTCACAGGAGCATCCACACAAGTCAAAGAACCAGAACATCTCAGCAACAAGTATAATCTCCCCTATTCAGAATGTGAAGGATTCTTGGAAAAAGATCGTGCACCTCTTGATATTGCGGCCAGAGAGGGATGGAGCTATCGGGATCAGCGACTTATTTTCGGGGCGGAGGAAGACGCTATAGTTCCAGCGGTCATAAGGCTTGATGCCCAACTTGGCAGGTTTTTGGGAGTTTTTATCGCGGCAGGACACGTTGAAGAGTCACAGTTACGTTTTTCTTTCCGCCCTGATTCTGTAGACCACGCTGACTGGGTAGCGCAGTACTTAGAGACCCTGAGCGGATCAGATAGGCCGGTGTACCGGCGAGAGGAGATGCCCGAAGAGACAACTGTTGTTTGTTGGAGTCAATCATTGATCTGGCTTATTGGGCAATTTGTCGACGGTGTTACCCAAGAGTACAGACATCTACGGGCAAGCGTATTCAATACGTCAGATCAATTTCGCAAAGCGCTTCTAAGAAGCTATCTCGAAGTTTCAACCGGATTACGAGATAGAGTCAAGCTGGTTGCTGAATTTTCTGTCTGTGATCGCAGTATGGCAGAGGACATGAGGGTGTTAATGAAAACTATGGGTATTAACTCCGTGATCAAGGTCAAGCCCTCAGGGCAGTCGTTGCAGATTTCCTATGAGGTCAAGTTCTCCGTTGCAGATCTCATCAAGCTTGATTACTCCTGCAGAATCAGCGAAACCAGTTTTGAGAATTTGTGGAGAAACAACGGAGCCGATGAAGAATATGCGTATATAGCGATCATGTCGATAGAGGCTGAGGACTATTTTGGTCTGGTCTACGACTTTGAAATGGTTGAGGAGCCGGAGTTTCATCTTGCCAACGGGGTCCTTACTCACAACTGCTGCCGCTTGAAACTAAAACTAAACGAGCAGGATCTTGAGGAAACAAAGACTCCTGAGAAGATGCGTTTTTCAGCGCTGCAGAACGTCACGATCAATTTGCCCAGAATTGCTTACAAGGCCCAGGGCAATGATGAGCTGCTTTTTGCAGAACTCAATAGGGCTCTTGAACTAGTCGCCAAGTCTCATCTGCAAAAGAAGCGGTTCATAGCTGAGCTTCTGGCGCTGGGTAGGGAGGGGCCTTTGTCAATCCTCTGTAATAGCCCTGACGGAGAGTCTTACCTCAGGATCGATCGTTTGACTTATCTTACGGGTCTATTAGGTCTGAATGAAATGGTGCAAGCTCACACTGGACAGCAACTGCATGAGTCAGACGAGGCACTCAGGTTTGGACTAAAGGTCATCTCGCACATGAACATCAAATGCAAGCAGGTGTCCAACGATTATGGTTTAAAAATGGTTTTGGAGGAATCTCCTGCGGAATCAAGTGGATATCGTCTGGCCAAGCTTGATATGAAGTATTTTCCAAAGCAAACCAAGTCAGTGATAAAGGGCAATGTGAACAATGGGGAATATTACTATACAAACTCGATTCATGTAGCGGTCGATGCTCCCTTGGATTACATTGAGCGCGTCCAAAAGCAAAGTCTTTTTCATCCGCTCATTGAGGCAGGCAGCATTGTTCACGTTTGGCTGGGGGAACATGAGCCGCCTCCTGAATCGATTCGGAACTTCGTAATCAAGACCTTTAAGAACACCCACTGTGCTCAGCTGGCGTTCAGCCCAGAGTTCACTGTATGCAATGCGTGCAGAAGAACCTCACGGGGCATCCAAGAAGCGTGTCCTCTCTGCGGTTCAGATGATGTGTACGCGATCACCCGAATCGTGGGATATTTTTCAAAAGTCCCAACCTGGAATCAAGGAAAAATCGCCGAATTGAAGGAACGAATTAGAACCAATTTGGAAGGAAGAAATGGCAAAAGTGAAGCTTTTCTGGAGAAAGAACTGCCCGAAGTGTCCAAGCGCCAAAGCATTAGTTGCTAATTCCTCAAACACTGAATACTTTGACGTTGATGAGGTGGAGGGACTGGCTGAGGCGGCTTTCTACCGAATAATGTCCACACCCTCGATTGTTGTGACAAAGGATGACGGCAAAGAGATCAAGGCATGGCACGGTGAGGTGCCCAAAGAAGGCGAGATAGGAAAATGGCTGCTTCACTAGCGAATATAAAGGGTATCATTCCAGTCAGCATGCTGGACTGGGACGGTAAGCTTGTGTCGACGCTTTTTTTGAGCGGATGCAATCTAAGGTGCTGCTATTGTCACAACGCAGATTTGATCAACGGTAATTCAACGCTGGCTGATGTATCTTGGCAGAAAGTGAAGAAGCATTTGCAGGACAAAAAAGACTGGCTGGACGGTTGCGTAATTTCTGGGGGAGAGCCTTGCACCAATAGGGGCCTAAGTGAGCTCCTATCCCAGATCAAGCATTTAGGATATCCAATCAAACTGGACACAAATGGGACCCTGCCTCGGGTTCTCTCCCAGCTAATCAGAGATCAGCTAGTTGACTACATTGCTATGGATATTAAAGCAAGCTTCGCAAAGTATCCTAGGATTACTCAAGCGCCTTTTGATTTGGATGCTCTATGCAAGAGTCTGAACCTAATAACCAGCGCTGCAAGAAAGGGTAGTATCGATGCCGAGTTTAGGACGACCGTGGTTCCCAGTTATATAGAAGAAAATGACCTATTGGAGATCGCTCGGTATTTGGGAGAGCTGGGTGCGCCACGCTTCTATCTGCAACAGTTTGATCCGGACCATGTTTTGCAGTCGAATTTAAGGCTCATCAAGCCGTATAGTGATGAGCGTTTGAACTTTATGGCAAGCGAGTGCAGCAGATTCGTGCCCACGGCGTATAGAGCTGTATAAATATGCACGATTGTAGAGCACCATGTTTGCTCGGGATTCTGAGTAATTATTCATATCGGTGAAAATATGATGCGCAGTTGGCTGGCCTTCGTGCAATTTTGGGACGATGGGGGCCGCAAGAGGCGCGTGCGGACTGACCGTTGCTATGATCTGTTATCCATGTGATAATCTGTTGAGAAGACGCTGGCCGTGAAGTCGATGGTGCGATATTTACGCTGCGAGATCTGGTGTGGAAGGGATTTGCTATGCTAGGCCAACGCTTTGTTGGCGTACCTTTTGTCATGAGCTTGTGAAAAATGCAGAGTCTTCCAAGAAAGGGCTGGTGATGATCTAAAGCGGATCCCACCAGACGTAGGTAGGGAGACAGACGTGGAAACAAGAACAGCTGTTGCGGCCGGAAGGTTCTATCCCAGTTCAAAGGCGGCTCTGATTGCGGCAATTGAAGATTGTTTTTTGAGTGAGCAGGGTCCCGGCAAGTTGCCTTTGAAGACCCCAGTGGGTCAAGGAGAAGCTATTATCGGTTTGGTATGTCCCCATGCGGGCTACATCTATTCCGGTGCTACGGCCGCACACGGTTTTCTGAAGCGTGAGGGACGGGTCCCGAATACGGTGATCATAGTTGGCCCCAATCATTCTGGCAGGGGCGCGCCGGTATCCATATATCCGCAAGGTCAATGGCGCACGCCTCTGGGGGATGTACAAGTAAACCAACACCTGGCGGAAAAGATAGTCGATTGCTCGCAACGCGGCTTGGCCGATTATGCCGCTCATGCGGTTGAGCACTCGATTGAAGTACAGCTGCCTTTTCTTCAGTATCTTTACGGGAATGACTTTGACATCGTACCGGTGTGTCTGCGCGACCAAGCTTGGGAGACCAGCCGCGAACTGGGTGCGGCAATCTATGCTGCCATCGATGAGTCCATGCCTTTGATTATCGCTTCCTCTGATTTCACCCACTATGAGTCGGCGGCAATAGCCGAAGAAAAGGATCACAAGGCGCTGGAGAGGATTGGTCAAATGGATCCGCAAGGACTGATGAGCGTGGTGAATAGCTTGCAGATATCCATGTGTGGTCACGGTGCCATCGCGACCATGCTGGTTGCCGCAAAGAAGCTTGAAGCCGCAAAAGCCGATGTTCTAACCTACCAGACTTCAGGCAGTATCACGGGCGATCTTGATTCCGTTGTAGGGTATGCTGCGGTAGCGGTTGCGCTGTAGAGTCTTGGCAGCGTTTCATGCCCTTGTCGTGCTTCTCGCAACGTGGACAGGGCGCCTACTCATAATCCTTGATCTGCAAGTCAGAGCTTGTCAATAGTATCAGAGCTGTGCCTTGGGAATCTGCAAGGAGCAAGAGATCGGACCAGATGGAAAGGGCTAATTCACGACAATTGTGTTAAAATAGGAGTCAAGAAGTGGGAAGGAGGCCGAGAATTGGGAAAGAAGCTTTTGGCTCTTTTGCTCTGCGGATTCTTGCTTTCAGCATTGGCATGGGGCTGCGGTAAACAGAACAAGGAAAAAGAGACCAAAAAAGAAAAGAAGGTGTCCGGAGCAGCCGACAGTGCGTTCATGAAGAAGAACGCAGAAGAATATGAAAAAATTAAAGAGGTTGTCGACATGCCGGTTTATGCCCCCGAATATCTACCCTCCGGTATTAAGATACAGAGAGCAATAAAGATAAAATCTGCAAACAGCAATCCGGCCTACTATGAAGTTGACTACACAAAAGGCTTAACGATTTCCGGTAGTTCGAATCCTGAGTATCGGACTGATGGTGAATTCATTGGGGAATTTGCTCTTGCAGGTCGTCACATGTCTGAATTCAGC
Organism: uncultured Actinomycetota bacterium; assembly: GCA_964347095.1. Lineage (GTDB taxonomy): Bacteria > Actinomycetota > Aquicultoria > Subteraquimicrobiales > CAYFXD01 > CAYFXD01. The sequence goes on along the minus strand of CAYFXD010000018.1, from coordinate 892 downwards.
CGGCGAGACAACGAAAACTCATATCAGCTGCTGTGGCGAGGAGATGGTGCAACCTACATTGTGAGCATCGATTCATCGGACGGAATGACCAAAGATGAAGCCAAGAAGATCGCTGAATCGATGAAGCTATTGCCGTGATCAGAATAGTATACATTAGTCGCAGACATGAAATATAAAAAGGAGCACAATGGAGATCCAGCTGAAGCAACTCGACAGTGAACTTCCTGTACCTGCATATGCGTACCAAGGCGATGCAGGTTGTGATTTGTATAGCCGAGTGGACAAGTGTCTTATGCCAGGGGAGCGGGCTTTGATACCGACGGGCATAGCAGTGGCCATTCCAGAAGGATTTGCAGGCTTTGTTCAGCCCAGATCGGGCTTGGCTGCAAGGCACGGGGTCGGGATCGTAAATACACCGGGACTGATAGACTCCAAATACCGGGGCGAGGTTGCTGTGATTCTGGTGAACCACGATCAACTAAACGAGTTTCACATTCAACGAGGAGATAAGATTGCCCAATTGGTGATTCAGCGTGTCGAACAAGTGGACTTTAGGGTGGTTGAGGAACTCGATGGCACAGCTCGTGGACCCCGAGGATTCGGCAGTTCCGATTGGGAAACGATCTGAGACTAGTAGCTTGGCAACAACGGTTTGATAAAGGGCACTTCGCCTCTGACTGCTCAGTGGTTTTGTAGGCCCAAGCCCTAGTCCCGCAGTGCATGGCAAGAAATGGCGGAGGACGGGATTCAGCTATACGAGGATCCACAGCAGCTAGAGATTGGCACCAACTTATAGCATCTGGAGAGGTCCTGCAGGATTCCACGGTCAGGTGTTATAAGGATCGTTTGAGTGATACTCAGTCAAGATAAGTCTTTTTTATATAAGAATATT
>CAYFXD010000017.1:0-6636 GCA_964347095.1 uncultured Actinomycetota bacterium | reverse complement strand
CAGCTGCATACAGATGCTCCTGCCTAAACTGCTCCATCTTTCTAGCACGCTCCTCGGCAAAGTCTGCCGTTCTTTCCTCCATCCTCTCTGCCGCCTCATACGCAAAAAGCAAAAAATCTTTAAAACCCGCAAACATACGAATCACCTCCAATAAATCATATTGTAATGCATCTGAGCGCTTTTGTTAGCCAGTTAATAATTCTTTCGTGATACTGAAGGCTACTTGGATGTCAAGACTGAAAACCATGCGTAGAATCCCCTTTACCGACTAGAATCAGCCTCCATAGGCTACGACAACTGCAAGGATCGTTTTGTATGCCGCAACTTCTGCACTGAAAAGTATCAAGTAGAAAGGGCAAAAAACTAGGTCAAGTGTGTGCTGCGCTGACATGAAAGAAGACTTTGTGAACCAGCATAACTGCACACGGTACCTGTTAGATCAGGCCCGCCAGGCTCTCAAGCCATGAGCAGTATTCACAGTTTGAGTGTTTCTTCGGTGCTTCCTGCTTTCTCAGTAGCGTGACCGCGTCGTGAAACATACTGCGAGTATTCTCGGCATCGGTCTCTAATTTAATGGTATCGACTTTGAATTCAAGAATCCCAACGTCCTTCACCGCAGAAGGATAATAAAAGATCAAGTAGGCAAAGTCTGTGGTGGGAAATCCATTCTCCTTAAGCAACAACGAATAGCAGCTCAATTGTAGCCCATAGTATTTGGCGGCGTCTTGTTTGCCTGGTCGAGAGCCGCGGGTCTTGAAATCCATCGGGATGTAGCAGCCATCATCAATAATACAATCATCGAGTGCCCCTCGAAGTAGCGCATCTCTGTCATGGTCGAAAAAGCGGAGCCCGGTCCGCCAATCCCTCCACCTGGCTAAAAGATATTTATCCGCGATCAGGCTGCCCTCGACTTGGCCAGCGATCTCTGGGGGAAGCAGGTTTTGCTCCCTGTGCTTGTCGAAATATGCTTTGATGATGCAATCCATTCCCATGGGAAGCGACGGAAAGATCCCCCGCGGTCGTTGAATCCTCCGGTTGAAGCGTAACCAAAAACACCGCGGACAGTCTCTATATAAAGTCAAGGTCGATGCCGATAGTTGTACGTTCACCTGCTCTCTCCACAAGAAGCCTCTTATCCTGAACCACAAATCTGCGCTTTGCCGCGAGGTGCGATCTCATACAGCTGGCCTCTGAGCATTATTCAAACAGTCTGTCTTGGTCGCTCGGCACCGCAATCCCCAGATGTTGATACGCTCGCTCCGTGGCAACTCTACCACGCGGAGTTCTCTGCAGGAATCCAAGCTGCAAAAGATAGGGCTCGTATGCATCCTCCAAAGTCTCTGGTTCCTCTCCGACCGCAACGGCCAAGGTGTTTAGTCCTACTGGAGCTCCACTGAATTTCTCAATCAAGGTCCGCAAGATCCGTTGATCGATCTTGTCCAAGCCGCAGTCATCAACCTCGAAGAACGCAAGTGATTCAATCGCGATATCAAACCCAATGTTTCCATCATGTCTGACTTCAGCATAGTCCCTTACCCTCTTCAGCAGCCGGTTAGCAATTCGGGGAGTTCCCCTCGCACGGCGCGCAATTTCTTTTGCCCCCTTCTTGTCAACATTGATCCGGATAATCGTGGCCGAGCGCCGGACTATTGATTCTAGCTCATCTTCCTGATAGAAATCGAGGCGGCAGCATACACCGAATCTGTCTCTTAACGGTGAGGTTATCAAGCCGGTCCGCGTCGTGGCTCCAACTAAAGTGAAGCTAGGGATATCCAATCGCAAGGACCTGGCACTTGGCCCTTTCCCGATAACAATGTCCAGCTTAAAATCCTCCATTGCCGGATACAGGACTTCCTCGATTGTGCGGTTAAGTCGGTGTATTTCGTCAATAAAGAGCACATCATGTGCTTGCAGGTTAGTCAAAATGGCAGCCAGATCTCCCGCGCGCTCCAAGGCAGGCCCGGATGTCGGTCTTATGCTTACGCCCAGTTCATTCGCGATGATATGGGCAAGCGTAGTTTTGCCGAGACCAGGCGGTCCAGTTAGAAGAACATGGTCTAGAGACTCCCCTCTTTGCTTTGCCGCCGTAATAAAAATCTGCAAGTTCTCCTTGATCTTTGATTGACCGATAAACTCTTTCATCAGCTGAGGCCGAAGCGTTCGGTCGTACTCAATATCCTCTGGCGTAAGCTTCGATGAAAGGATTTGCTCCTCCAAATCTATCCTCCTGCTAGATTTCTTAAACCATGTTTGATCAGATCCTCTGCTGTCGCCTCCTCAGCCTTACTCGGAAAAGCCTCGAGCGCTGCCGCAGCTTCAGTCGCCGAATAACCAAGAGACACAAGTGCAGCTTTGGCTTCGACATAAGCTGAGCTTCCAGCTACGCAGGCAAATTCACCTGCAGCAACCGGGACACAAGGTGCAAGTTTGTCTTTTAACTCTAAGACCAATCTCTGCGCCCCCTTTTTCCCAATTCCCGGTATGGCAATGATAGCTTCTATATCATTAGCGTGAACCGCTTGCTCAAACGCTTCTACCGAAAATGCAGATAGGATGGCCAGTGCTACCTTCGGACCTATACCGGAAACAGAAATGAGCATTTGAAATAGCTCTTTTTCGGCTTTTTGATGAAACCCGAACAGCTGCATTAGGTCTTCGCGTACATGCAGATATGTATGAATCATTGCACTCTCGCCCTCAGCGGGCATTTCGGACAGAGAGTTATTTGACATCAGCACTTCATAGCCAATCCCACCGAGGTCCAATATCAATCCTTGTAGCCTCTTCTCCCGAATTGTGCCTTCGAGGTATGCAATCATTATGCCTTATTCGCTCCTTTTCTTCGCTTCACCGTGGGGTGCGGTCAGCGAACTCATTCTCTTGGAGTTTGTATGACAGATCGCTAGCGCAAGTGCGTCAGCTGCATCATCAGGCTTTGGAACCTCGGGCAGGTTCAACAACATCCTTACCATCTGTTGGATCTGCTTCTTTTCGGCGCGCCCATAACCCACTACTGCCTGCTTGACCTGAAGCGGTGTATACTCGTAGACCCGTATGTTGCGTAAGGCCGCCGCCAGCATGATCACGCCTTTTGCCTGGCCTACAGACATCGCCGTGTCCACGTTGGCATTAAAAAAGAGCTTCTCGACCACCACTTCACTTGGTTTGTTTAGCTCGATTAGCTCTGTTATCCTTCGAAATATTCTGTTCAACCTCTGCGCGGGCTCCATGTCTGGAGGAGTGCTTATTATCCCGTAGTCCAGGTACACTATTCTATCTACCTGGCTCTCAACGACGCCATACCCAGTCCTAGCGATTCCCGGATCGACTGCAAGTACCAGCACATGCCCCTCCAAGTTGAACGAAGAAATCCTCACCGACGTCCTGCGCACGCATATTTCCGTCTTTGCCAGCTAGATTTATTAGTACCCCGTTGCTTTGTGCGTGTGTGCTCCTATGCGAACATACGTTCAGTATACCATACTCTATCCAGCCGTCAACAAGAACAGCAAATATCTTATCCAAAGTCCTTGTGCGGCCGCTGGAATGTATGGAGGTGCTGGAACGGCAGGCCTAGCCAGCCTCGGCCAAGCCATCTAGGATCTCATCAGGGATGTCGAAGTTCGAATACACTTCCTGAACATCATCGTGCTCTTCTAGTGCATCCATTAGTTTGAGCACTTTCTTGGCATCGCTTTCATTGAGCGTTACCACATTCCTAGGCACCATTGCCGCTTCAGCTTTGGCTACGACAACTCCGTGCTCTTCCAACGCTGCTCTGACCAGCATTAGATCAGATGGTGCAGTGAGTATCTCCCATTGTGCAGAATCCTCGGTTTTCATATCTTCAGCCCCAGCCTCGATAGCCAAATCCAAAAGGTGCTCTTCACCAACCCCTGATTCTTTATCGACCACAATGCGACCCTTTCTTTCAAACATCCAGCTCACGCAGCCAGTGGAACCCAGTTTTCCGTTATATCGATCAAATATGTTCCGTATATCTGATGCTGTTCTGTTTCTATTGTCAGTCATGGTATCAACCATCACGGCCACGCCACCCGCACCATATCCTTCGTATACTATGGTCTCAAAATGCACCCCTGCGATTTCCCCGGTTCCTCGCTTAATAGCACGCTCGATATTGTCATGAGGCATATTCTCGTCTTTTGCCTTCTGGATCGCCGTGGCCAAAGTATAATTCATTTCAGGATTGCCTCCGCCTTCCTTTGCAGCCACGGTAATTGCCCTGGAAAGCTTGCTGAATAGTTTGCCGCGCTGTGCATCTGTCTTTGCTTTCTTGTGCTTGATTGTAGACCACTTGGAATGACCAGACATTATGCCTCCTTTCTGGCTTTTGTGCGGTTTTAAACCCCTGATCTGGATCTTAGGCACTCACTTCGCTTCCCCGCCATGATGCGGCTACCATCTTCAGGAAATATTCATGGATCCTGGGGTCATCGATCAGTTCTGGATGAAAAGCTGTAACTAATACTCTTTCCGACCTGGCCATGATCATTTTTTCCCCCAAACGAGCCATGACCTCTACCCCTGGTCCCACTGATTCAATTAGCGGTGCCCTGATAAAAACGCCCCTGAAAACTGGGGGACTCAACGCCGAGATGTAGAAATTTGCCTCAAAGCTCTCGCGCTGCCTTCCGAAGGCATTGCGCAAGACTGTGATGTCAATCAATCCAAGCGATAAGGGCAGTTCTTCACCACCGGCACGCGCCTCGGTGCCCGCGGCGCTCGGATTAATTGCCCGTTTTGCAAGCAAGATTAATCCTGCGCACGTCCCGTAAAGCGGTATACCCTTTTGGTGCAAGTCTTTGATTGCCGCGGAAAAACCATATTTTGTTACAAGCTTGCCAATGGTTGTACTCTCGCCGCCGGGGATTATTAGTGCATCTATTTCATAGAGCTGCTCAGGACGCTTCACTGGTACGCCCAAGCCACCGCATGCATGTACCATGTTTATGTGCTCTCTAACTGCACCCTGGAGAGCCAAAACTCCAACCTTTATTGCCAATAAAAGCTCCTATACGTATTAAACACATAGAGCAGATTAATGCTACCCAGAACATTCAGCTCAAGCTGTGATACGGTCTTTTCTATGGCTGGTCCGGTAGACTAAAGGACCCTACCATCCCCTAGTTTGGATCAGGTTCTTTTCCTCAATTTGGGAGATTTCTAATCCCGGCATTGCCTGTCCAAGCTTTTTGGAGATTTTTGCCAATAACTTTGGATCATCATAGTGAGTGGTCGCATCCACTATGGCCTTGGCCATAGCAGGTGGATTTTCTGATTTAAATATTCCAGAGCCCACAAAATTACCATCTGCACCTAGCTGCATCATGAGCGCAGCATCTGCTGGAGTTGCGATTCCGCCCGCAGCAAAATTGACCACAGGCAACTTTCCTTCCTCGGCAACTTTGCAGACCAGTTCATAGGGGGCTTGGATTTCTTTGGCAATGGCCATTAATTCATCCCGGTTCATACCATGCAGCCGTCGTATCTCGCTCATGATTAGTCTGATATGCCGGACCGCCTCAACAACATTCCCGGTGCCCGCCTCCCCCTTGGTTCTGATCATCGCCGCGCCCTCGCCTATCCGACGCAGAGCTTCACCCAGATTTCGAGCGCCGCACACAAACGGCACCTTGAAATCCCATTTGTTGATGTGATTCTCCTCATCCGCAGGGGTTAGGACCTCACTTTCGTCGACATAGTCAACGCCAAGCGATTCCAAGATCTGGGCCTCCACAAAATGGCCAATCCTGGCCTTGGCCATGACAGGGATAGTAACAGTCTTCATTATTGTTTCTATGATGGTGGGATCTGCCATTCGTGCTACGCCGCCTGCAGCCCGAATATCCGCGGGAACTCGCTCAAGAGCCATAACCGCCACGGCTCCTGCCTCTTCAGCCACTTTTGCCTGCTCGGCCGTTGTGACGTCCATAATGACGCCGCCCTTTAGCATCTCGGCTAACCCAGTTTTTACTCGCTGCGTACCTCTTTCAACCATTCGTTGACCCTCCAATTTTCTGCATTTCCTAAGCTAATCATACAAAAGTAGCTGCTTCCAAGCAAGCGCTCGAGTTGTTCTCTTATTCTTCTTTGATTCCGATAATCCTACTAAATTCTCTCCTATCCATGGTAGAATCCATTTGTCATGGCGCTTGCTTCCGCAAGAGACAAGAGACGAAAAAGCAATAGGTGTGAGGATAATGCTGAACGGGCTTATCAACAAGGACAGGCAGAATGATAGAAGCTATCTATATCTGCTGGTAAGCGAAATGATGAAGCAACAGGGAAAGCCTGGAAGTGATAACCTCCCCCTTAACAATGCGTGGACTTGCTGTAGCAATGCGCGAACTCACGAAAGCAGCATTTTGGCAATCCTGGCTGCTGCGGCGCCCGGATCCTCCCTGTCTGAGGCAATTACGGCATCGGGTCTTTCGGGAATCTCATAATCGGTTTGGGCACCCGGCAGCGTCGAAATTCCTCCACTTTTTGCCTTGCTGTAGAGGCTTTTGGGATCTCTGTCTACACAGACTTCCAGAGGACATTGCACATATACCTCATAGAAATCCCGAATTTGTTCTCTCGCGTTCTCACGGTATCTTCTTCTATTTGCGG
>CAYFXD010000016.1:0-11417 GCA_964347095.1 uncultured Actinomycetota bacterium | reverse complement strand
GCAACGGTTGCGCGTGCGCGCTTGGCGGTCTTCCTCAGTGGTCGTGGCAAGCAGATGGGAAGTGCTGTTGGTCCAGAACGACCCTCCCTTGGTAAAGAAAGGCTTGTGCGGATCAGTCCGGCCGCAAATTATGTTTCCGCACATGCATTCAAGGTAAGGATGGCCATTGAAATCTCGAACCAGTTCGCCGTGCGCATCTTTTGCACAAAGATACCGCTCTGCTTCCACAAATTCTTGCGGAAATCCATTGACCACATAGTATGGAAAATCTTCGCCTTCACGCAAACGAATTGCCACGGCGTCAAAACCTGTAGCATCCTGGATCAACATGAGAATCTGACGGACAGTGTCGATCCTGCTATCTTCCTTATTCAGCCTCTCCAAAAGCTTCATTGCGAGCTTTTGCCTTTCTTGCCTCTGTCTTTGCGTGGTGATGTCTCGGACAAATGCAAAGACGCGCTCTTTGCCGTCCAGTTCCTTTATGAAACTGATGCTGACCTGCGCATCAATGATCGTTCCGTCTTTGCACCTATGTTTGGTTGCATACACGCCGCCGCTTGAGTTGCGCATTTCCTGAATATGCCCAGCAACATCTTGCGGTTTCTCAGTCACCTCGACATCCGCCACCTTCATCCCTAGCAGCTCCTCTCTTCTATAGCCTAACATCTGGCAAGCGCTGGGATTCACGTCTAGAAAGTGGCCCTTATCGTCCAGGTACCAAAACCCATCCAAGGCAGTGCGAATGATCTCACTATACTTGGCTTTCGAGTTTTCGTATACCTCGTCGCTCATGTGGAACTCCTTAAGTCGGCGTTGTAGAAACGCAGTTTCTTTTCTTCAGGCAAACCGAGTAAACGATTTGCTCGAAGAACCTTCGCCGCGCTCATATCTCTCTTGAGAAACAGCCTGCTCCCCGCAGTCAGCTCTTAGACAACCTGGTCAAACCCTTCATTATGGCGTGCTTCATTCCTTTGCTACGCAGATTTGAAAGATTCTTTGCGCCGCCGGATTTTCGGCAATGATTTCCCCGTCCAGGTTAACCTCAAAAATCGGATTGGGCTCGAGCTTCTGGAAAGTCGCTAGTCGCGAGAGGTTTTCTTCGGCCCGTTTTCGCTCGACGATCTGCCAGGAAAGATCCCCAACAGGGAAGCGATTTCGACATCGGTTTCATCGTAATCGGTTTGCTTATTTCCCACACTAAGAATGGCCGGAATCTGTCCCATTCTTTTGATGTGCATAACCATTTCTCGAACTACTGGAGCGTGTCCCTCAGGCATTCCCTTGCGGTGCGCAAGGGAGACGTAGTCATTGTGCATAACCGGCCGGTGTTCATGAACACAGTCAACCCAAACCTCTGCTTCCGAGATTGGGTGGTGGTTTCCCTGGCCTTTGGCTGTGCACATGCTATTGGTAGTGCTAGTAGACCATTGCTGCAGCGAGAGGGTTTCTTGGTCGGCTTCAAGAAGATCGTAGAAGCCAATTGTGCCCCTGTTTGTTCTTCGATCTCGTCCAGGATCATTCTGCTGACAGCGTCCAAGGACGTGCCAATGTCGTTTGACGCCTCCAAAATCTTGAACTGTGCGCTCAAAACCACCTTGGTGCGCTGGTGAATTGCTCTACGCGCATCTTGCGCACTTTTCCTCGGTCCGCTGTCCATTTTGCTGGTTCTTTTTCTCTTCTTCTCGGTCCGCCTTTTCATGAGCCGGACTTTCTGAAGACCAGTCGTACTTGCGCAGAACCGAGCACATTGCCTGATCCTGTGCCAGAGCTGTGTTCGACACTGTTGCTAACTAACTATTCTACCGTTGATGTGCAAACCTGTCCAGCCCAGCGCCAGGGGATATTGTAAAGGCAACGCCCAATTGAGCAGAGTAGAGCACACAGGCTAGGGTAGATTCCTGCTCTTTAGCGTTTGCTATTTCTGACGTGAGAAAATCGAGCATTCTTACTCCCCTTGTCTTCTCAAGAGCTCTCAAGGCATTAATATGCCGAATTGATTTCACCAGCATTGATGCACACATGCTAGGTCCCGCTGATTTGTGCTCATGGAGGCGTAGGAGACCGAATCCAAAGGGGCTTTGAGGGGGAAGTACTTCCCTCTCAATCATTCATGAGGAAGGAAAAACATCAAAGCGGAACCTGAGTTTCCTTTTTAGAGAGCGAAGCGGGATTCGGTCCTCGTTATCTGCTCCATTTTCGCCTGATTGCTGGATCAAGGCAGTATAGCCGATAACTTAAGTAGCCACCGCGGGGCTTTTCCCCTGGCCCTGAGGTGGCCTTTTTCTAATTGGTGCCAGGTCCGCTGGCCAAAAGCCGGCTCTCCTCGTCATGCCGAGGAAACCAATGGTAGCGTGAGCATTGCCAAACGTCCGCAATAGCTTCGAGATGGTAACTCAGCACTGTCAGTAGCAGCTAAACCGGTGTATAATGGTTATGATGACGCGGGGTATGTATGCGCTTTCATTGAGAGCAGCGTCGTGTAGTGGTTTGGATGTGGCGCCATGAGCGTGTATAGGCAGTGGTTTGTCAAATGGATCTTTATTGCACTGGTTGGAATCACCGGGTGGTCCTGCGCGGAATATCAGTCAGTATCCAAAAATGAGAAAAAGACTCTGGAAGTGGCGTTGAAGGACTGGGGCAACCAGGAGAAGAAAACCTGCGATATCATTGATGCGTCGGAAGAAAAAGACTTTACGATGTTTAAACACGAGTTTAGTATCTCATATGGTGCTCTGATTGATGCGCACACTGAGTTTGACGAAGCAAGGGCGGCAATAAAGGATCAGAAGCTCAGGGTGGCGTCAAAAAACTGCAGCGTGGAAATGGCAAGAATAGAGGAGGACATCGGTCTGATCTATGCATATTATGAAGATTATCAGGCAAGTAGGGCGTTGACTGATGAGAACAGTCTTGTTGTCGACGAAGGAGCGGCAGTTGACTGGCAGGAAGCGCATAAAAGATACATAAATCAGAAAAGAAGATATATTAAACAAAGATCGGAGGCACGGCGCCAGATTCTCAAATCAGGAGTTCTCTAGAGCAGGATGCTATTGTACTGGCGTTGGCCTTGATGGCCAAGAACATGGCGGTCTGCAAGGGGCTCGCAACCGCCCCTCGGAACCTACACAGTTTCGAACTTGATGATAGTACGAGATCTCCTATGTGCGAGAGCCAGACAGGAATTATATGGAAGACTTGGTATTCGATTCCCTTTGTGCTACAGTTTACTTAGAGCATCAGTGATCCAAGCTGCGGCCACTGAATGCTCTAAGTGCTTGAGAGGAAGAATGAAGGACTATCAAACAGCATCCCCTAGTCCTGGCTGAAAAAAGGTTCCTCAACCACCCTTTATAGTAAGCCTAGGCTAGGGGAGTTCTTGTGCTTCCAAGATTTGTGGCGCTCTCTGTCAAACGAGGATGTCGACAAAGCTGCGTCCCCAAAATATCAGATGGGCCGTTTTCTTTCAACAACAAAGATGTACTGCCTAAACTGTGGCTCTTTCTTAATCTGCAGCTACTAACAACCGAGCCTTTTTTGTTTTTTTTTTGAACGGTATCTGGAGTAAGGCAAAATGTGAGCCGGATAGCGGCTCACAATCATCTGGCGGTCGATAATCACTCCGAGGGTGGTTGATTTACCTGTATGTGCTAAGCTCAAATCTAAACATAAAATCCGAGTTCAAGGTATTTGTTCGCCTTTTTGGCCTTGCTAAGCACGTCTTCTGTTATGGTTTGGCCGGCCTTGATGATTACCGTCCCACTGTCCGCAATCAGGTCTTTCTTTACGGTCTTACCCAGAAGGAAATCATGCTGACGTCTGTTTAGTAGTTCCTGCACCTGCTGCTCAGGCCGCCCCACTTCTGGTGCTGGTTTGGCAGAGACATCTTTGCCAACCGGAACTTCAGGTTCGGGGGGTGGCTTGGTTTCAACCGGCGGTTGTTTTTTGGAAACTTCCTGTTCAGGTGCGGCGGGCTCTTGAGGGGCGGCGCTCTTTTTTTCGTCCTTTAAATCGGGAGCGGGCCGAGTCTCACCGGCTGGCTCATGTGGCTCCTCCTTGGGCTCCTCGGGCGGCGAAACAGGCGGCGGAGCGGCCTGCTCCTCCCTAGGTGCCTCAGGCGAGGCTTGTTCTGTTGCTGGCGCTTTCTCCTCTTTAGCCTCAGGCTCCACAGGCTCTTTTCTTATGGGAGTTTCTGGAGCTGGTGCCTCAGAGGTTGGCTGCGGTTCCTGTTCGATCTCCTCGGCCAGTTGCTCCAGGACTGTCTTGATCTCTTCTCTTTCTTCGCTCCGTTCTGCCTTCACCGCTTCCAGGACCTCATCCATCTCCCCTTCTTCTTGATCCGTCAGGTCGAACGCCTCCTGGACTTCGGGTTCAACCACGATCAGCGCATCTTGTCCAAAAGTGACTATCCTTGATGAGGAGATCAGCAGCCGTTCCCCTTCGGTATCTGTGGCAACGCAGCTAAGTATCTTCCCAGTTAGGATGTCAAGAAGATAGTCGCTCACTTTGCCCAGGTACCGTCCTGAACTGGTGATTACTTTGCTGTCTATTATTCTGATACCTTTCCAGCGTTCAATTCTGCGATGCTCAGAAATGTCCATAAGCTGGGACGTGCTGTCGATGACAGCCGCGTCCTTCCCAATGCTCTTAATCGAGCTGAACATTACAATTTTGTCGGTGTTTTCTATGGCAAGGGCGAGCACCACTCCGCGGTTCGGATTGACCATTATATCTGTGACCTTCCCGATTTCCTTTCCCTCCGACAAGGTATAGACTGGTAATCCAAATATGTCCTTACTCCTTAGCATGATTACGGCCTCCTCCGGTAATGCCTAAGGGCTTGGTTGAGCGATCGTCTGCCGGATGCTCAACAGCTCTTGCTCAGTAGCCCCGTTCTTTTGGTTTCTCGCTATCTCCAGCGCTTGATCCAGGTGTCTGAGCGCAGTTTGCTTGTCATTTGAGACGTTATGTAGTTTGGCCAACTCCAGGTGCAGCTGAACCGAAACTCTTGGATCGCTCGTCATCTGGAGGCCTGATTGAAACGCTGCTAATGCCTGGCCAAAGTCGCCTTGTTCCATGGCCGCAAAGCCTGATTGTATCAATCGGTCAAGGTTTTCGCGACTTGGAGGGGCAGCTGGTTTTTGTACTATTGCGGGCCGGCGTTTGGAAGGAGCTTGTTTGGTTCGCGGTGGCTTTACCGCTTGTGGCTTTGCCTTGGGCTTGGGCTGCTCCGGTTTGACCGCCTGCTCGGCTCTTCTTGCCTGGCGCCTGCTCACGATCAGGGCAAGCAAGCACAGAATAAATGCGGCAGTTGCCAGTCCGAAATACACGTATATCAATTCTTCCATTTGACTTCACCGCCGAGTTGGCGTTATTTGCGCTGTTCTAGCAATATTTTAGCATATTGACATCGGTGCTATGCTGTGCTGCGCAATTAATTACAGGCTATATCGGCGTGAGCCTGCAAAACTTTAAGGCTTTTTTTTGACCTGATTAACAGGTATTATGACGTTAGCGTCGCAGTCAAGGGATCGTACTGTCGTGTACGGAGGATAAACATTGGAGCTGCCCAGCGAAAGTGAACTTTTTGAGGCATATCTAGGCAAGGCTGCGTATGAGATGAGTTCACTGGGTACCCGCATAAGGCAATGTCAGAGATGCGTATTGTCAAAGGAGCAAGAGCCTCTGGCAGGCGCCGGATATCCATTGGCCGATTTGTTTCTGCTTAAGGCTCAGGTCGCAAGTTCTGAGTGCCAGCGGGGAGTTGCCTTCACAGGTCCAGCTGTTGAAGCTCTCGGCAAAGCCTTTCAAAAACTAGATGCTGATATTTCGCAGGTCTATGGAACTAATGCCTTGAAATGCAAGGCCCAGGAAGGCAAAGCGGGCGAGGAAGAACTAAAAGCTTGCGCTCCTTACCTGCGGGCCGAAGTGGAAATATGTCAGCCTAGGGTGATTCTTGTCATGGGCCCGGTAGCGCTCTTCGCTCTGCAAGAGGCTTACCGCAACCTGGGCGAGATAGGATACCAAGCGGGCACCGTAATCAGACTAAGACCCAATTTGCAGCTGGTGCTGACTTCCGATCTCGATGCTTCGCTTATGGAGGAAGAATCTAAGCGTAAGCGGCGATTCTGGAAGGATTTGCAGTGCGCCAAGAGCATAGTTGATAAGGAATTAGCCAGAGAAGAAAAGAAATAGAGCAGCGGTTGTTTGAATGCGGCGCGGCTTGAATCGGTCCCAATTCGGGCAATTCGCTCCTCCTTTGGGTACACGATTCGGTGTTTATTCCTCGTCGGTTTCAACCTCAAGGCATCCCATGGGGCATTCTTCTGCACAGGTGCCGCAGCCATCACAATCGGCCTCATTGACTGCTTTGACTACATCCTCGTATAGCTCAAATACCTCGTTGGGGCAGGAATCAACACAGATGCTGCAGCCTGTGCATTCCTCCATTTCTAATATAGGTCGGGACACGCTTGTTCACTCCTTTGCTGGACATTGCAATATGGGATTAAAGATTCCCTCTAAATTTACAGAACTCTTTTTATAAAGTAAAGGATAAAAATCATCAATTAGGAATTCTCTTGTAGGGGAAAGCAGGAATTAGGCAGTAGCTTGTATGATAAAAACCAGTTCATTATTGTTGAGATCTTTCCTACCAAGCCAATAAGCCGTAAGCTGCTTTTTTGCTAAGAATTGGTTAGAATGGACCAGATGGAAGGTGATTGAGCTGAAAGCAAAGCTAGTTATTGCAATGTTCACCGTTCTCATGATAGTAGGCATATTTCAGGGAGAGGCAGCGATAGTATATCGCCGCGCTGTGCTTGTGTGCCTTTCTTGTTTGGGGATACGGTAGGATGACAAGATTGCAGCCTCTTCGCCAGGTCTACCGCATAAGATACCAGCTGTTTTTTGCGGCCTTTGCGAATTCCTATTTCCTTTCCTTCTTGAAGTTCTTCCCTTGTCCGGTATTCAATTGCTATGCATGTCCATGGGCAATTTTCGCCTGTCCCATAGGCGCGCTGCAGCACTTTGCCATCATTGAGGCGATTCCGCTCTTCACAATAGGTGTTTTGGGATTCGTAGGATCGGCCATCGGTAGATGGACGTGCGGCTGGATCTGTCCTTTTGGATTGCTGCAAGACCTGCTGGCCAAGGTCCCTTTGCCGAAATTCTCAATCCCAGAGAAGCTCAACTATGCCCGATACTTCATTTTGGTGCTGCTGGTGTTTGCCTTGCCCTTTTGGCTCAAGGAAGCGTGGTTCAGCAAGCTTTGCCCCCAAGGAACCTTGGAGGGAGCTATTCCGGTTGTGCTGGCGATGGGAAGATTTCAGGAGAACATCGGCTGGTTGTTCTATACCAAGATCACGATTCTAGTGGTCTTTATTGGTTTGATGCTGATAACAGTGCGGCCTTTTTGCCGGACTACTTGTCCGCTGGGCACAATCTTGTCCTTTTTCAACGGCGTGAGCTTCTACAAGCTGCGAATCAACAGGCAGCTGTGTGATAGTTGCGGAGAATGTGAAAAGATCTGCCCGGTCGAGATCAAGAAGATCTACGAAAACCCTGACGCCGCCCAATGCATCCGTTGTCTGCTTTGTCTAGAGTGTGACCACATCACTTGGGGCTCGGAGAAGAATCCTAAGCTGGTAGAAAGACCATGAGCTGCGGGATCGAAGCTTCACTTGGCCGCGTTATGCAGAATTGAATCGCTCAGGGTTGAAGACATCCCAATCTGCTTGTTGCCTTTGGTCAAGATTAACGATGGTCTCTACTATATGTTCAATACGGTCTCGATCGCCTGTTATGGGATAAGCAGATATGCGAAATTTGGCCGGTGTACCATCTGGCCCTTTTAATACTGTTTCAGTCTGCTCTGGGGTTCCTGACTTAAGGCACTGTGAGGACGGGCAGTATGAACAGGGCTTGGCCTGTCGTGATGATGACGTATGACAGGTCTTACCAATGGGGCGAGGGAACTTTTCTTTGATCCAAGCATTGACAAAGAGGATCTCAAGATCAGCGCTTAGATGCAAGACGCCAAAGTTCAAAGCATTAAAGGCCCTCTCTAGAACCTGTTTGGCTTCATCCAACTCTTTTTGCATCTGCTTCCTTTTTGTATTGTCCTGACACAAGCTGGCAACGTAAGTCTCTCCCCCGATTTCAATCAACTTGGCATGCATCGCTATGTCCATTTTTCTGTCGCCCTTTAGTCTTCCAGTAAACTCGCGGTTGTAAAATTCCCCGTTTTCTCTCAGAAGCCTGATGGACTCTGCTCGATCTTCCGGGTACCAATAAAGATTGACCACACTCTCCATGGCTAGTATCTCTTCTCTTGTGTACCCTGTGAGCTCTAAAACTCTACTATTTGCCCGATAGGCTTTGCCCTTTAAATCATTGATTACGAAGGCGCTGGGGAGCATCTCTATGATCATCTCAAGTTCTTGAGCCAGCCGTGTCTGTGATGTGATATCGCGAACCATCTTCTGCACGCCTATCACTTTGTTGTCCTCCCATATTGGGCCGCCCAGGATCTCGACGAAAACGGTTGCTCCACCTTTTCCTATAAATCGCGTTTCTTGCGGCTGAGGATAGGCTTCCCCTGCAACACAGCGCATGTGATGCTCGACTGCTTGGGCTCGTTCGTCGGCGTGAATGTATTGAGCAAAGTTGGTCCCGAGAAGCTCCTGATCGGAGTAGTCGAGCATTTGGCAAAAGCTGGGATTGGCCAACACCAGGCTGCCCTTGAAATCAGTCATGATTATGCCATCTAGGCTTTGGCTGACTAGATTCTTGTATTTTTGCTCAGACTCTTGTAGTTTCTTGAGATATCGTCTTGTTCCGGCGTCAGCAGGCAGCGTTTTCCCTTCTTCAAACCACTCGTAAAAATCCTTGGCCGCAATACGGTAGCTTCGCCCGACTTTCAAGCAGGGGATTTTGCCCTGGTTGCAGTACGCTCTGACGGTGCTAATCTCAATACCCATCAGTTCGGCTATGTCCTTGCATGAAAGAAAAGCCTTTTCCATAGAGTCTCCAATTCCATGTTTTAGAATTGATGTACTATTACTATATGGATTTTGCTCCAATTGGACAAGTTCCTTTGATGTTTTCCTTGATAAATCAACTGTTGATCTATTGGATTGGCGGCGCCAGAGTTGCGAAAAGCCATTGTAATTGCTGATCGATTGACGTATTTTTGAAGATATGGTCCACGGACTTGAGCTGCTTTGACAAAAAATTCGGCCTGGGAAGCAGAATGCTGGAGATTGCTGCGGTTACAATTATTGTCTTGTTGATACTGGTCTTGGGGTTTATGTTCTACTTTTACGGTCTTAACACTCGGCGAGAAACGGATGAGATAAAGGCCAGGGAGAAAAGTGATCAAGCGCTCGAAATTATGCGTCAGCAAATGGAATCACTAAGGGAGCAGGTAAATACGCAGCTCGGGACGGTAAATAGGCAGCTTCTTGATGCCACTGGGCAGATCGGCAACCGTCTGGACAGCGCTTCACAGATGATTGGAAATGTCCACAAAAGCCTGGGTGAACTGGGAGAAGCGAGCAAACACATATACGATATTGGCAAAGACATTTCCAGTCTTCAGAACATTTTGCAGCCCCCAAAACTTAGAGGCATTTTGGGAGAGGTCTTCCTGGAAGAGTTGCTAAGCCAACTCGTCCCCACAAACTGTGATTTCCAATATCGCTTCAAGAGCGGAGAATCGGTTGATGGGATCATCAAGATCGGCGAGAGGTTTGTTCCGGTGGATGCCAAATTTCCTTTGGAGAACTTCCGGAAGTACTTGGACGAGGAGGTTGATGAGAAACTCAAGGCCAGCTGCAGGAAGGCCTTTGCGACGGATGTGAAGAAGCATATCGACAATATTGCTGCCAAATATATTTTGCCTGATGAAGGAACCTATGATTTCGCTTTGATGTATATACCGGCGGAGAATGTGTACTACGAGATAATAACCAAGGAGCAGAAAGAGGAAGCCAGCATATCAGAGTATGCTCTACAAAAGCGGGTAATTCCAGTGTCGCCAAATACAATCTATGCATATCTGCAGGTCATCATTTTCGGCCTGAAGGGTCTGCAAGTCGAGAGACATGCAGAAGAGATTCTTCATTATTTGGCACACTTGGAAAATGATTTTTCCAAATTCAATGAGGATTTTTGCGTCCTGGGCACTCATCTTGGGAATGCTGCCAAGAAGTATCAGGAGAGTGAGAAAAAGCTGTCGCGCTTTGCAGATAAGCTTTCGGCAACGAGCGACGCTACCGAGGATCAGCTTGGAGAGCGTGATCAGAAAATGCTCTTTGCGATCAACGAGGAAGCTGAGGGAGAAAAATGAGAATTATCAATCTGAAAGACACTATTAATCAACCCGGAGAATATATAGTTGGAGCGGCCCAAACACATAGCCACACCTGCTATTTGATATACGGGATCTTGAAGGCCGGGGAAGCGAGGATTCTCTCGCCCGGCCAGGGTCACGAGGAGATCTTCTGCTGTCTGGAAGGCCAGGTCACAGCTAAATCCCAAGACAGCGAGGATAGGATCGCTAGGGGGCAATGCTTCCATCTGGGTGGAGATGAAACAGTTGAAATAGGAAATGGGGGAGATAGCGTTGTTATCTATGTGATGGCCGGAGGTCATAGCGATACATCTCATCATAGCAGTAGCGCTCATTAGATAGGCTGCTGGGATTGGTCCGCCCGACTGGAAGGGGTCCCCGAGGAATCTCACAGCCGACTAGATTAAGACAATAAGAAACCTCAGCAAAAAGGCTCAAGACCTCGGGTTGCTTTCTGAGTTATCCCCAAAGAATCCATCAATTTCGCTGTCGCTATCAGGTATTCTAGGGAATTATCCGATATCTTAGAAAGACGATATAAATAAACTTGACAATATTACGCTCATATTTTATATTATTGATGAATCGTTGAGTATATCGACCGAACGCAAATCGAAATGTGAAGCGAAAACTGCGAGTTACAGAACAGGGAGTGGTAAGAATGGGAAAAGCTATAGGGATTGATCTGGGGACAACTAATTCATGTATGTCGGTGCTTGAAGCAGGTGAACCGACTGTAATACCCAATTCGGAGGGGGGAAGGGTCACACCTTCAGTGGTCGGTTTTACCAAGGAAGGGGAAGTAATTGTAGGCGAAGTTGCCAAGAGACAGGCAATTACCAATCCAGACCGGACGGTCAGATCAGTAAAGCGCATCATGGGCACCAAAGAAAAACTAAAGGTGGGCGATAAACAATACACACCTCAACAGATTTCCGCCTTTATTCTTCAGAAGATGAAGAGGGATGCGGAAAGCTATTTGGGCCAGCCTGTTGATCAGGCCGTAGTAACGGTGCCGGCCTACTTTGACGACGCGCAGCGAACTGCCACCAAAGAGGCGGGCAAG
>CAYFXD010000015.1:0-7633 GCA_964347095.1 uncultured Actinomycetota bacterium | reverse complement strand
AGGAAGAGAAGACGATTAAGGACACCTTCAAGGGCGTAGCTATAGAAGTTGAGAGGACCACGGAGGGAGAAGTAAACATAACAAACACCGAAACGGGCAAACCGATTGCCAAGGAGAGAATGTTTTGGTTTGCCTGGTATGCCTTCCATCCTGATACCACGGTCTATGGGAAGGAATGAAGGCAAGCACATGAACTTGGAGCCGCCGCGTCTGCGCCTGTCCTCAGCTTGTTTCTTCTGTCAGGTCTTCGACTTTCTTTGTTACCACATCCATAAGCTCGTAGACGGACTTGGTGGCATTGATCTCGTCTGTGCTAATAAATGGCTCAAGCTCTTCCCCGCGCTTCAAGAAAGCAGCAGGAAATTTGGCATCCGCAATCCTATATGCCTCTTTGAACTCATCGCGGTGCAGGAATTCAACGGGCAGCGGCAGCTCATCAATGAATTCTTTCCACTCTTTCTTCATTCCCAGAGCATCGTACGTGACGGCACATAAGTTGCATTGATAGGTCCCTGGAGAAATCGTTTTTTTGAATAGATCCTCGACCTGATTGAAAAAACCACTATCGGCATTGTAGACGAAGATCAGACTTGTCTTTGCCTGTTCCATTATATGCTAAGCTTATCGCTCCCTTTTGCGGCAAACAATAGTATTACGTTTTTTTTCACAGACATATCTCGCACTAGTCACCTTTTTTCCCAGTCTCCTTTGAAACAATCCCTGCAATAGGTAGACTTAATAATATCCGCAAGATACGGCAATTGCGTTGCACCATTACTATCATTCAGATTGACGCTTGAGACACAAGCATACTCCTTGAATCAATTTACGTCTGTGTAGTTGATACAGGAGCCAAGCCGTCTGTCTTGCAGAAAATGTTGATGAAACAAGGGGGTATCCGACCAAATGCTTCAAGAAGTGCAATTGGCCGATAGGAGCCTCAATGAATATGCGCCCATAATCGGCAGAGCACAAGTGAGAAGACTCAGAGACA
This sequence comes from uncultured Actinomycetota bacterium, assembly GCA_964347095.1. Taxonomy (GTDB): domain Bacteria; phylum Actinomycetota; class Aquicultoria; order Subteraquimicrobiales; family CAYFXD01; genus CAYFXD01. The sequence goes on along the minus strand of CAYFXD010000015.1, from coordinate 6,639 downwards.
AAGCAGCACAACTGCTAGGCAAGAAAGTGCTGCACATAAATGCCACTTCGTTCGGCGGGGGTATTGCTGAAATACTTCACACGCTCGTGCCCCTTATGAAGGATGCGGGAATTGATGCGAGCTGGATGGTTATCCTTGGTGACTGCGAGTTCTTTGACGTGACCAAGGGCTTTCACAACGCGCTGCACGGTGGCGAATTCGCCATGGACAAGGTCAAGGAGACCATTTTTTGCGGTCTGAACAAGTCGTGCGCGGAGAGCCTTGAGAACGATTATGACGTCGTCATGGTTCACGATCCACAGCCTGTAGCGATCCGGCATTTCTACCCGACGAGTAAGGCCAAATGGATATGGCGCTGCCACGTGGACACCACATCCGCCGATCCGGACATCTGGTCCTTTCTGCGCTCATATGTGGAAGAGTATGATGCCGCCATATTCACTTTGAAGAAATTCGTGCCCAGTGACCTAGCCGTACCCAAGATCCATGTTGTTCATCCAGCTATTGATCCCTTGAACCTCAAGAACATCCGGCTCCCGCTAGCTCAATCAAGACAAATAGCCGAGAGATTCACCTTGCATCCCAGGCATCCGGTCCTGCTACAAGTCTCCCGGTTTGATATGTGGAAAGATCCTTTTGGGGTGATCGATGTCTACCGACTGGTAAAGGAGGAATTTCCAGATCTTCAGCTTGCACTGGTGGGCTCTATGGCCACAGATGATCCCGAGGGCTGGGAATACTTCTGCCGGGTTGTCAACTATGCTGAGGGAGATGAACACATCAACACACTGGTAAATCTGGGGGAGATTGAGGTCAACGCGCTGCAAAGGAGAGCCAGTGTGATCATCCAGAAATCAATTAGGGAAGCTTTCGGACTCGTAGTGTCCGAGGCCCTTTGGAAACGCAAACCGGTGGTGGCGGGAAAGGTCGGAGGAATTCCTCTTCAGATTCAAGATGGCGAGAACGGCTTCTTGGCGGAGGATATGGAAGAGTATGCGGCCAAGATCATTTTGCTCTTGACCGACCACGAACTGCGAAAAGAAATGGAGAACAAAGCGCACGAGTGGGTCAAGCAGCGTTTTTTGATAACAAGACTGTTGGAAAACTATTTGGATATTATGAGCGAATGATTCAATGCGACAACATTTGACAGGTTTTCTCAAAGACAAGAGCCTCATTATCGTGTCCAATCGTGGACCGATAAGCTTCATCGAAAAAGAAGGTGCATTTCTGCCAAAGAAGCGGGAGGGTGGTCTGGTCGACGCACTTCGCAGCCTTGCCAAAGACATGGAGTGCACTTGGATAGCTAATGCCGTCTCAACCGTCGATCGACGCGCCGCTAAGGAAAACAGAAACAGACTGATCGAGCTCAAAGATAAAGATCACAGATGCAATATTCGCCTTGTGCTACCAGGCAAAAAGGCCTATGACAAGTATTATAATATTATTGCCAATCCGCTGCTCTGGTTCATACACCACTATCTATGGAATCCCGCCTATACACCCCTGGTGGATGAGCGAATTGGCGATGCCTGGTACAACGGTTATGTCAAGATTAATAAGCTCTTTGCGGAAGCAATTCTGGACACAACCGCTAATCTTAATAAGAAGCCCCTGGTCATGTTCCAAGACTATTATTTCTATTTGGCGCCACGGCTGGTGCGGGCTCAGAACAATGACGCCTTTCTATACCATTTTATCCATATTCCCTGGCCCCAGCCCGATTATTGGAGAATGCTCCCTACTTATCTGCGGCGCCCCATAATAGAAGGAATTCTGGCCAACGATATTGTGGCTTTTCAAACACAACGAAACGTGTACAGCTTTCTCCGAACCTGCGAAGATATCTTGAGCCTCTCTGTAGACTACGAAAAGCAGAGTGTAGAGTTCAAAGACCGGCAAGTACGGATCAGAGCGCATCCAATATCCATTAACACCGAAGAGCTGGCAAAGCTGCATGATAGCTCGAAGGTTCGAAAGGAGGAGCGCAAACTGGTCAAATCAAGACCAGAGCATCTGGTGCTTCGTGTCGATCGAGCTGATCTTAGCAAGAACATAGTAAGAGGCTTCATTGCTTGCGACATATTCCTTCGCGATCACCCTGAGTTCGTCAAGAAAGTGCTCTTCCTGACCCTTCTTCACAAAACCCGACAGGATGTTAATGAGTACATAGAATATATGGAAAGGATATTTGAGATCGCCGAGGAGGTAAACAAGAAACACGAAACCGGAGATTGGAACCCAATTGAGATCATCGTAAGAGATGATTTTTCTCAAATCATTGCAGCCTACAAGCAATATGACGTGTTGCTGATCAATCCTATCTACGATGGCATGAACCTGGTTGCAAAGGAAGGGCCATTCTTAAATCAGCGCAACGGCGTTTTAGTTCTCTCAGAAAACACAGGTGCTCATGAGCAGTTGGGACACTACGCATTGAGCATCAGCCCCTTTGACGTGGAATGGACAGCCAACACTATCTACCGGGCGCTTACGATGACCGAGGAAGAGAAAAAATGGCGGCAAGAGAAGCTCAAAAAGGCGATTATTGAAAACGATATTTTCAAGTGGATCACGAACCAGTTCCGCGACATAGAAAATGCCATCGGCGAATAAATGCCAACTGCACCGAAGCAACCAGCCCTTACAGGTTATTGGCAGGATCCGCCGGCTGCTGATAGCCACCTGTCCAGACAAGCATCGCAGTTCACATGGATATGGGCGCGGCTCCCTCTCCGCGAAACGCGGTCAAAATAGGGATCCTGCCTAGCCCAATTCCTTGCGTATCTTGTCAAATTCCGCCTTGCTGATCTGGCCTCTCGCATAGCGTTCCTTTAGAATCTCTATGCCTTTTGAGGAACTAGGCCCAACCCCCGCAGGCTTTTGATAACTTCTTACCAGCCAGGCAAGCAAAAGAGCCACGCCAACCAGGATCAGCAGAAAGAGAAGTAGATTCATGATGAAGCCTGCGATCCCCCAGCCTCCTAGAGTACCACTTCCAAAATTGCCGACATTTCCACCCCACCAACATCCCATTATCATCATCCTCTAAAGTATTCTTCTCTTATTGCCCTGATAGTTTTGTTCTTACAATACAGAGGCGTATCCCCCAAGCCAAGACCACAACATGTGCTGCCCAGCCCCATTGAGCTCGCCCAAAAATCGTCTCCTTTCCTCGGGCGTTCAACGCAGCCCAGCTCAATTTCTGTGATCCCCTGCTCGGCCGAAATATCGCCTGCCAGAGGCTCCAACTCGGCTCGGCCCAAAGCTTCTCCCAGCTCCGGAACTATCTCGGCCCCTTCCACAGAGGCCTGGCTTCCCATCTGGTCTACTGCGATTTCCTCCATTTCGAGGCTCATCGGTATACACCTCCAAAACCCTTGAGCATCCACTGCCGCCCATCCTCCGGCCCAAAAACAAACACTTCCTCTATCTATAAATCGCGCCGGCCTGAGCTGGTCAGCAATACCTCAATTCTTCACTCATCCTGCCATCTGTCGTCGCAGCTCCGAATTTTATTTGGCCTGCCGCTTGTTGACAGGAACCTTCTCCACTGGCTTTCTACTTTTGGACAAGTCACCACAGCAGCTCGGAGGCCTATTATGAAACTCTTCTTCGCTGGCTTTGCCCAGCCGCTCCAAAAAATCCTTCCACCATTTCACAATCTTTGACATTATGATCATCCTCCTTCTCGGTCATCGGCGGAGGCGCATCTGCATCTCAATCTCACTTTCGCTCGATCCCCGGCCATCAAATCCTCATCTGTGCCTCTAATACAATACCGGTGTAGGGTACCATTTTTATGCTAGCCCCTCCCCTGGCGTTTGTCAATACCCATTGAAATAATGGGAATAATAGTTTTTGGAGGTAGAAACGCATGCGGATTCTCCATAGTCTGACGTACATGAGGTGATGTGGAGCTAGAGGTTATTCCAAATTAGCACTCTGTTCGCGTAGCAGTTGGCGCAACTAATGCTAGCCGTAGATGTTTTCTCCCTCTTTGGCAGAAAGGGGTTGGAAGATTTGGAATTTGACCACGCAGAAGCTCTTGCAGAGCCTTCTCTCCGGCCAACTTCACAATAACCATCTGATTGCAGAGCATATGCAGGCAGCAATATGTGTGAAAGATGCCAGCAGCCAGTGTTTTAGTCACACAAAGGCCAACCGCACACCATCAAAGGCTCAAGCTTACCTCAAAAACTTGGACATTGTTTTTTCCAACTCGTCAATCAGCATGTCACCTTTTCCTTGCTTGATCGCATGCGAAACGCACGTTTTGACATGCCCTTTAAACACCATTATTCCCACCTTGTCGATCGCTGCGCGAATCGCGGCAATCTGAGTGAGAATGTCAATGCAATACCGCTCATCTTCTATCATTCTCTGAATTCCATGTACTTGGCCTGCGATTTTCCTGAGCCTTTCGGTAGCTTCTTGTTTTACTTCCGGTAGCATGCTCCGACACCTCCTATACCCTACCCCCGTATTCCAATTGTACAGCTCTTTTGATTCATGTCAACTTGAAGACAATAGAATATGGAGACAGGCTCAGAAAGGATGTGGTTTTTCTGGCATGAGGAAAGTTGCCTCATTCAACAGCGACTGGGTCTCGACCGGTGTCTTTGGCCTCGTGCAATGCAGTGTCTGCTGCCTTGAATACTTCGCCTTCTTGCTGCGGTTCTTCCATCATAGCTGACCACGCCTACACTGACCGATAGCGCAAAATGAACGTTACGCGGTTTGCCTTTTGGTCTTTGGCCTTTAACATGCAAACCGCTCTATTCTACCGTGTGACCTTTCACAACTTGATTTCCCCCACTCATCACTGACAAAAGGTCCTATGGAATAACCGTGTCCAGGTCCTATCCAGGGATTTAGATCAATATACGATATCATTCATAGAGCCAGTTTTTCATTTTTCCGTGACGGTCGCCTAGGCCACCTCCAGCTTGGGCGGCTTTTCTTTTCCCCCATTTACCAAAAAGGAAATCCGCTGGCTTTTCTTGGGACAACACTAATGCGGGAATAGCCATCCAAGAGAAGTTTTAAGCCTTGCGCAATTGGCTGGAAGGTCTGCGTCATATGGAAGATGAAGCTGCTTTTGAAATAAAGATTTTACTCCTTCTCATGATCAGCGTCATAATTACCAGCACTCTATTTTGATCCAGAGCCAGCGCCCCGATACGTGAGCTTTTTGGCAGATTGTTGCTAGCACAAGTAGAATATGGATTTCTTCAGTGGTTCCGTTCCGCTTACCTGCTTTACCAGGCATTTCCAGAGGGTCCTTAGGATTCTTGTAGAAATCTGCTGCAATCGAGTATTATACGAACAAGAATCTTTGTTGGGCGCGTTATGTGGCTCCGCATACACAATGTTCGGCCTGGAGGAAGAAGCAGTGGATAACGCCAATCTGGGCATGAAAGAGGTGAGCGGTATTCGGTGGGGCTGGCTTCGGTTCATGTATTTGTACACGATCCTTGGAGCCGGGGGATTTGGGTTGGCCACTCTCGCGATCCCCGAGTGGATGAAGACGGTGTTTCGGTGGCCGGGACAGGAACCGATTGCGCTAAGCATAGTCGGCAGCGTGTACCTGGCGTTCGGGATTCTCTCCTTGTTCGGACTGCGAGACCCTCTCAAGTTCGTTCCGGTCCTGTTTTTGCAGTTGTGCTACAAGCTCGTGTGGTTCGTGGGTGCTGTCGCTCCGCTACTCGCCGCAGGGCGGTTTCCAGGCTACGCTGTGCCGACAGCGGCAATCTTCGCAACCTATATCATCGGCGATCTGATTGCGATACCCTTCTCATATGTGTTCACAAGTTAGAGTCGGCCCGATATCGCCGAACCAGCCAGTCCAGCGAACGGAAGCCAGCCGACTGGCTCGTGAAACGAGCCGTACTGCTCCTCGCAATCGTGCTAGTCGCCGTGCTGCCGACCTCGTGTGCCCCCGGGCCAAACGCCGCGGTCGGTGAAGGTGAAGACGTCGCGGGCTTCTGGCTGGGCCTCTGGCACGGCTTCATTGTGCTGTTCAAGTTCATCGTCTCGCTCTTCAACGACAACGTGAGCATCTACGAGGTCAACAACAACGGGGATCGTACAACTTCGGCTACCTCGCAGAAGTCATGGCCTTCTGGGGAGGGGGCGGAGGCGGAGCCTACTCTAGCAGGAAGAGACGCTAGCGTCACCGGTATCAAGCCTGTCGGGGAGTCGATCGCCGAACCAGCGGATCAAACTGACAGCCCGTTCGGCAGTGTCAATTACAGGCAGATAGAGAAGAATTATTTTGATAATAACTTTAGTAAAGAAGAAATGTTCTATGTCGGCAGAAGAAAACAAAGCGCTGTTACAGCGATAAATCGAAGAGGTGTGGAATAAGCAAAATCCAGCAGCTGTTGATGATTTTCTATCACCAAACTACAAGCGCCATCGTTCCCCACGTGACAAGGGAGGTGTTCTTGTGACGGAAAAGTCCTTTATTCAGAGGCACGCGGTTCTGCTCTATTTCGTCCTAGTGTTTCTCATCAGCTGGTTTGGTAGCTACCTGGCCGTAGGTACACAATTCTTGCAGGGCGAGGTTCCGGAGCTGAGCGATATCGGACTCATGGCCATCGCAATGCTGGGTGCGCCGTTCGGAGTGGGTATCCT
>CAYFXD010000014.1:0-8592 GCA_964347095.1 uncultured Actinomycetota bacterium | reverse complement strand
GGTGCATGAGGATCAACAAAAGAAAAAGAAATATGTTCTGGAGATGTTTCCCTATCCCTCGGGTGAGCTGCATATGGGGCATGTTCGAAATTATGCCATCGGGGATGTTATTGCACGCTATGACCACATGAAGGGCTTGAATGTTTTGCATCCAATGGGCTATGACGCGTTCGGCATGCCGGCCGAGAACGCCGCGATTGAGCGGGGAATTCACCCCAAGACGTGGACGGATGCCAATATCGAGGCGATGCGGAGGCAGTTAAAAACATTAGGTATCAGTTACGACTGGAGCAGGGAAATATCCACTTGTGAACCCAAGTATTACCACTGGGGACAATGGCTGTTTCTGAAATTCATGGAGCGGGGTCTAGTCTATCGAGAAAAAGCAAGGGTCAACTGGTGTCCTGCTTGCGCGACTGTTCTTGCCAATGAGCAGGTAAAAGCAGGTCTTTGTTGGCGCTGTGGCAGCAAAGTTGAAAACAAAGAACTGTCCCAATGGTTCTTCAGAATAACCGAGTACGCCGAAGATCTTTTGAACGACCTTGAACAGCTTCAAGGGTGGCCGGAGCGGGTAAAAATCATGCAGGAACACTGGATTGGGCGCAGTGAAGGAGCAACCGTTCATTTTGAACTGGAGAATGGGGAAAGCATTCCGGTCTTCACAACGCGTCCCGATACTCTTTATGGCTGTACTTTTTTTCTTTTTGCGCCGGAGCATTCCCTAGTTGATGCGCTGGTCGCGGGAACTGAATATGAGCTGCCGGTAAGGGAATTTAGGAGGAAAGTGGCCAAGGAAACTGAGATCGACAGAACTTCAGCGGAGATAGAGAAGAACGGTGTGTTCACCGGAAAATATGCAATCAATCCAGTAAATGATGAGAAGGTCCCCATTTACCTCGCCGACTACGTCATGATGGAATACGGTACTGGTGCAGTTATGGCTGTGCCTGCTCACGACGAAAGGGACTTTGTCTTTGCCCGCAAATATGATATTCCCATAAGGGTCGTTATCCAACCTGCTGGTGAGGAGCTTGATGGCGAAACCATGTGCGAAGCCTATACCGGCGAGGGAACGATGGTAAACTCTGAGCAATTCTCTGGAATGCCAAGCGAAGATGGGGCCAAAGCAATCACCGAATTCTAAAGAGATCAAGACAAGGGGGATTTTGCCGTTAATTACCGGCTCAGGGATTGGCTGGTCTCGCGGCAGCGCTACTGGGGCAATCCGATCCCGATTATCTACTGCGAGAGCTGTGGCATTGTTCCTGTGCCCGAAAAAGACCTGCCGGTGTTGCTGCCTCGGAGCGTAGATTTCAAAGCACAGACAATTTCGCCGCTTGCATCATCTCCTGAATTCGTGAATGTACCGTGTCCAAAGTGTTCAGGAACGGCCAAAAGAGAGACAGATACAATGGATACATTTACCTGTTCGAGCTGGTATTTCTTTAGATATACGAGCCCTGATGAGGATCGGGCGCCTTTTGACAGTAAGGCGGCAGATTATTGGATGCCGGTCGATCAGTATATCGGGGGCATCGAGCACGCAATAATGCATCTGCTATATGCCCGGTTTTTCACCAAAGTAATTAATGACATGGGACTTTGCAAGGCACGAGAGCCTTTCTCCAATCTGCTGACGCAGGGGATGGTTACCAAGAACGGCGCAGCGATGTCCAAATCAAAGGGAAATGTGGTGGCCCCCGATAGCATCATTTCGAGGTTTGGGGCAGATACGGCCCGAATGTTCATTCTCTTTGCTTCCCCTCCCGAGAAGGAACTGGAATGGAGCGATCAAGGCGTTGAAGGATGTTACCGGTTTCTCAACCGTGTATGGAGAGCTGTTGGTGAGAATATGCTGGCCTTCGACACCGACGATAATCAAGAAGAGGGAAAAGACGAGAAGCAACTCCGTCATTTCCTGCATAAGACCATTAAGAAGGTTACTGAGGACATTGAGCGTTTCAACTTCAATACGGCAATCAGCGCAATCATGGAACTGGTCAATGCCAACTACAAATATAATGAGTCAACGGAAGGATCTGAGCGAAATGGTTCGCTTCTTAAAGAGGTAACTGTAGGACTTATCTTGCTGCTGGCACCTTTTGCTCCACACATTGCTGAGGAGCTGTGGGAGACCATCGGTGGGAAAACCACAATCTATTCTGAACACTGGCCCTCCTTTGACAAGGCCTTGGTGAAGGAGGAAGAAATAATGTTGGTGGTTCAAGTGAACGGAAAAGTCAGGGACAGGATAATGGTGCCGGCGGACACATCCAAAGAAGAATTGGAAAAGGTGGCATTGGCCTCGGAACGAGCCGGTCAGTTTGTGAAGGGCAAGAACATTACCAAGGTAGTGACGATACCAGGCAAGCTGGTTAACATAGTAGTAAAGTAGATGTAGCAGGTAACGGCTCCGGTAACCACGCCCCTTTCGCGGGTGGGTCACATCTTTCATGCAAGAACCAAACACTTGCATCTGTCTATTCGCCTGTTTGCTCCTGTTGTCTTAGGTGATTGTTGGCCTTGGACAATACAGGCCTGCAACTGCAAGTCGTACAAGATGCTCCCGTCCGACCGTTTCTTCCGTTGGGCGCGTCTGTAGCGTGGCAAGATTTGTTTGACTTTTTTTTCGTAAGATAGTATGGTGATTAGGCATGCGCTGGGTATGCGAACAATGTTGTTTGAGTGCGATTGGAGGTTTTGGGATTGGCTGAAGGGACAGTAAAGTGGTTTAATGCAAGAAAGGGTTACGGCTTCATCGAGCAAGAATCCGGAAACGACATTTTTGTGCACTTTTCAGAGATCCAAGCAGATGGGTATAAGTCTCTGGAGGAGGGCGAGAAAGTCACTTTTGATGTTGTAGAAGGTGATAACGGAAAGCTGCAGGCCAAAAATGTGGTCAAGGTCGATTAACTAAAAAAGGCTAATGAAGCCCTCTGTTCTTGCACAGGGGGCTTTTTTAATGGAACGTGCAAAGTGCAAAAACTGTGACATACCCTGACCATTGACAGACGAAAACCAGGTGGAATGTCACACGTTTCCCGAAACGGGAATGTTAATCATAATCACGACCTGTTTCCCATTGTTTCAATGACCTCTAATCGAGCCTGCTTGTTACGAACTACTCACCGGAAGGAAATGATTTGATTTTTCTATCCAAGATGCATCAGCCGGCCAAGAAAATCTTGATCATTTTTCTTTGCCTAGTGGTATTTATGACTGCGTGCAGTGGCGGAACAGTCAAAATATCTGGGACCGGGGCTAAATCAAATCAGGGCAACGCAGGCAAAGACAGTCCAAAAACCAGATCGGCGGTTCTTGGAAACGAGGAGCTCTATTCCGTCGGGATTAGCGAGGCTGATCTTTTCTGGCAGACACAAGAAGCGATCACTACTTTGATCAGCTACGGGAAAACGCGGCAAGAGTTGGAGACAGTGGAAACTGGGAGCCCCACCAGGAACCATTATGTGCGCATCAAAGAACTGGAACCGGACACTGTCTACTATTACAAAACAGGCGGGGCGGATAAAGAAGAGTTTGGGAAATTCATGACGTTGCCGGAGCCGGGTGGCAAATATCTGTTCTCCTTCGCAGTGTGCACTGACATTCATCTCACTAACACCAAGCTCGATGCGTTCGGATCATTGTACAAAGAGAGCTGGGATATCTATAACAGCTTGATTGACGAGGTAAATCAGGAAGATGTCGATTTCTTCGTGGTCAAAGGTGATGTATCGGAGCGCTCCGAAGCGCAAGACTATCAGGCCTTTGTAGAAGCAGCCAAGCGCCTTGATTGCAGAACTTATTTGGTGCCGGGCAACCATGACAAACATCGACCCAGCTGGGGCCTTTTCTTCGATTCTTTTTCACCTCATTCATCCTCCTACTTCAGCATCGATCACCATGATTGGCATTTTGTCTTCCTCGATAGTGCGACGGAGGACAACAACAAAGGTTTTTTGGGTCCCAATCAGTTGAAGTGGCTGGAAAGCGACCTAAAGGCAAATAGTGATATGCGAACTATGATCTTCATGCATCATCTGGTCAGGCGGACGGTATTTCCCAGAAGTGACCGTTTTTTTATCGAAGATTCTAAGGAATTTCTTGAGATCATTGACCGGTACCCCATAGCGGCAGTACACAGTGGCCATGCACATCTAAATAAATTCACCACCCGAAAAGATACCGATCTTATTGTCACTGCGGCGGTCGTCAACTACCCAATCCAATACAATGTCTACCACGTGTACGAGAAGGGATATGTCCAAACATCTCATCGCCTACAATCTCACTTGGATGTGAGTGAGACCAGCAAGAACATCATGTCCTCAACCTATTCAATACGCTTCGGCCTCAAACCGGAGCTCGTCCCAGGCTTCGTGGTAGGAACGTTAAATGACAGATCCTTCATGAGAAAGATCGTCCCTCCAGAAAAATGATAATCATCCCCCATCTCATTCATTATGTGCCAGATGCCAAGTTAGCCCGATGAGCTATGCCAAGACTTATTCAACTACAGCTTGAATCGCTAGTTGTGCCTTGTTGTAGGTTCAGAACTAGCTCTTGATTGATGGTGCATTTCTTTACCTTCGCATGTTCTGATGCGGGCCAGCCCGTGTCCTTAATCTCCGTGAGTTGTATGACCTTGCAAAAATCTCAAACTTGCCGCAGGAAATTTTCGGGTTATAATGAATATCATAAGCATAAAAGCGTATAATAGTATAAGTGCAAATAAATGATCAAGGATCACCTGTATGTCCCTTGAAGACTTCAAAGGGCTTCTTGAAAAGAATCAGGAGCAGCTCAGCTTTGACTACAGTAATAAGCAGCTGATTGGCATTTTTCTGCTGATTGCGCTACTTGCTGGCGGGGGATTTATATATTACCGACAGAGTAGACCCGTGCAGGTCAAGGAGGATGTCTTTGAAATCCACAAAGAGGAGCCGCAGGCAACCAAGAATGAGCGTAGCACAAGCAAGGATTTGATTATCCATGTATGCGGGGCGGTCAATCGAGCTGGAGTGTTTACTCTCAGGGAAGGCAGTCGCATTGTTGACGCAATTGAATGCGCAGGGGGTGTAACCGCCGAGGCCAATGTTGATGCCTTGAATCTTGCAGCAAAGCTGACGGACGGCACCAGGATCTATGTACCAAGGCACGGCGAACAGAGCAGCGGGCAGCCTTGGACTGGCCCATTGCAAGGTAGCACAGATCCGGAGGGCCAACCTCCTCTGGTGAACCTCAACAACGCGCCGGCCGACCAGTTGGAGACTTTGCCGGGAGTAGGCGAGGTCCTTGCGCAGAGGATAATAGAATACCGTGATGAAAAAGGCGCCTTCTCATCTGTGGAGCAGCTTCGAAATGTTGAGGGAATTGGTCCGAAGAAGTTCGAGCAATTGAAGGACAGGGTATCAGTAGATTGAAAACCAGCTGCTATGCTCCGTTTCCTCTGATATTCTACCTCTCGATTGCATACGCCGTCGGCGTGGTGGTCTCTTTTCCAAAAGGTTCTTCTCTCTTGATAATAGGATTGGCGATCCTGCTATGCGCCTCTGCGCGGGGAATCTTCTTGCTTCTCGGCATTAAGTGGCCGCATTACATCAACCTTCTGCAGTTTGTGACCATGTTTGCGCTTCTCGGAGCTTGCATCACCACTCTAAAAATCGACTCACTCAAACAAGGGCAGCTGATACGTCTTGCACGTGCGAACCAGGTCACAGATGTGTATGGTACGGTAGCGGGAGAGCCTGAAGCCTTGAAAGATTTCTTCAGTTTCACACTGAAGGTGGATCAAATCAGGGTAGGAGCAAAACGCTTTCGGGTATCGGAATTAGCCAGGGTCTCAATTGAACATGGGAACCAGAGATTCGGTCCGCCAGCCGCGGGCGAAGAAATGATCCTTCTTGGAGTCACTCCTCTGATCCCGTCCTCACAGCGATACAGACAGAGTCTCTATATCAAAGGTATCCAAGTTCTTCTTTCAGCGGATGTGTCCTCTCTTAGAAGGGTGGAGGGCCCTGCACTATTGCCGCGGTTGCTCAGATGCATGAGACAGCAGATTGAAAGCAACGTCTTGAGATTCTTAAGCGCCAGGGAAAGTGGTCTGCTGCTAGGGATTATGCTCGGAGACAAAGGACACATGACCTCTCTTATGCAGAGCAGGTTTACTCGCGCAGGGGTCGCGCATGTCATGGTGGTGTCCGGTCTTCACGTGGGAATGATAGCATTAATTGCTTTTTGGCTGGCCAGATTGTGCAGACTTGAAATCTGCAAAAGAGCAGTCCTCACGATGGTTCTTGTAGCGTTTTATGCCCTGATAAGCGGCTGCAGGCCATCGGTCCTGAGGGCCGCTCTTGTAATCGGGATCAGTCTTCTTGGCTGGTTGCTTGGCAGAGAAAAACACCTGATTGCAGCGCTCTCGACGGCGGGTTTGGTTCTGCTGGTCTATGACCCCTTCTTGCTTTTTGAAATTGCATTCCAACTTTCATTTATCGCGACACTTTCGATTGCTGTTATCGTTCCGCTTCTTCAGAGGCAACTTGAACAGTTTGCGGTGTTCTCGCGGCGACCATTGCAGATATTTCTGGCGTCAATTGCGGTCCAAGTCGGTGTGGTTCCTGTTCTTATGTATCACTTCGGAGAATTATCTTTGATTTCGGCCTTCTCGAATGTTGTCATAGTTCCTTTGATTGGGCCCGTACTTGCCTTGGGTCTTGTGGCGAGTTGCTTGAGCGCCATTTCCTGCTTCCTTGCTCAGCCGCTTTTTGCCATGCTCGGGTTTGTGTTAGGCTTGATCAACCGAATCACGACATCCTTGGCAAGTCTCTCGTTTTCTTCGATCTCGGCAATGATATCGCTGCGTGGCATGCTCATATATTACATTTTGCTTGCAGCTCTGGTTATCTGGATCCGTCGATCAAAAGAGACTCTTAGCCGAGCCTTTATCCAGTTTGTGTCTCTGCTTATACCTGTGGGGATCATATGGTGGCAGATCTTAGTAAATGGGCCGCCTGCTCAATTCACGGCTCATTTTCTTGACGTGGGACAGGGAGATGCTGCTGCAATCCGAAGTCCGACAGGAGCTACTATCTTGGTAGACGGGGGTCCGGATCGGCATGTGACCAAGAACCTGCTGGCCTCACGAGGCATCAGAAGAATCGATCTGCTAGTCCTGTCCCACCCACATGCTGATCACATAAATGGTCTAGTTGAACTGGTTGAAGGCGGCAATGTCGGGCTGGTTCTGATGGGGAAATCTTCAGACAGTTCTCCCGAATACAGTGAGTTCAGAGCAGCGGTTTCAGATAGAGCGATCCCAAAGATCACGGCCAAAGAGGGGATGAAGCTGCAAGTTGGTCCCGATCTCCTGGCGTGTGTCTTGTCGGACAGCCATATGTCCAAAGATTCGGATCTGAACAATGAATCATTAGTGCTGAAAATAGAATATGGCGATCTTTCACTGCTTTTTGCCGGCGACGTTGAAGAAGAAGGAGAGCTGGACCTACTTGGTTTAAGGCAAGATCTGAGGTCTTCGATCTTGAAAGTGCCCCATCATGGCAGTGATCGTAGCGCTGACAGGACATTTCTGAAGTCGGTCAAACCAAAAGCGGCGATAATCTCAGCTGGTAAGGATAACCGGTTTGGTCATCCGTCCCGCGCAGCTATACGTAACCTGAAGTCCTTGGGAACTGAGATTTACCGCACAGACCAAGACGGAAATGTTACAATTACCTCTGATGGAAAAAGCTTTGCCGTAAAAACATCAAAGTATCATGATAGAAGGAAGGATTAGAATGGCGAATTGGTAATGACCAATTGCCAACGATCTGCAACCAACTCTCGACCTGCGATTCTCGAGAAAACAGGATGAAAAGATGCTCTTTTGGAAAGAGACATCATTGGTGATTCATTTGACATTCGTCATTAGACCTTAGTTATTTGCGACCCGAGGAGTTTGGGTGACACGCGAATCAGCCCACCAAAACAAGAATATTGAGGATCTCAAGCCAGTGTATCTTATCCACGGCAAGGAGCAGTTCCTGCTGGAGGAGGCGGTCGATCGGCTTAAGAACACCTTTGCCAAAGAGGGAGATCTGAGCTTCAATTACGATCAGTTCTTTGGTGACAGAGATAGCGCAGATGTGATCATTGAGGCAGCTCAAATACTCCCATTCATCTCGTCAAAGAGATTAGTGCTGGTTAGGGATGTGGAAAAGATGCTGGCGGCCGATTCCAGACAGCTCGCCGATTACGTGGCAGATCCATCTGAGTCGACCTGTCTGGTTCTGGTGGCGGAGGACATAAAGAAGTCAAGTCCTCTTCACAAAGCGGCAGGTAAACATGGACAGATCTTTGAATATAAATTGCCTTCCAAAAGGGAGTATCCAAAATGGGTGAGCAGGAGATTCAAAGAAAGAGGAAAGCAGATAACTGAAAGGGCTGCGAGCCATTTGGTTGAGAGTGTGGGGTATGACCTGCAAGCTTTGGAAAACGAGATCGAAAAGATATCCATGTACTATGCTGATCAGGTGAGTTTAGACGATGCGGAGATTACCTCAATTATCTGTGATCTGTCACAAAAGAGCATTTTTG
>CAYFXD010000013.1:0-7601 GCA_964347095.1 uncultured Actinomycetota bacterium | reverse complement strand
CACGCCGCCAGCGTTCGTCCTGAGCCAGGATCAAACTCTCCATGAAAGATCTAAGCATCAGCTGCTTCGAGCAGCTAGTGCCTTTTCACGAATTAGTTTTCTCCTAATGTTTGAATTAGGAATTACAGGTAAAACATACTGGCTTCTAAAGAATCACACACTGTTCAGTTTTCAAGGTCCACATCAGCTTCAAGAATGTGGTAAATACCTGTTAAAACGCAAGTGGTAATGTACCACTCATACTCTATTGTGTCAAGACACGCTATTTCAATTCATAAAAAATTGCCGCTTCGGACTTGCCCTCAGCGGCAATAACAAAAGACATCTATGTCCCAAGATTCACTCTGTCTTATGTCTGCCGCTTCCAACCTTGAACTTGAACAAAGGGCAACTCCGTAGACTCTCTTTGTCTAAGCACTGAAACTAACATAAATAATAGCACTGAGATAAGAAGATGTCAAACCAAAAATGGTGCCATTTGTTTACTGCTAGCTGCGGTTATCGCAAAGCGGGCTGACGCTTCCAGCAAATGATTTGAGCCCCACCGGGCGCTGATTACGGGACTGCACACAAAGCAACAGCCAATCCGAGGCCCACGACAAGAAATCCTGCTATTTTGCTAACTCCAACTTTGCATATTTTCTCTTGCCGACCTGTAGCACTTCGCCGCCGCGGATCGATAACTCGGCGTCGGGAGAGTCAATAACTTCATCATTTAACCGTACGCCTCCCTGTTTTACCAGGCGCCGAGCTTCACCATTTGAACTCGCAAAACCCGCGAGTCTGACTGCTTTTACAATCCATATTTTGCCACCGGCCATCTCAGCTTCTGATATCATCACGTCTTTGATTTGACCGTGCTGTTCAAGGAGGTCAATTCGGTCAGCTATCGTCATCTCGTCTTGAGCCGATACCCGCGGATGTTTTGCGTCAAATACTTCCTCTGCTCTTTGCGCTCGATCTTCATCATAGAACTGAGCAACAATCGCCCTTCCCAGCCGGCGTTTAACTTCGTTCGGGTGAAGCTCATTCTTTTTCAGGCCCTGTTCAATTTGATCAACCTCGCTGCTTGAAGTTCGAGTCGCCAGCCTGAAGTATTTGATTATCAGTTCATCAGGAATACTCATCGTTTTTCCAAAGATGTCCTCAGGTTCTTCCGTAACGCCGATGTAGTTCCCAAGACTCTTGCTCATCTTTTGCACCCCATCCGTGCCTTCGAGAAGAGCCGTAGTAATTATGACCTGTGGCTCTTGTCCGTAAGCCCTCTGCAAATCTCTCCCGACTAGAAGATTGAACTTTTGGTCGGTGCCTCCCAGCTCAATGTCGGACTCAATGGCGATCGAATCCATTCCCTGCAACAACGGGTACAAGAATTCAACAATGCTGATGGGGACACCATCCCTGTAACGCAGGTAAAAATCGTCTCTTTCCAGCATCCGAGCCACAGTATAAGAAGATGTCAGCTTGAGCACGTCCACCATGCTCATCTTGTTCAACCAATCGCTGTTCCTCACAAGTTGTATCTTCCTAGCATCGGGGTCCAGGATCTTGAAAGCTTGTTTGGCGTAGGTTTCAGCATTCCGTACGACCTCTGCCTCGCTTAATTGCTTCCGCGTTTCCGATTTGCCGCTTGGATCTCCGACCTTAGCCGTGAAATCCCCTATGATGAGGATAGCTATGTGCCCAAGATCCTGGAATTGTCTTAGCTTCTTTAGAACCACGGTGTGACCCAGATGAATATCGGGAGCCGTCGGATCAAGACCCAGCTTAACTCGCAGAGGCTCTTTGGACCTAATCGACTTCTCCAGCTTGTGCTTCAACTCCTCAACTGGTAGAATCTCTTCCGCTCCCTCAGCTATTATGGCCAATTGCTCGTCTAAATCAGGCATCCAAATCCCTTCTTGGAATCATTGTCTCACGCACGCGCCCATTATTGCATAATCTGCACACCATGGGATCTAATTCCCCATTTGCAGTAGTCTGCAGTGTCATCAAGAGAGCGCCGTCCCCGCCCGTCCCTTGGCAACCTATTGTCACAGATTCGATCCTGGACGACAAGATCTGTGCGACATCTGATTCGATTTTTTGCATAGTATCACAGTCGAAATAAGCGTGTCCACGTCTTCCAGCAGCAGAGCGGCAGTGTCCGATGGTGCTAGATCGGCAGACTACGACAACCTGCCATCTCATCTTACACCAGTTTGCGACATCAAGACGAGCGCATTACCAGGATAATGCTTCTATTGAATTACCCATAAGTGTTGACATCAGTATCATTTATAGTGTCGCCGCGTTGTGTTGCCGCTGCTCGCCGGCCAAGCAGGCTTTGCGTAACTGGTCCTTTACCTCGAAGGAATATGATATAATATGCTTGTTTTAGGGCATTATTTCTATCTGGTGATCGGAGCTCAATCAATGTCTAAGGCCAGGGAGAAGAGGAAAGCTGCTCAGAAAAAGAGAGTACGTATCCTGTCATTATTGGGATTATGTACTTTTTTTACTTTGCTTGTTTTAAGTGTCAGTGCCATGGGCATTTTGGCGAGCTGTGCGCGAGAACTTCCTCAGCTTGAGAATCAAACCGCTAATCGACGTGCACAGACCTCCAAGGTCTACGCAGCGGATGGCACTCTTCTCACTGATTTGTATGCAGTTGAGAACCGTGTTGAGATTGCTCTTTCCGAAATCCCCGAGAACATGCAGGCTGCGACCATATCAATCGAGGACCGTAGATTCTTCCAGCACAAAGGGGTCGATGTAGAGGCTGTCATGCGCGCCCTCTTTATCAATATCCAAAAAGGGAGAATTGAAGAAGGGGGCAGCACGATCACGCAGCAGTACGTCAAGAACACCTTCATTACTCCGGAGAGGACACTCACCAGAAAGATCAAGGAAGCAGCACTGGCCTATCAGGTTGAGCAAAAATACAGCAAAAAGAAGATACTGGAAAAGTACTTGAATACCATCTATTTTGGCCACAACTGTTATGGAATTGAAACAGCTGCCGAGATTTTCTTTGGCAAGCACGCAAAAGACTTGACCATGGCCGAGTGTGCCTTGCTTGCGGGATGTATTAGAGCACCAAATCACTATTCTCCCTATTCCCACCCCGATCGTGCGATAAGAAGACGAGCACTGGTCCTCAAGAAAATGGTGGAAAGCGGTTACATCTCCCAGGAAGAGGCGGATGCGGCAAATACTGAGCCGGTACAGCTAAAGGAAATTATCGAAAAACAAGTGCCTGCTCCCTACTTCATCGAATATGTAAAACAAGAGATCCTCGATGACAAACGCTTCGGATCGACCGCGTCGGAACGGGCGAACTCCCTATTCAAGGGAGGATTGAGAATACACACCACCATCGACCTTAGAAAGCAAAGCAATGCAGAGAATGCTATCTTTTCCACCCTCGACCGGGAGGGTGATCCCGACGCCGCCCTGGTGTGCTTGAATCCCAAAACTGGCGAGATCGTGGCAATGGTCGGCGGAAAAGATTTCCGCAACAAGAAGTTTAACCTTGCCGTACAAGGACACAGACAGCCCGGATCTGCTTTTAAGACCTTTGTGCTGGTAACAGCGCTCAAAGAAGGTGTTCCGGCCACCAAGACATACTCTGCGAGCACCTTCACGGTCGATTTGCCTGGCAAAGACTGGACTGTCACCAATTACAGCAAAAGAAATTATCGATCAATGACGGTTAGGAAGGCCACCATCAACTCTGTGAACTGCGTTTATGCCCGGATGATCATGGATGTGGGACCTCAAAAAGTCGTGGACACAGCCAAAAGCCTAGGAATCCTGACATCCTTGGAGCCCAATCCTGCCATCGCTCTTGGCGGACTCAAAACCGGCGTCTCCCCCCTGGAAATGGCTTCAGCCTACGGGACTTTGGCCAACAGCGGAACATACTGCAGGCCTTTTGGCATCAAGAAGGTAACCGATGCTAGCGACCGCATTATCTACGAGACAGAGACACAGAAAAAGGAGGTATTGGAGCCCTCGTTGGCATATCAAACAACGAATATTCTTGAAGACGTGATCAAATTCGGCACTGGTAGAAAGGCAAATATTGGACGTCCGGCAGCCGGCAAGACCGGCACCACAAACGATTATAAGGATGCCTGGTTTGTCGGATACACTCCCGACCTGGTTGCCAGCACCTGGGTAGGCCACTCAGACAAATTAGTGCCGATGACAAATGTGCATGGAGTGCGTGTCGCTGGAGGCACCTTTCCAGCTCAGATTTGGGCCAAATTCATGAATCTTGCCCACGAAGACATTCCCCCATCGGACTTTGCCGTGCCAGATCAAGAAATGGTGACCTTAAAGATATGTGCCGGGTCGGGCTTGAGAGCCAATTATTCATGCCCACATACAGTGAAACAGTCGTTTGTCGAAGGAACTCAGCCCAAACACTATTGCGATATCCATGCCGGAGCAAAAAGAACAAAAGTGCCGTATGTGATTGGCATGACCACAGAACAAGCGATTGAGGTGTTAATGGCCAGTGGTTTTGGTGTGGATGAACAGGAGGTTTCCAACTCGACCTATCCGCCAGGTCAAGTATACGGCCAAGACCCAGGCGGCGGAAACCGGGCCAAAAGGGGATCCACAGTGGTCATAACCATAAGCGCTACAGCAACCAGCGAACAGCGGGATCAGACTCAAGTCAGCGTTCCGAGTGTTCTGGGCCTACCGGAACGTCGTGCCTCGGATACCCTGCGAAACTCTCACCTGACTCCCAGAATTCAATACCGCACCACATCTGATCCCGAGCAGAATGGTATAGTGATCAGACAAAACCCCGCTCCAGGCAGCAAATTGTCAAACGGGGCAGAGGTGGTCGTGACTATAGGGAGGCTCTAGTGCTAATGCAAAATGCAGAAGGGAAAACTCGAAGCGGTTTGCGGTGTGCGGCTAGCGGTTCGCGCAAGACCTCTGTGATCGGGCGATGCGCCAATCATTGGCCGTCTAAAGGTGTGATATGCCGCGATCGCCATTTCCAGCCGAGCCCCTCAGCAATCTTCCAATTTAACGACCTCAACTAGCCGTGATGGTTGGTTCTGAGTGGTTTCGAAATTGTACTTTTAACTTTGCATGGGACACTAGGGTTTGAACGTTTTAAATCTGCATTTTGAGATTGGCACCGTGCGTTTTTCACTCGCACAGCGGCCCTAGCCGACTAGCTTCAGGATGGGATAGGGATTTATTGCTGGGCCTCCACCTGGGTGGATCTCAAAGTGAACGTGCGGTGGCGTACCCTGAGCATTACCAGTATCACCCACATATCCAATGGTTTGCCCTGATGAAACTTGCATGCCTTCGTGCACTTGCGGAGCATATCCGTCAAGGTGACCATAGTAATAGGTATTTCCTTTCTTATCTATCAAGGTCACGCCGATACCCCCAAGTTTGCCATTGCTCAATCTTAAGATCTGGCCATTGACACATGATCGAGCAGGAGTTCCTCGCAGCGCAAAGATATCGGTTCCCTGGTGCAAGTGGCCGACCCGAGGGGCAAGCCAACTGTCACAATAACTATAGGGTGCTGTCACCGGGAAACTGAAGCTGCTGTCAGGCACAAATGAGGAGCTCGGAGCTCCGCCTCCTCGGCTGGCTCCGTCTTTCTTGCTTGCTGCTGCAAGAGCGGCAAGAGCCTTGCTTCTCTCCTCTTCCTGCCTGCGTCTTTCCTCTTCCTCCATGATCCTAATCTCATTATTCACCGACGCAAGCAGATTCTGTTTTTGTTTCAAAGCTCTTGCAAGAGAGGCTTTCGCGGCTTCAATTCTGATCAATGTAATTCGCTGCTGCACCTTGTTCTCAGCCAACTCTGCATCTCGCCTTTCTTGCTCTGCCTTCAATCTCTCGATTTCTGCGAGGGTTCTCATGTCCCCTTCACAGATTTTTCGGAGATAATCCAGCCTAGAGAGAAAGCTTTCAAAATCCTGCGCCCCTAGAATCACCGAGACAACTCCCATGTCTCCACTGCGATAGATGCAGTTCACGCGGTTTCCCAGGAGTTCTCTGTTCTTATTCAGCTCCTCTTTTGTTTTCTCGAGGCCTGCAAGATTCTCTTGAATCGCACAGTTGATCTGGGTCAGGCGAGCATACGCTTCCTCATATCCTCGGGTATACTGAGCAAGCTCCTTGTTCACTCGGGAGATTTCGTTCTTGAGGCTGCTCGCTTCCCTTCTTTTGTCTTGCAGCGGAGATGCGGCTAAAGGGGATAGCAATGCCAAGCACAAAATGGAAGTTGCAAAAATCAGGACACAAATTCTATTCAGACTCTTGCTGCTTCTGTTTCCCATGTTCATCATTTCACAGTTGCTACCGTTTGAAGTTGCATTGCTGCTTCTATTAGCTAAGCTGATCTACTTGTCCGCCCGAAGCAGTCTATCCCGCAAAGAAAGATAGAAGTTGGGTGATCTGTCTTTCAGCATCGCTTTGACTTTTTCAATGTATCGGTCTTGTAAGCGTGCTGCTTTAACTAAGACCGCATGGGGTAGAAGCCTGGAACAGAATACTTTATCAAGCATTCGCTCCACTCTTTTTGACATTCCTGAGGGCAATCGCTCCGCGAAGCGATAAAGTTTTATAAAAGTCTCGAAGTAGGTTGAGACAAAAACAACAGCGTCTTTTTTGAATTTTTCCTGCGTGAGAGGTACATCATCACGATAGTCAAATGAAGGTTCGATGAAGCCTTCCTTGACCGACATAGCATAAGCTTCGGTATTCGGATAGGGATAGAAGATCGACACAACAGTTCTCTTGGTTCTCATTTTTGCATTAAGCTTGACGGTTTCAAGCGCCTTACTTATATCCTCGTAGGGCAAGCCGACCATGTTATAAGAGAGAGTGCTTATGCCAGCCTCTCTGCAGGCGACAAAGGCATTGACCATATCCTGACGACTGATGTTCCTTTTTAAGATAGTATTCCTAATAAAATCATCCCCACTCTCCACGCCGAAGTGAATGCGAAAGCAACCCGCGTCCTTCAGCGCCTTTACGACGTCTTCTTTGACCAGATTTGCTCGGAAGTTGCAGGCAAACGGCAATCCGATCTCTCTTTTGTAGAGATCTATGAACTCATAGAACCAACTCCGACGCATTGGCAGAATATTATCCATAAAGCTAACGTACTCGATGAAAGAGTAATCATTCAGTATCTTCTTGAGGTATTCAATTGAACGATCCGGGCTCCTAAAGCGAGCATATTTTTGTGGATTGGGATAAACCTCCCTGATCTTATGATTACAGCAATACGTACAATTATACGGGCATCCTCTAGACATCATCACGCTGGCAGTTTTGAGCACCGACGATTCAAGATTCTCATAATCAAACAGGGAAAAATCGGGCAAAGGTAGAGTATCCAAATCTTCGATCAGCGGCCTAACAGGATTTCGGATTATGCCACCGTCGCCCTTCACCCATAGATTGGAAATATGGTCAACGCTCTGCCCTTTTTCAAGATTTGCACAAAGCTCTTTTAGTGCTTCTTCGCCCTCACCGATTGCAATTGCATCAATCCCCTCAACATTAATGGTCTCCTCCGGCGCTATTGTAGGATGGTATCCCCCGCAAATAATAAAAGCATCCGACAC
>CAYFXD010000012.1:0-9374 GCA_964347095.1 uncultured Actinomycetota bacterium | reverse complement strand
TGAAACCATCGCGGTCCGCAGTGGTCCGTGGCGGTTGACGCAAACATTAAAACTGATTCACCGTTCACAGTTCACCGAAAGGACTAAAACCGCTTGTATCACCTGTTCACCTTCTCACTTCATCACCTTTCAGTCCTACTCTCTTCAATTCGCACTTTGCACTGGTACTTTTCTTTTCTATTCCCACTCAATGGTGCTGGGTGGTTTGGAGCTCACGTCGTAGACTACCCGGTTAACGCTGGGAACTTCATTGATAATCCGGCTCGATATCCGTTCAAGCACATCATGCGGAAACCT
This sequence comes from uncultured Actinomycetota bacterium, assembly GCA_964347095.1. Classification (GTDB taxonomy): domain Bacteria; phylum Actinomycetota; class Aquicultoria; order Subteraquimicrobiales; family CAYFXD01; genus CAYFXD01. The sequence goes on along the minus strand of CAYFXD010000012.1, from coordinate 9,077 downwards.
TGCCCAGTCGGCGGTCATGGCATCCTCCGATGTAACCGCCCGCACAACAATTGGATAGAAATAGGTTCTCTCATCACCCATGACACCGACCGTTCGGACACAAGGAAGAACTGCAAAGGACTGCCACAGTTTGCGATGAAGCCCTGCTCTTTTTACTTCCTCAGTTACAATTGCATCTGCTTCCCTCAATATCTCCAAGCGCTCTTTATTGACCGCTCCGATTATGCGGATGGCAAGACCCGGACCGGGAAACGGCTGTCTCCAGACGATTTCTTCAGGAAGTCCAAGCTCTTCTCCAACTGCTCGAACCTCGTCCTTAAAGAGTTCTCTCAGAGGCTCAATCAGCTTAAAATCATGGTCCAAGGGAACTCCACCAACATTGTGATGAGTCTTGATCTTTGCCGCATCAACTGTGCCGCTTTCAATAACGTCTGGGTACAGAGTCCCCTGTACAAGGAAGCGGACATCCTTCATTTTGCGGGCAATGCCCTCAAATGAGCGGATAAAAGTCTCGCCTATGATTTTTCTCTTTGCCTCTGGATCAGTGACTCCGTCAAGCTGACTCAAGAACCTATCTTCAGCCTTTACAGAGACGAGATTGATCTTAAAATGCCTTTTAAAAGTCTCCTCAACCTGTTCAGCCTCCCCCTTCCTCAAGAGCCCATGATCAACAAAGACGCACGTTAGATTATCTCCGACAGCCCGATGAACCAGCAAGGCGGCGACTGATGAATCCACTCCTCCGCTAAGACCGCAGATAATCTTGTTGTCACCAACCTGGTTTTGTATTTGTTCCACAGCCTTCTCGATTATGGAGATCATTGTCCAATTGGGAGTGCAATTGCACGCTGTATATAAGAAGTTTTTCAAGATGTCCATCCCACAAGGAGTATGAGCAACTTCCGGATGGAACTGTACGCCATAGAGATGGCGGGTGGTATCTTCCATCCCTGCCACTGGTGTCGTCTGGGTGCTTGCTGTTACTGAAAACCCAGGGGGCGCTGCCGTGACCGAGTCTCGGTGGCTCATCCAAACGGCTTGCTTTAGAGGCAGTTTGTCAAACAAGACGCTGTCAGGATAGGCAGAAAGATTGGTCTTTCCGTACTCGCTGATCTTGTTATTCTCAACCCTGCCTTCCAAGAGATGGGCCATCAGCTGCATGCCATAACATATTCCCAAAATCGGGATCCCAAGCTCAAAAAGCCCTTTGTCGCAAAAAGGGGAATCAGTCACATACACGCTAGCCGGGCCTCCGGAAAGAATCAATCCGCTGGGCTTCTTGGCTTTTATTTCCTCTATGGTAATAGTCCGCGGCACAATTTCCGAATAGACCTTGCACTCACGCACCCTTCGAGCGATGAGCTGCGCATACTGAGCCCCAAAATCAACCACTAGGATTGTCTGCATGTTCGTGTGTAATTCGGCCACATTGTCTCCAGTTCTACAAGATTACGACTTGCGATCAGCGATAAGCGATTCAAAAAAGAACATTTCGAGCTGTTTGGTTGACTCAAAAGTCGCTGATCGAACATCGCTCATCGGCCCTTCTAGATCGGTCTCTGGCCTTGTTGGAGTGCCTTCCCTTCCGTTTGAACCGCAGGCGCGATAATAAGCTCGGCTTTTTGGAACTCCTTGATATTCTTATAGCCGCAGGTTGCCATGGACGTCCTCAATGCGCCAAAAAGATTTGTTGTTCCATCACTATGATGGGACGGTCCCACCAGAATCTCTTTCAAAGACACTCGCTCGCCTGCTTTGATCCTGGTCCCACGGGGCAGATCCGGATGAAAAGTAGCCATACCCCAATGATAGCCTAAACCCGGCGCCTCCACAGCTCTGGCGATTGGTGAGCCAATCATCACAGCATCCGCCCCACACGCGATAGCCTTGGCTACGTCTCCGCCGTACCGCATCCCTCCATCAGCAATAACATTAACATAGTTACCCGTCTCCTCAAGATGCCTGGTCCGAGCAGCAGCCGCGTCGCAGATAGCTGTTGCCTGTGGCACACCCACTCCCAAGACCTGTCTTGTGGTGCAGGCTGCGCCGGGTCCCACTCCAACCAAGACACCAACTGCGCCCGTACGCATTAGGTGAAGAGCAGTCGAGTAAGATGCGCACCCTCCGACAATAACAGGTACCTCCGTGGAGGCGATAAACTCGTTTAGGTCCAAAGGCTCCACTCTTGTACTGACGTGCTCCGCGCTGACCACTGTGCCCTGCACAACAAGGATATCCAGACCCGCTTCCAAAGCATACTGGTAATACTCTTCAACCCTTTGCGGCGTAAGTGAAGCCGCCGCAACAACTCCGCCCTTTTTTATCTCTCTGATCCTTTCCTTGATCAGCTCAGGCTTTATCGGCTCCGCATAGATCTCTTGCAGCCCCGGAGTCAGTTCTTCTTTGGAGAAGGCGGCAATTCTTTTGAAGATGGAGTGAGTATCGTCGTAGCGGGTTTGGATTCCCTCAAGATTCAAGACGCCCAATCCGCCAATCTTGCCCATTGTCACTGCAAGCTTCGGACCGACCGCTCCGTCCATTGCCGAGGCCAATACCGGAAGATCAAAGTGATGATCTCCCATATCCCAGCTGATCTCAATATCCTCAGGATCTCTGGTTCTCCTGCTCGGCACAATGGCAATATCATCAAATCCAAAGGTATAACTTGCCCGTCTCTCTCGCCCAATTTCAACTTGCATATTACCTCCATGAATAGCTCTGGGTGTGCGGTTGGCGGTTTGCAGAAAACCGGTTTACCGTTCGCGCGTCCGGTTTGCGGTTTTCGGTTTGCGCAAGCATTCAACAATTGTTCAAAAGGTTTTGATTCTGCAATTTGCACTTTGCAGTTTGAACTGTGCACGTAAAGCTTTTGGTCACGATTAGGATTACATGGCCCGTTTCATTTCACGCTTGCGTCTTATGGTTTAAGCCGCAACCGACAAACACAAGACGATACGGGCTTCGCAACCGTAACCTCTTCGCCCTTCAATTTCCTTCAATGCTCCGCATTCTGCAACGCACTTTGCACCGAAGGGTTTTCGACCACAACTACATATATTCCATTCTTCTTCGTATCCTGTAGAACCATTTCTTGTTGCTTTTCTTTGCAGCATTGCGGCGGATCTCTCTGATCTGCTCTTTGGTTACCCTTTTGCCGAAGCTCCTAAATCCCGACAATTTGAATCCATGTGTTTCAGCCAGCTCAGCTATGCATTGGGTGTTGGACATCTTGACTCCACCCAGGCCGAAATGCTCATGTACTCCTTCCAAACAAAGGATCATGGTCTCAGCCATACAAGCGTACGCGCTCCTTTCGGACTTCAGATTGAAATCATATCGATACTTACGCTCCCTCTTGATTCTCATGCCGGGGATACGAATAATACCGCCCTCAAAAACCAGCACATCATCCCGCTCTTCCATAACCGAGTGGAAGACGTCCGGAGGCTGCGCAACGTCACATACAATTGTTCCCGGCTCCAAATCGTCGGTGGAGATGATGGCATGAGCATCATTACTTGCAGTTATAACAAAGTCTGCGCCCACCAAGGATTCTTGGATATCCGTCGCAACCGACACATCGGCCAAGTCTCTTAATCTCGCTGCCTGTAATTCCAGCGCCTTGTGCCGCCGTCCAACCAGGCACAGCTTGTCGACTTCGCCAGCCAGTATCTCAGTGCAAGCCCGGCCAATGGAGCCGGTAGCTCCAATCACCACACCCTGCGCCTTTGATAATTTTATTCCCATCAGGCGGGCTGCTTTCTTGGTGCCTTCGATAGCTGCCACAACCGTATAGCTGTTACCGCTGGTCAGCGGAACATCTACGTCGTTCGCAATCCCCAAGCCCCCGTTTACGGCAATTGAGGTGAAGCCGCCGAGTCCCACAATTGATGCGCCCAGATCCTTGCCCACACCCACTGCTTCCAGGATTGTTCTGCGAGCCAGCTCTGGATTTTCAATCATTTGCTCGGCCAGAAGCGGGACAACGATGAACCACCCCTCAGCTTTTCTTCCGGTTTTTGACCGGATACCGCTTATCTGTGAGCCTACAAAAGGAGGTCTCTCACACATCCAGACTAGCATCTTTTTTACCAGCGCTTCGGGGCGGCCTCTAGCTCCGGGTTCAAATTTTTCCACATCCCCTAGATCAAGAGGATGGATCAAAAAAGCAAATTTCCTCAATAAAAACCTCCACATTTAGGATCGAACCCGCAGACCGATCCAATCCCTGACAAGGTCAAGAAACAATCTTGTCATTCGGTGTACGGTTCGCGGTGACTGGTCCGCGCAAAACCGAAAACAGCAAACCGCCAACCTGACTTTGAACAACGAACGTGTCGTACGTTGGACCCTCAGTCCCAGTAGTCAGGTTTTGGACTCGACTTCTTTCTTTATAGCTTCCAGCATCATCATGGAGTTCTCTCTTACCTTCATCTCCAAAACAGGCCCAATTAGCTCGGCAAGAGTAGGCATGCCGAAATCAAAATCAACTGTCAGTGTGACCCTGGTTCCCCCATCTGAATCTTCGAATCTCCACATCCCTTCAAACTTGTCCAAGTCACCCTCGATCAGCCTGTATTTTATACTAAGCTCAGCGTCGTCGAATTCATCGATTTCTTTCCAGCAGATGGGGATCTCCTCGACCAACGTCTCCCATTCGGTCACTGTGCTATCGCCGTTCCTTTCGACCACTTTGACACTGCTCACATCGGGCATATATTGAGGAAATTTCTCCATCTCTTTCGCCAGCTTGTAAACGTCTTCACGTTTACCTCGAATATCAATTGCGCTTTCAACATAAGGCATCTAATTCATCCCACCTTTCTTGGGCGGATCCACACCGTGAGACTATTTGCTCTCAAATAGAGCAGAATATTTTGACTGTGCGATCTGAACAGTATCTCCAACTATTTTCAAGACCTTATCGATTTGCGGTTCCGTGATGACCAGCGGCGGTTCAAGCCGTATTACCTTGGGATTGTTTAGTGTGTAGACTGCGGTAATGCCCTTTCTTGCCATCTCGGGCATGATCAGCCCACCCAAGCCCTCTTTGGCCAGCTCCAATCCGATCATCAGCCCCTTACCGCGTACTTCTGATATGATAAGAGGATGTCTATCCCTTATCCTAGTTAATTCCCCTATCAGATATTGCCCCAGCCGGGCAGCGCTCCCAGCGAGATCCTCTTCGATTACTGCATCTATGGCCGCATTGGCGGCCACGCATGCGAGAGGATTGCCGCCAAATGTTGATGTGATGATCAGCGGATGTGGTGCAAAAGACGACCACACTTTGGGAGTTCCCATGAACGCGCCAATCGGCATCACCCCGCCGCCCAACGCTTTGGCCAAAGTCATTATATCCGGTTCCACGCCATAATGCTCGATTGCAAACATCCTTCCCGTGCGTCCCAAGCCGGTTTGAATCTCATCAATTATTAATAGAACATCATTATCCGTACAGAGATTGCGCACTTTGGAAAAATAGTCATCGGGTGGAATGATTATGCCACCTTCACCCTGGATCGGCTCAAGTATCACAGCAGCCGTCTTGCTGTTGATAGCCACTTCAATCGCGCCAGCATCCCCGAAAGGCACATGAATAAATCCTCCGACCAGCGGCCTAAACGGGGCCTTATACATCTCCCTGCCAGTGGCACTCAAAGCACCCAAGGTCTTTCCATGAAAGGCATCGACGGCCGCGATTATTTCAGTTCTTTTGGTTGACATCCGGGCAAGCTTAATAGCCCCTTCGACCGCTTCCGCCCCGCTGTTACAGAAAAAGGAGTACTTGAGATCCCCCGGAGCAATACCCGCAAGCTTCTCCGCCAAATCCACCATGGGCTTATTAAGAAAGACTTTGGATGACAATCCCATCAGATCGAGCTGCTCTTTAACGGCTTGCACCACTCTTGGATGCCGGTGCCCCAAATTGAACACCCCGTATCCGCCAGCACAATCGATATACTCCTTCCCGCCAATATCCCAGACCAATGAACCCTCCGCCTTCCACTCCACCTTGTTGTAGCCGGTAAATTTCAACAGCCGGGCAAGGGAAGGATTATGATACTTGCGCATCTTTTCGAGAGTCTCATCATTTATTTTTGCGGCTTTTTTTTGGTCAAAGTCTGGACTCAAAAGGAAATCCTCCAACTCGGATCGATGAGCGATCAGCGATAAGCGACCAGCGACAAAACCAGTTTAGGCCTCGTAAACAAGACCGATTGTCCTCATGCAGCAAGCCAGAAAGCTCTGACTGATCTGTTATCCCATGTCGAGAATGCTTCGGCGCTTTTACACTGTCGCTCGTCGCCAGTCGAAGGTCGCTCATCGGCTTTTTAGCTCAGCCTCTCTATCCTGGGTTTCAAATCCAGCTGTCGCAAGAGCCGCAGGTAGTCATGGGGCATTACCTGCTCCCATGGTTTGTCCAGCAAGGTAATTAACGCGGCTTCCAGTACGTTGGTACCAAATGACCTGCCCGTCAGCTCGGGCGTAGTAGTGATCAAATGACGCACATCTCTCTGCTTAAGCGCTTCGACGTCGGCAGCCGTCACAGTATTGGTAATGATATCCTTTCCCTTCAAGCCATCGGGCATGTATTTCCTGATATAGTGGAAATCGCCTGCGATGATATCCGCCTCCTCATAAAACTGAGAGTATTTGGGATCGGGCTCTTCGTCCTGCTCAGCTCCTACGGGATAGAATATATGAAATGGGGTTTTGCAGATTTTGGGCAACAGTTCATCAGCAAGCCTGCTTAACTGGTCGAATGACCGAACCGGCTTGGGGATCCCCAACGCGAATATCAGATCGCCAAAGATCATGCTGCAGCCGGCGTCGGCCAATGCCGTGGCCATTGCGAAACGGTCGACAGCGCTCACCATCAAACAAGTTTTTCCCTCCAAATCAAAGCCTTCCCGATCAACAAGGTACCTGACGGTCTCCTTCTCCAGCGTCTCCTTCAGACCGCTTCCGTCTACAACCGGGGTCTTGCTTACAGCATCACGCAGCTTGGCTCCATCCATAATCTCGTACCTCTTGGTCCCCGAGTACAAATAGATATCGATTCCTCCCAAACCAATGGCATCAACGTTTCCATCCAGACTTTTCAGAAGGCTAATTGCTTTGGAGAAGTCTCCATCGGTTCCCCGCCGGTGGATGTTAAACTCTTGGCCCAGCAGATCTGCTCGTACCTCGTGATCCCTTTTTGAAGAACCTAAACTTACGCTCACTATTTCTTTCAGCTCGCCTACCCCCTTCTTCACACACAAGACGCTGAAGATGATCTTCCAACTCCTGAGGATCCACAAAAACTTCCGAATCAGACTTGCTCTGCACCGGTATGTTCAGCACCTGCACACCCAGAGTTCTTTCCAAAAGTGCTCCTTCGTTTCCCCGGCCCAAGAAGATAAGCAGGTCAAAACTTCTCAAGCCCGAAAGTGCTTTCAGTAGTCTTCTTAGAATCCCTCGCTCGTCAACCTGAGCCTTGGTAATAAACTTAGACAGCATCTCGCCGTTGAATAGATGAACTGAATCTATTCCCCATTCTCTTGCAATTCTCTTTACCTCTTTCTGATTGATAATGGAGAAGCCCACGATGGCGACTCTACGGCCGACTCTCACTTCGCCCAGCCTCTCCAGATTTGAAATGAAGGGGCGCTCCAGATCAAGGGTGTTGGCCACATCCTGCTGGGTGGCTCCATTCGCCCGCAGGGCCAGAATGTTGTCGACCAAGCGGTACAGCCGTTCACGGTTGATAATTTTTTCACCGATGCGTATCAGTTTCATTGTTTCTTGTATCCTCGTATCTCTCAGCTCGCAGCTCGCAGCTCGAATCTGCTGTTTGCTCTCTCTCGTTTAGCCTAATTACCCTGGGTCTGAATCCGAGTTTTTTCAGCAAGACTGTATACTCAGAAGGATCCACAGCCTCCCACGGCTTATCGAGCAGGCACACCAGCACCGCCTCGATCACATTGGTTCCAAACGATCTCCCGCTGAACTCAGGAGTACTTGTCACCAACAACTCCACGCCGCGTTCCTCAAGATCATCAAGGTCACTCACCGTTATGGTGTTGGTGATAATCCACTTGCCCCTCATCTCTCGCGGCATGTATCTCCTGATATAGAGATAATCGCCCGCTATGATGTCCGCTTCAGCGTAGTGTTTTTGGAACTGTGCACGAGGCGCCCTGTCCTGTTCATCTCCTACAGGATACAGCATCTGAAAAGGTAACTTCGTAACCAAGGGAAGTAGCGCGTGGGCAATATTCTTGAAGGTTGAGATCGAGCGAATAGGCAAGGGGATCTTCAGTCCGAAAATCAGGTCCCCGAAGATCATGCGACAACCGGCTGTGGCCAGAGCCTCGGCCATCCCAAAGCGGTCGACGCCGCTGACCATCAAGACGGTCTTGTCACGCAATGGCAGTTTGAGCTCTTCAACCAGATATCTGACGGTCTCACGTTCCAGTGCATTCTTGAGTTTGCTTCCATCGACAACGGGGGTGCTCTTGACCATAGCTTGGAGCTTGGCTTCGTCCCGTATCGCATACTGTTTTGTACCGTCGGTAAGAAAAATGTCGATCCCACCAAGACCTATGGCATCGACGTTGCCATCCAAATCTCTCAACATACCAGCGATCTTGTCAAAATCCCCATCCGCACCGACACGGCGAATATTGAATTCCTCACCCAATAACTCAACATCAACCTGGTGATCTCGCGTTGATGATCCCAGGCTGGCACTGACGATCTTTCTCATTCAGCTCCCCAGGCAGGCGTTCTTGTAGACAAATCTGTACACATCTTATCACAATTTCAAGCCTTGCAAAGCACTACCTTTGAAAATTGGGATGGCGCCTTTTGGCTGACGAATGCAGTGAGCAAGTTAATAACGAGCACTGTCCTGAGCACTGTGCCCTTTTGCTACCCAGAATCATTTGACTTTGGCCGTTCCTGTGCATGTCGAGGTTGCGCCGCTTCCACATCAAGCTGTGGCAATTTGGATCAGAATGTGCTATTTTCTAATAATCCTGATAGCTGATGTGATTCGAAAGCCGACTGCTCGATTTGAGATTCGAGAT
>CAYFXD010000011.1:0-13225 GCA_964347095.1 uncultured Actinomycetota bacterium | reverse complement strand
CTTGCTGCAGTTCGAGGTCAGGCAGATCCAACTCCGATCCTGAAACAGTCCATAACGATCATGGCCTAAAACCTTTGTCCCGTCACGAGATTGTGTTTGTACACTGAAGTGAATCTGTTCACGACTGCTAGCGGACACGGTTCCTCCGTCACAGGCCAACGTGCATCTGTCTTCTTCAGCAAACTGCGCCGGAAGGACAGGCAGCGATTGACTGGGACGTTGCTATCAAGGAGCTGCTTTATCTCCGCAGAAGCGTCGACTAACTTTAGTACACCGAGCCGCCACCGTGTAAGACGGCGGAAGAAAGGCGAAATGGAATCACAGCCGCCGTATATGGGCCTTTAATTGCCAGAGGACTTTTGATATTCTCAAGTCTAATATGATTAGCATAGACGAAATCAAACAACACTACTCCTTCGCCACAAGCGACGAACAGAATCTGCAGAGAATAGGGGGCATTATTTCCCCGTATGCAGATCAGTTTGCCTCCGATTTTTATGAACACCTCCTTGATTTTCCGGAAGCCGTTGCCCTCTTCCATGATCAAGAAGCCATTGACAAACGGAAGCACACAATCAAGAGATGGCTCCTAATGCTGTTTGCGGGTAAATATGACAACCGCTACCTGGCTGAGGTGCAACATATCGGACACACCCATGTGAAAAGGGAGATACCTATCCATCTGGTTACCGCATCCATGAACTATAAACGGGAATATCTTGCTAGCATCTTGCAGAGAGAGATCGCGGACAAGACCGAGCTCCAAAGGCTTCTTTCGTCTTTAGAGAAAATACTGGACATCAATCTGGATATTATGACCTCTTCCTATCATGAGGAGGAGATCAAGAGGATTTTTCTGACCAAAAGGATGGATAGTGCACTTATAGTATTTGCCGAAAGATTTGCCTATGGTTTGAACCTGATCTTGATTCTGGCATTAATCGGTCTGGCCATCGGTGTGATCACGCTTTTCGCCAGCGACATCTTCAGTCTGTTGACCTCAAGAGACCTGGAGACAGGAATTCTCACCTCTCTGGGCACGCTCTTAATCATCTGGGTAATTATTGAATTGATCAGCACAGAGATAAAGTATTTGAGAGGTGCGAGGTTCCATATAGAAGTGTTCGTCTCCGTCGCCCTGGTAGCAATCATCAGAGAACTACTGGTATCAACGTTGGTCCATGAGTCTTTGCAAAAGCTTGCTGTTTTACTAGCAGCTATTCTAGTGTTAGGAATTGTCTATTTTCTTATCAGCCGGACTGAGTTGCGCGGCTGATTTGTTTGGTTCAGACTATGCTCTTTTTCGAACCAGTCCTTCCAAAGCTCTCAAGACTTCCAGGGGAATAGCAAATACCACAGTATTTGACTGATCAGAGCTGAGGTCATTGATTGATTGCAGCGTGCGCAGATGAAGTGCCCCTTCGGCGTTGGCCAGAATGCTTGCGGCTTTGGATATGTTTGACGCAGCCACGACCTCGCCTTCAGCTTTTATAATGACAGCCCGCTTTTCCCGCTCCGCCTCAGCTTGCTTGGCGATCGTCCTCTTCATCTCTTCTGGCAAGACAACATCTTTGAGCTCAACGCTTTCCACCTTAATTCCCCACGGATCCGTCGCTTTGTCCACGATTGCCCTGATTCTCTCCGAGACCTTATCGCGCTCGCTAAGGAGCTCGTCCAGATCCACTTCTCCAACCACATTGCGCATGGTGGTCTGCGCTAGTTGAGACACCGCATAGAAGAAACTCTCCACTTGAATTATGGCCAGCTTGGCATCGACCACCCTGTAGTAAAGAACCGCGTTCACCTGCACGGAAATATTGTCCTTGGTGATTGCCTCCTGATCGGGCACATCGACCGCCCTGACTCTGATATCCACCCTTCGCCAGCTTTGAAACACGGGGACCACGATCCTCCAACCCGGCTGCATAATACTCTTGTACTTGCCGAGCTGGAATTTTACTCCCCGTTCGTATTCATTGACCTGTTTGATAGATATGATCAGCAGAAATAGGAAAAAGGTGATAAGAAACAGTAAGAGCATGAACGTCATTCCGATTAGAGCTTCCACAGATTCCTCCTCAAGTTTCTCCCGTGCTCAGGTCCGCCTCGAACGTGTAACACGAGCATTCGGTTTCTACTGTTCGGTTGCGCAAACCGCTCACCGCAAACCCCTGACCGCTTTTTAGTGCGATTGACTAACTGTTCGCCGGAGAAGGAAAAAGTCCTCTATGAAAGTACTCTGATCATTCAATGGGGTCTATTGGATAAACTGGTACGAGCGGGGGAAGCCGGGGATAAAGCGGCGTGACTTGAGGATCTTCAGGGCTGTAAGGGTCCTGGTTGGAATCTGCTGGTGTCCCGCCGTTTGGGTCGGGAGGTGGGGTAGTTGTTTCATCTCCTGAACTTGGTGGAGTCTCATCAGGCGCGCTGGGACCTACTTCCTCCGTATCGTGCTGCTCTGAAGATCTCGACCTACTGCTTTCTTCTGATTGGATTTCCTCCGGCTGCTGGAGATCAGACTCCGCCTCTTCAATTATTATCCCTGCTTCTGCCTTCGAAGCTTCATTCATGAGTGTGCCGGGCAGATCATGATTGTATGGCACCAGATCACCAAGAGAAGTGTTCATATTGCTTTGCAAGCTATAGATCCCGGCCAGACCTGTCGCCGCAGTTCCACCTATTAAGAAGGCTGCAGCGCCGACAATCATGATCTTCTTGGTGGTGGAAAGTCCGGCGCGTTCTTCTTTCTTTGCCTTGAGAGCAGCTTCCTTCGTCGAAACGCTAATGCCTGCCGTCGTTTCTCCTACCGGCTGCATTTTCAAAGTCGGCATATCCTGAGCACTGATCTGCTGAGTGGCCTCAGCACCTGCACCTCCAGAGTCCTCACCTGGCTTATAATCCGGAATCCTGGCTTCTCCACTCAATTGATTTTGTATTTGAGCAAACACATCGGCCTTGAGATCGGGTGGAGGAATAACTGGTATAAATCCACGATAACTCTTGGAGGCTTCTGTCATCTCCTCTACGGTCAACCGGCAGAGTGGACAGTCATCCAAGTGCTCTTGCACCCTCGCTCGTTCTTCATACGACAGCTCATTGTCTACATAAGCAGAGAGCAGTGGAAGCATCTTTTTGCATTCTTTTGACAGTTTCTCCACATCGACCTGAGACATTCTGAACTCCTGTTTAAACTTGAGCCTAGCCCTCAGGAGCAGCACTCCAACTGAGTTCTTTGGAATCTCCATTACTGAGGAGATCTCGTCATAGGACAAATCCTGCAATTCCCGCAGGGCAAGAACTGTGCGATAATCATCTGCCAGATTTGCTGCAGCTCTTCTCACATCGCTCTGCTGCTCCTGTAGCAGCACCGATCTTTGAGGATCGGAATAGATGTGATCATCTTTTTCAAAGTCCACCTGTTCTGGTGGGCCAAACCTTTTTTGCTTGCTCAGCTCATCCATGGCCAAATTCCGCGCTGTTCGATATAGATACGATGAGAATTTAGCTCTCTCCTCGAGCCTCGGCAAAGCCTCAAAGACCTTGATAAAGGCTTCCTGAGCGATGTCCTTCGCATCTTCGGAACTTCTCACCAGCGAATAAGCAAAGCTGTATATTCCACCCTGGTATTTTTCAAATAAACTGCTATAAGCTGAGGCATCTCCATGTCGTGCGCTGGTCACAAGTTGCTCATCTGCAATATCCATCTATTTCACCTTCAACTTTTCAACCTTGCATTCCATATTGTATCACTTTGCTCAACTCGGCAAAATCTATATGAGTTGACTATCTCAAAGCATCATCGCCATCCTATTCCTCTACAAGCTGCGCGACTATCACCAGACGTTGCCGGGCGCTCCCTACCGGATGGCAAGCGGTTAACGTGAGCATGGCCTCCTCGGTCGGCGCTATTACACTTAAGTCCGTAGGCTTGACGACTTTCTGCTCGATTACCGAATATGTGAATTTTGCATCGGCTGTGTAGATCATGATCTCATCTCCCTTCTCCAGCTGGTCGAGGTGGCGAAAAGGGTGCCCATGCATGGTACGATGTCCTGCTATGGCGCAATTGCCCTTTTCTCCAGGGAGGGGTGTTTCCTCGTAATGACCTGGCCCCTTCGCTAGAAGCTTCTGGCTCGTTCCAGGAAAAACGCCGGCTTCCAGATCAATCCTGGGAATGAACAGCGTGCCGATGGCATCTTCAGGGATTGAGATCTGCTCACCTGAACCAGCTTCTGACGCCTTGGTGTTCTTTCCCGTTGTCGCCGTACTCGCTTGGGAATGGGAGTATTTCATATCAGTGCTTTTTGGATAGAGCATCAGCCCGATGCCGAAAAGAACTGCCAAAGCCGAGATGACTATCCTTAGGTAGGCCTTCTTGCTCATTTCACGCTCCTCCTTTCAAAATGTCTTAGCCCCGCAAGCTTGAGTGCGGACAGAGGCGAGGGGCACCGACCGGCCTCCGTCCGCAAATCGCTAATCTCGTTCCTTTTGTGCTGTCCATACACTTGCATACAAACCAGTCGCCCCTGCCAGCAAGATGACAAGTCCCAGGAACATGAAGGATGCTTCATTTCCTCCGGTGTAAGGAAGCACCTTGCGGTTCTGGGCCGGTGGCTTGTTTGCCGGTGGTTTTTCTCCGCCCTCGTCGTTTGGAGGATTGTCCGGCGGTGTCTCCGGCGGCACTTCGGGAGGTGTATCCGGAGGGGTATTCGGCGGTACCTCAGGTGGTGTTTCAGGAGGCGTTTGTGGCGGCGTCTGATTTGGCGGCGTCGCGGAACCCGGGGGAACCAGGGCAACGCCAACAACCTGCACCGTCTTCAGGGCCTGCAACTGCACCACGGGCAAGCCTTGTGCGCACGCCATACTCGGCATCCACAACAACAGAAGAGCTGCGATGGAAATTGATACTATCAGCGTCTGCGATCTCCTTGCAATCATCATGTTCACCCCCTTGGCGTTTTTTCTTGTTGTTCTTAGCGGCCTTTTTTTCATCTTTCTCACTCCTCATTTCCAGCTTTTTTCCGTTTTCTACTTGTATGACTGAGGAAGGAGTGAAAAATTACAGGTTTCTGCAAGGTTTTTTTGGATTCTTGGGTGAGTGGCAGATAAGTGGTTTCCCCGTGGTACTGTGTGGAGGTTGTGCTCAGAGAGTAATCGAGTGAAGAAATAGGAGCATGTGAAAGTTTAACGCCCATCTCAAAGAGATTCTCTAATTGACTAATGACAAAGCCGGCTGTGTGACCGGCCTAGCAATTTGCCGTTATTGGTTCCCGCAGATTCAAAAACTAAACAGCCAATCCTTAATGAGCTGGATGAATTGGTCTGCTTGATCTTTGATTTTTTTTGGGCGCCAACCGAACATTGTTCACCGCAACCAGCGGTGAGCGAGAAAGTGATTAAGTGAGGAAGTGAAAGCGGTGGGGAAACAGAGGTTACGGTTGCGAGGCCGGTATCGGCTGGCGGCTCTCGGTTGCGGCGTGAACCACAAAACATACACGTCATACGAAAACGGGGTCGTAACATGCTTTTTTCGGGGAAAAGCCAACGGTCAACGGTGATACTGCCTTTACGGTCTGCCGTAACTGGAGAATGCTAAATTGGTTTTGGGTTTGCGCTAACCGCCCACCGCTCACCGCCAACCACATTTTTAGAACGGTTTCCTAGCCCGCACCAGGCCGTCCATCAGAGTTCCGCGCTGCAGGAGATCAATATCGACAAATCCAGCCGAGGCCAGTCCTTCTTTGATCTCAGCGAAGGTGTATGTTCCACCGCCTACGGTTCCAACCAGCATATTGATGGCGAAGAGTGCTCCTGCCGGTGGCTGAGTTCTGGATTCATCCATTATGTAGTCACGGATCAGAATCCAGCCGCCAGAATCAAGAGTGCCGAAGACCTTGGCGTACAATTGTCTGTTCTGTTCAAGACTGTTTTGATGGATTATGGCTGAAAGAAAGGCCAGATCATGGCCGCAGGGGAGCGGATCCACATAAAAATCACCACCAACCAGGTCTACTCTATCCGCCAGACCAACAGCCTGAAGACGTGTGCGAGCCATCTTAATTACCGGCGGCAAATCAAAGATTGTAGCTGCAAGCTGTGGGTTCGCCTGCAGAAAAGCGATCGTGTAGGTGCCCGATCCACCTCCGACATCAAGCAGTTTTCGGGCTTCGGAAACGCCGATCATCTTTGCGAGGTCCGCGGCTACTTCCCTTCCGTGACAGTGCATAGCACTGATGAAATCCTCCAAAGACTCTCCCCCTCGCTCGGTCACCATTTTTGAGCTGCGTTCCCCGCTGCGCACGATTTCTGTGAGATCGGTCCACGAGTACCAAAGATGTGCAGAATGCCGAATCGGTGGAACAATCGAATTTGGGCTCCGCGCGGACACGAAATCCGCGACATCAGAGGGGGTTTTGAACGACTTGTTCTGCTTTTCCAACAGCTCCATCGCCACCAGGGCATTGAGCAAGACCTCGAGATTACCGGTATCGCATCCGATTTCCCCCGCTAGCTCCGCTGCGGTTTTCCATACGCCATCCAATAGTGTGAACAAATCAAGTTCAACAGCAGAAAGAAACACGCGGCTCTCTCTAAACGCCCTAGACAGACTTTCCAGCGATTCTCTGTCCCACTTCTTGTTCATGCTGACCACTCCGGCATTGCCCCCAGCACAGCACGACCTCTGTTGCCTGGGGCTGCTAATTCAAGGCGGGTTGCTCCATGATCATCCTCACAAAGCGCTCGCCAAAGAATAACATGAGGATTGAGACAAAAACGGTCACCGCAGCGATCAGAAAGATCACTCGGTAACCAGTATAGTCGATCAGGATGCCGCCCACCCATAGAGCTATGATCTGTGGTGCTGACACAGAAATATTTTCCAATCCATAGAATTCAGCTTCTCGCCCTTTCGGCCCCACCTCAGCGATGAACGCGTAAGGCAGAGTCGTGAGCGCTGATACACCGACAGCGCATGAAATCATTACTGCGTAGACATGGGTAAGAGTCTGCACAAAATAGCCGAATACGCCGGCCACACCGAGGATGGACAAACCTACGCCCATGACAGCCCTCGGATTCCACTTATCGCCTAGTTTGGAAACCGGGATCATGGCGCCAATGGTCACAATCCCAAAGACAGTGAGGATCGACGAAGAGGAGCTGATGGAAATATTCAAAACGTTCTTGGCAAAAAGAGTAAAAAAAGGGATAGCAACCCCAAATGCGCCCCACCAAAAGATCTGGGCAAACAGGAATGCAAGAGCTCGCGGATACTCAGCTAGGCTTTTGACATACCTCTTTAGGCTCCGCCAGTCATCTCTTCCTTGATCTCGAACCGTCTCGGCAAGCCTTTGCCCCTGAGGAGCATGATCATATTCTGCCGAGCCGACGATGGTAACCAGGCTGGTAAACAGGATCACCAAGCCTGTCGCAAAAAATGGGGGAAAGGTCCCCAACCGCCACAGATAGCCGCCAAATGCAAAGCCGGCCAGCGTTCCGACTCCACGCAAGACCCCGTAGACCCCAGCAGCCTTTCCTCTTTGATCTGCCGGAACAACATCGGCAATAAAGGCAAAAACCGGTGTGATGTAGGAATTAAGTGCGATGTAGAGCGCAGCAAGGATGAGAAGTGTTAAGAAATAGCTGTTGCTGAGAGGGACCATGAGAACGGCGATCGAGGCTAGAGTGCCTCCGAATATGACAAAGGGCCGCCGTTTTCCCCAGCGGGTCTCTATCCTATCACTGACTAGGCCAGCCAGCATGGGCATGAGGACCCCCGCCATCCCTCCCAGGCTGAGGGCAAATCCAATTCTAGTTGCAGAATCAGTGATCCTTTCAAGCAGGGGAGGAACAATGGCCACATTCAGCGACCAGAACATGCTTGCACCTAAGGTCGCAAATCCAAGTAGCGCTATCTGAAAATAGCTGAGTCTGTGTCTACTCTGCATGATTATCAATTACCCGAAAGATTTCTGCATACTCAACATCAAGATCTTGCTGGAATGAAATGTCCAGGCCATATTGGCGATAGTCCGTATCGCCGCCCCTTCTAAACAGACCGTACACAGCCAGAAGGACTCGGATCAGCGAATTGTTCTGGCCCCTTACGCTACTATGCGCATCCATTGCGTCTACTTTTGTATCAACAACATCTGACACGTCCACAATCACGTTGGGAGCTTTGCTGTGAAATTGATAGATCTTCTTTATCGATCTGAACTCGGGTGCAACAGCATGCGCCGCCAAGCCAGCAGCCCGATGATCTGAATGATGATAAATGTACGCCTCCTTTTCAATATCAAAGGCGAAGAGGATATCCGGTCTATACTGCTTGAAAAGTTCGCGCAGTTCATCCTTGAATTCTTTGTCCGCCTTTAATCTCCGATCTGGGTGGCGCAAAAACACAATGCGGTCATAGCCGATGATCTCGCCTGCCTTTTGCTGCTCCCTCTCCCTGATCTCACCCAAATTGGGAGTACTGTTTCCCCTCTCGCCTGAGGTTCCCACAATCATGATTATGATATTGCCGTTCTGATGAAGTCTGGCCAAGGTACCGGCTGCCCAATAATCAACATCATCGGGATGAGCGGAGACAGTGAGTATCGTCCTGTTCCTGGCTTCTAGCAGTTCGTCCCCGCGCTTCTTCGCCGCTTTTGCATCCTCGGGCCTGGAAAGCGCCGACACAATGGTCATGGTCAGATAGAACAAGAGCGGAAGAATCAAGAGCAGGCCGAATAGAACAACAAAAATTCGTATCAGCCAATACCTACCAGTCCTGCTGCGGCCTTCTTTTTTACCTGATTTGCTCATACGCTGCCCTCGGCCTCCTGAGTATTCGGCGCTCCTGATTAAGATAGCAGAAAAAGACACTGTGATGAGAATTTAAATAATAAAACTCCTGTCTTCGAGCAGACAGGCAAATGTCAAACCAGTTCTGAACAGAGTCGAAGGATCAAGCCCAAAGCTCATTTTGGACCGCAATCACTAAGAGCCACTTGAGAGTGTTGGGCAAGACTGTGGCATCGCGGTTTTATCAATCGCAACTTGTCAGGGGATATGCTCTGTTTTTCTCTTCCCTTGCTAGTCGCAGGGCGCAAGTCACTTATCGCCCTTTTCCTGTGGGGCTTGGCGGCGCAAGACCCCATCGATTACGCCGCCCCCGATCACCAAATCCTCCTGGTAGAAAACCACGGCCTGGCCCTGTGTCACAGCTTTCTGCGGGTGCTCAAACCAGACAGTGGCCCCTCTTTCCTGCATGGAGAGTACGGCTTTGAAAGCAGGCGTTGTGTACCTGATCTTTGCATCGACCGCGAAAGGAGTACTGATGCTGTCAACCGAGATTAAGTTGATGTCAACGGCTACCAGACCGTTGACAAGCAGATCGTGTTCCGATCCCACTATAACTCGGTTAGTTTCAGAATCGAGAGCGACCACATAGTATGGATTGCGGGCAGACAGACCCAGCCCTTTTCGTTGGCCTATGGTATAGAAGGCTATGCCAGCATGCTCTCCTAGAACATCGCCGTTCCGGTCTGCAATCTTCCCAGGCCTGATCCTTTTGGGGCGATTCTCCTTCAGGAATCTCCGGTAGTCATTGTCAGGGATGAAACATATGTCCTGGCTCTCAGGCCTCTCCGCTACCGGAAGTCCAAGCTGGCGCGCTTTTTCCCTGACCTCCTCCTTTGTATGTCCACCAACAGGGAAACAGGTATGTGCCAGTTGCTCTTGGGCGAGACTATGGAGCACATAGGACTGATCTTTTCTTGGATCGACTCCTTTCTTCAGCAAATACTTGCCAGATTCCGGTTCTCTTTCAATTCGCGAGTAATGCCCGGTAGCAATGTATTCCATCCCCATTGATCGCGCCAGCTGCAAAAAGGTATCCCACTTGACACACTGATTGCATCTTATGCATGGGTTCGGCGTCCTTCCCGCAATATATTGGTCGCAGAAATTATCAATAACCTGCCGAGCAAAGACATCTCTGAAATCGAACACATAGTGGTCGATGCCAAGCTTCTTACACACAGCTCGGGCATCCCGCATTGCCGGAAGCGAGCAACATCCTCCCGCGTCAACGGCCAGCCGGCCATCTTTATCATCTACCCAGATCTTCATGGTCACGCCGGTGACCTCATAGCCCTGCTCGCACAGCAAAGCAGCCGCCACCGAGCTGTCCACACCTCCGCTCATCGCAACCATGACTTTCTTTTTCACGGTATCCTCCACTGAACCGCATACTGCCGCCCACTAATCAGCATTGCCCAAAGAGTTGAAACCCGCAATTCCAAGTCCGAAGCGCCCAAGCAGAAGGCGACTCATGCGCATGTTTTATTAGTGAACTGCCTTTCGATTTTCCGCAAACCCGTAAGCGCTATTCAAGTTCCACTTGCATTCCAGCACAGCTGGTTTAGTCTGGTTCCCTACCCATCCGTAACAGGATCTTGTCCCAGGTGCCGGACATGAATGCAAAGATGCAAGGGATCACGACCAGCGTGCCAAAGGTTGCAAAGATGAGTCCTGATATGATAGCCGTTCCAATCGGTCTCCAGAATGAGAGCGCGATCGCCAGCGGCAGTATGCCGCCTATAGTAGTAAGAGAAGTCGAGAAGATCGGCCTGAACCGGATCTTGCCCGCTTCAACCAGCGCATCCCTGCGACTCAGACCCTTGTTTCTTAGCAGATTTGAATAGCTCACCAGGACGATGGCGTCGTTCACGACGATCCCCACAAGAGCGACCACGCCCAGATTGGCAAGGAACGACAAGACACTTTGCGTCAGCCATAAGCCTGGAAAGACCCCGGTAACCGCAAGCGGAACAGAGATCATGATTATTAAGGGTTGAGCAAATGAGTTGAACTGGGCAACCAGTACCAGGAAGACCAGCACAAGCGCCAATATCAGCAGAAGATATATTTTGTCCAGTGCCTCGATATCTAATGAATATTGCCCCCGAAATGACAAGGCATCCTCTTCCAGACCCAACTGTCTCAGTTTGTCTTCGTCCATGTAGTCCTTTATCTTATTCTCTATCTCTCTGTTGTTGGCATCCTCTTCAGTCAGCGCACTCACTTGAATGAACCGCCGCTGGTTGAACCGGCTGATGGAGGCCAGTTCTTCAACCTCCTCGATCTCGGCAATGTCTTCCAGTGCCACTAGCCCTTGCGGAGCAACCATGCTGAGCTGCCGCAAGTCATCCAGGTTGTTGCGATACTCGTCCTTCACGGAAACGTCCAGCGATACCGACGTTTCCGCGCTCGCCAACTTCACTTTGGTCGCTTGCTGGGATTGAAACACATCTCTTATCTGTGCTCCTACAACCGCTGGAATCAGGCCCAAGCGGTCAAGTTCGCTCCGATCAAGATTTACCCTTATCTGAGGAACTTCTTCTCCAGAGACCCCGTCTCTGACTCTCGTCACTCCATCCACCGTCCTCAGATATTCGGCCAAATCCCTGGCAGCGGTTTTGGCCTGATCAAGACTGTCCTCGTTTATCTGCACAATTATCGGATAATCAGCAGCTGGCGGCCCTGCCGTCATCTCGACGACTCTCATTTCCAATCCTTCGAGATCCGAAACGTCCTTTTTAAACTGGTCGATTATGGCAAAGCTGGTCAACTTTCGCTGACGGGGGTCGCCTATGTTCACAAAGATCGAGGTGTCGCTCCCTTGCGGCGTAATTGAATAGTTGACGAGGTGGGGTAGTTTCTGGATCTCTTTTTCGATCTGGCGCAATTTTTGGTCCTTGGACGAAAAGGGCTCTCCCCGGTCAAAACTAATGTTAACAAAGAAGTAATCGCTATCCTCGGCCGGAAACTGCTCCATCCTTAGTTGTCCGGTCAAAGGTATGGCCATACTGCCAGCAAATAAGGCAAACGCGATCACAATGACCAGGCCCATCCTGGGCAAACTCCTGAACAGGGACTGCATGACAGTGCCGTACCAGTCGATTATGCGCCAATGCGGCATCTCATTATACTCTTTGATCTGATGCTCGGAGCCCTGTTTATTCTTGATCAGCCATGTCCCAAGCAGTGGCGTCACCGTGACTGCGATCAAAAACGAAGCAGAGATTGCAGTGATCACCGTGTATGGAATGTAAGCAATGAACTTGCCGATCAATCCCCCTATATAGATCATAGGAATGAAGACAATGATGGTTGTTATGGTAGCTGAAAAGACTGGCGATCCCACTTCATCTATGGCAGTTATAGCTGCTTCTTTTGCAGCGAATCCCCGATTAACATTGTATTGGATCGCCTCCACGATCACGATTGCGTTGTCGACCAGGATCCCCAAGGTTAGGATAATGGAGAAAAGTGTGATTACATTGAGCGACAAGTCAAGAGCTCTAAACAGCATAAAGACAGAGAGCAACACCAGCGGAATGATGGTGCTAATAATAATTGAGGCCCTTAGGCTGACAAAGATAAAAAGCACAATGAATATTATGATGAGCGCCTGCCAACCGCTGTTGGTCAGATCGGATATTTGGCGATCGACCGCGACTGCATCATCATAGCTTACCAGGAGATCGAGGCCGGATCGTAGCTTATCGTTTTCCAAATCGTCCAGGACCTGCCGCACTGCTTGGGATATGTCTGTAATATCCGCATCTGGTCTCTTGGTGATATAAAGATAGACTGAATTGTGAGTGACGAAATTTGCGCCTTCCTCATGCCCGCTTCGGTACAGTGACTCCCGCTCCTCGGGAAGGACTCTCACTGAAGCCACGTCTTTGAGTTCTAGGGGACGTTGGTCCGGCCCCATACCGATGCCAAGATTGCGGATCTCCGCTACAGAATCTAGTTCAGCCGAGACCGAGATGGTAAACTCTTTTTCATCTTTTTCTAGGGAGCCTCCGGGGATCAATATGTTCTTTGCAGCAAGCAGATCCCTCATCTGTGACGGACTCAAGCCGGCCTGCTTCAGTCTGGCCAGATCCAGCTCTACGTGCACTTTCTTATCAGTACCGCCGATAATGTCTATATCCTCAATACCGGATACCTGCTGATTGATTTCTTCTTTTACCATTTGAGCAGATTCTTGCAGCTCGGCATAGTCATAATCTCCAGCAACCGTAATAATCATGTTCAGGAATGCCGGGACCTCGCTTGCATCGGGAGTCTCAGCCTCATCCGGCAGATCAGCCTCGGACAAAGCTGCCTTCAGCTCCTCCAGTTTGCGACTCAACTCAACGTCTGCCTCAAAGTCAACCTGTAC
>CAYFXD010000010.1:0-4925 GCA_964347095.1 uncultured Actinomycetota bacterium | reverse complement strand
GTTCGCGGTATGGATGTCCTCCGCATAGAAGATGAATCCCCCAGCATTGTCAACAATGTAGGCACCGTAGTTGCGAAGGGCTTTCAGAAAAATGCGGGTGATGGGGGCCAACTCAGTTTCATCGATGATGTCACCCTCATCATCTACTATCTTTGCCTTAAGTCGGATGCGCTGACCTGCCGCAAGTGCTGTCGGACTGGTATTGATGAAATCGGTTTCTGTTGTTGTCGCGGGGTAATAAGAATCGGATGAAAGAGGTTCTTGGGGATCACTGCTGAGATTTCTAAGTCCAGGGATCGCGCAGGCCAAGGCATGCTTGATCACGCCGCTCTGGATATCCCCCGGTACAACCAGGCCCGCGAGCAAGGGTACGCCTGTGGCACGCGCGCTGCTCTGGTTATTTAGATTTGTTCCAAGCTCCCGGACGTTAAAGACATCCACGGCACCAGCTTCGAAGATCTTCTTGCCAGGATATCCGCCGCCCAGACTGCTTCCCTCAGACCGTCTGGTCGTTGCTTGCCAAAAATCATATTCCGTAAAGGTATCGGGATTATACAACACCAGATGCCCATCGGCCTCAATCCCCCGTGGACCAGCCGGTCTGATTCTGCCGTTTGAGGCTGGTATTCTCACTGGTCCGCCCTCTTTTGTCTTCTTCCCAAACTTGGGACTTGGGAAGCTTTCTACTCCCTCATAATCGCGGAGTCCAATTTGGTATTTTCTATCCAGCGCTCGGAATATCGGGACACTATATTGATTGAAATTAATGTACATGAAGGGGAAAGGATCCTCCATCTTCAGCTCAGGCGGCCGCAGCGAAGTGTTGTCTCCCAGCAAAACTCGGTACAGCGCTAGGATCTGCTCATCGCTCTCCTCCAGAACCTTGGCTTCATCTACTTTTTGGTTCCACGCACTTTTGGCTGCAAAGAGAGGAACCGGCAAGGGGAATTGCCGAATGAGAGTCTCGCGAGTCTGCTCCTCCCGCTCTGGTTCCGGTTTTCTGCGCTCATCCAGCTCCGGCGGTGTCCGGACAGCGTCACAGGCGGTCATGGATATGAATAATGCCAAGATCAGCAATATGGTAAGAACAATCCGTGAGATAGTTCTCATCTAATCATGCCTCTTACTTCGCTTGGGCTGACAAATGACAAACTGGCCGATGCAGTACAAACAAAAGCCTTTAGATCCACTAGCCATGGCTACCAGTACAGCCTCATGCTGCCTATCGACGTCAATATTAACAAGTTTGCGAATTAGGACTGATTCGAATGAGCGCCTTGAATATCAGACAGCCCGACACAGGTTGTGGGCAATCAAGGGTCCGGTACAAATCTTACTGCAATCGGAGCAGGTTATCAAGGGACACTTATGAGCCATAGAGGTAATAAGAAGAATGACCGAGGTCCGACAATTGGCGATTCGGCCTGAGCTTTCTTCAAGCCTGAGCCTCCTTCAACTAGGAGGAGGAACTGACAGAAGCGCAAAGGGCGTCTTCAGTCCTGCCAGCCATTCTCCATAGATTCGCAAGAGAAGATCAATTAGGAAGACGTTGTGGCCGTGGTAATCCCCAGCAACTTCAGCCGTTGAGCAACAGCTGCAGCAATAACTGCCTTGACAAGATCAAAACCGACAAAAGGCACAACTCCCGCCAGGAAAGCCTGCACCAAAGAAAGGTTGGCAACTAGAGCAAGTTGGACCATACCAAGCAGGTATATGGCTACTATCCCTGATCCCATCGGTATCAGAGCCCACAAGAACTTATTCCGAGTAGCTTCACTCAACCTGCCCACAACATAAGCGGCAAATACAAATCCAAAAAGATATCCCCCGGTTGGTCCAAATAATATGCCCAGCCCTGATGTACCGCCGGCAAAGACAGGCAATCCAGTGACCCCGAGAAGCACGTAGACGAGTTGACTCAGAGCACCTAACCAGGGCCCCAGCATGACGCCGGCCAACAATACAAATAACACCTGGAAAGTGAAGGGAACAGGCGCAATCGGGATTTGTATCCAGGCTCCAACAGCAGTAAGGGCCGCAAAGAGCGCCATCATAACCAGATCTCGAGTTGAGACTTGCATTTTTGCCTCCATGCAGAAGTCCTGCTAGATCCAATGCAGCCGCAATACTAACCGCCAACATTCGGGTAATTGTTAACCATGCCAATAATTTCGTTAACAATTTTGACAAAAGCCTACCCCTTCTGTCAACATATTTTTGTTCATCTGCAACAGAGGGGAACGTCGACTTGAACCACGAGGATCTAAGAAACAAGCTCTTGAGAATAGATGGCAGAGGCTACAAGGCCTATAAGGGAATTGCCGGTCAATATGCCTTTCCTAGCTTCACCGTGTTCATAGATTACGTGCAAGGCGATCCTTTCGCCAGTGCTTCCAGGATCCGGCTCCGAGTTGAGCAGCAGGCTGCCGATTTCCCGATTGGGCTTTTCAATAATAAGATCCGGCGGACTGCGCTGGAAGATTTCATCGGCCGCGAGACCGCCAAGGCTATTGATTCTTACGCCAAGGGAAACCGCGGGACTGGCAAGAGCGGACTCATCGCCATTCAAAAACACGATCAGGAAGTCCTTGAGCGAACGGCGGTAAAAGTGCACTCGGGCTTGGTCGAGATCCGGCTCTCTATAGGACTACCTGCTGCAGGCCGCCGCATATTAGCCCGAGAGGCAATTGAGATGTTCTTTGACGAGATCCCCAAGATCGGCAAGGATTCGCTTTTCTATCACTGCTATGGCCCAGAAAAAGTAGCAAGCCACGTGGATCTTTTTGAAGACCAGGAGCACCTCAGAAACAGCTTGGCCAAATTGAAGCTGGTTTCATTCGTTGGAGAGAATTCCATTCTTCCCCGAAAAACAGGTGTGAGCAACAGGCCCATGCCGAAAAACCAGGTAGTGCCCTTCACATCTCCGGAATCACTCAAAGTGACCTTCAATCTCCCCCACAGAGGTCAAGTGACGGGAATGGGAGTCCCTGAAGGAATCACTTTGATTGTGGGAGGAGGCTATCATGGCAAAACCACGCTGTTAAAAGCGATCGAACGAGGCGTTTATAACCATGTTGGTGGTGACGGAAGGGAGATGGTTGTCACACGAAGCGACGCGGTTAAGATACGGGCTGAAGATGGAAGGCACATAGAAAAGGTCGACATCAGTCCTTTCATTCAGAACCTGCCGCGCCCGGCATTGCCCCAGGTTTCAGATGTGGCAGCAAGACCAAGGCAACGAGACACCGAGGAATTCTCAACAGAAGACGCCAGCGGAAGTACGTCTCAGGCTGCCAATATCATGGAAGCGCTGGAGATTGGGACCGGTCTTCTCTTAATCGATGAAGACACCTCGGCCACCAACTTCATGATCCGTGACGAGCGGATGCAGAGACTGGTGCACAAGGACAAGGAGCCGATCACCCCTTTTATTGATAAAGCAAGAGGGCTATTCCAGGACCTGGGAGTATCGAGCATCATTGTCATTGGTGGTTCGGGCGACTATTTCGACATAGCAGATACGGTCATTATGATGGATGAGTACCGACCAGTTGATGTCACAGCCAAAGCGCTGAAGATAGCCGAATCTCAAAAAATGATGCGCATCCCTGAGGGCAGTCCGGGTTTTGGCCACGCGACCGAGCGGATCCCGCACAAGAGCAGCTTTTGTCCTCAAGGCGCAGGTAGATTCAAGATCAAAAGCAGAGGTCTTGGGAGCATCGAGTTCGGTCGGCAAACCATTGATCTGAGCTACGTAGAACAACTGGTTGATGAGAATCAGACTAGGGCAATTGCCCAAATCATGTTCTATGCGTGCAGGCACCATATCGATGACAAAAAAACAATCAGGGAGATCATAGGCCATACTCTGCGAGAACTTGAGGGAAACAGCCTAGATGCCCTCTCGGTTTTTGAGGGTCACCCAGGTGAGTTTGCTCTGCCTCGCAACCATGAAATAGCAGCTGCCTTCAATCGAACCCGGGCTCTGAGGGTTACTCAAAAGAATCGAAAATCCTGAGTGTCACGCGATCGGGCCAATCAGGGAAAGAACCAGATTCTGGCTGCGGCCTGGTGTTGCCCGCCGGGTTGAGGGAACGCCATCCGTTACTATCTTTTGCTGTTAAGAGCAACAGAGACCAAAGCCGTCGTCTCTCAAGAGCAAAGGGAAGTCAATAGCTGAAGAACACTCTTGACTGGCCTAGAAGAGCGTCCTGCGGACATGCTTGTGCCTACCCGGACTTGCCCGGACCTGCAAAACCGAGGTCCCCCGACCAGACAATCTTGTTTGTCCCTCCACGAAGCTGAACGATTAGGGCTCCTTGATCACTCACATCAACTGCTGTTCCTTTGATCAGCTCATCGGGTGTCTCAACCGTAACTTGCTGGCCCAATGTGCATGAATGTTTCTTCCAGGAATCCTTGATCGTTGAGAAATCCCCCGACCGCAGTTTCAAGTAGCCTGCCTCCAGTTTTTGCAGCAGCACCCGCAGTAATTGAGACCTGTCCACGTTCTTGCCGAGCAGCTCGCTGAGGGACGCAGCTTTGTCCTTTAAGTCAGGGGGAAACGCGCCCTGCACTATATTGACGTTTATGCCCATCCCCAAAACAACAAAATGCACCGTGTCAGCCTCCGTCTCCATCTCCGTTAAGATGCCCGCTACCTTTTTGCTGTTGATCAAGATGTCATTGGGCCATTTGACGCACGGATCCATGCCCGTTACTTCTTTGATCGATTCTACTCCCGCGGCCCCAGCCAAGATGGTCATTTTTAGCAGATCAATCGGGGTGATGTGTGGACGTAGAATGATGGAAAACCAGATGCCGCCTTGCGGCGAGACCCAACGGCGGGTCAGACGACCCCGCCCTGCTCTTTGTTCTTCGGCAATGACCAGCGTGCCTTCGGGTGCACCACCAAGAGCCAGTTC
>CAYFXD010000009.1:0-4640 GCA_964347095.1 uncultured Actinomycetota bacterium | reverse complement strand
GACTTCCTGTCCAATTGCATTTCTCCCGGATTTATCCATTTTGACCTTGCAATCTGCTACCTTGGCATTGCGATCTCCGTCCCTGTTGTCGATGGTTCCCACTCATCGTTTTCAGTCTTCTCACCAGGCTGAGCAGTGCCAGGTCTGTGTACAACTGAGTGTCTATGTGTAACCGGATCACTACCCAAGAGCTGCCTGGATTCTCATCCTTCGATGTCTGCCAGGCAGCCAACGTGCGGCTGACATCAGTGTGAACGGAGATGGGTGCTTTTCTATTCACTGTTCGGGTGCCGTGTTCGCCTGTGATTCCGTTCTAACACTAGAGGGACACTTGGTTTTTTACTTCTCAAAAAGGCAAAGCACTTACGCAGCCACCTCTCATTCCCATCCAAACGTGATTTTTTTGAACCGAAAACAGGGCAATATCCTAGTATTCAGAGGGGCAATGCTTTCTTATCATAATATGGAAAGCACTTGATCTCGTTGGAAGAGTGTCGAAAAAAGCCGCCAAAGGATGATCTGAGAGGAGGTAGTCCAGATGGCAATCAAACTTCGAGTTAAGGATCTTCCGTCAGAGGCGACAAGGACCGACCTGATTGGGCTCTTCGCTGAAGTTGGAAGCGTTGAAAAGGCCGACATCTTTATGGATATCGATGGGCGCAGAAGACACGGCTTTATCGAAATGAGCTCCGAAGAAGAAGCTTGGAGGGCGATGGACCTGCTGACTGGTAATTACTTCAAAGGTAAATACCTAAACATCCGTTTTATTTGAACTCGCCACGCAGACTTTGGTTCCTAGAGATTTAGGTGTTTGGAATTAATACTGGAATCGGAGACGACGGAAGGAGGGGAAATCATGACTGAGAAAGTAGATCAACTGTCGCACCTGATTCTGTCAAGAGCCGGCAATAAAAAGACACCCAAGAAATACTTCAGCTTTTCACAGCAGCTTGTCGATAGCAGCAACCTTAGAATTCACCTAGCAGCAACTAATCTCTTTGACTATTCCCATCCGCTGAAACCACTTAGATCCTAATATCATATCCCGCAAGAGACTTTTGGATTCAATTTGACGCGGTAACAAATTCTATTAAGATTGCATGCATGTGGACCTGGAGTGTTGCTGTAGAACAGTGGCGCCGCACCTGAGCAATCAAAGCACTTTCGTGGGCGGTTCGCAGCAAATATATGCCAAGTTTTGGTGAAAACCGCCATCTGGACGCAGCATTGGCAGACAAGACCTGTCAATAGCTCAGCGGGTCCACGATTCTCAACAGGGGACAGAGATCCAGATCAGTAATGATATAGCAGAGAACCCAGACTTGAGTTGCAACAACTTCCGCAAGCACTATAGTTGTATTTCTTGGTGGCCGACGGTGCGAAAGCATGTCAGGGCGCCAAGAGTTGCCGCGTTATTTCTATTCCTCTCAAGTTTATTTATCCGAAACGCATTAAAATAGAGAAAAGGTCTGATATCATCAAATAGGTGACAAACGATTTCGCGAGGCTGCTGACAGATAGTTTTGGTCACGTCATGGCGCATATGACGATCGTGCCAAGCTGCTTCATATGGGGAACAGTCGTCCGTGTGACTAAGTCTGGGCCTGCTAGAGCATTGAAATGGGGAGACGTTGATGCAACAACTGCAGCTTAAAGATAATCCGGAGCTTTCACTTGGTTTTTCGAGATCCTGAGACAGCGGTCTGGGAGTGACGGGGCCACTTCAAAAAGGGCTGATAATCTTTGACAAAGGTCGCCCGCTTTGCGAGGAAGGTATGGGTTTTGGAGTGCCTGTAATGGTCAAGGATAATCGGACCTATCTGTCGTACACCGCTCTAACAGAGCAAATGGTGGACAACAGTGGGATGAGAAAAACCTTCTTTCTCGATGCGCTTCAGCAGCTGAATTTCGGTAACCGAGCGATCAATAGTCAACTGGCCTATACAGGCATTGAATTAAGCGGACATATCTACAAGAAAAGCAGATTTGCGCAAAGATTTCTTCGTCAGTGGGGAAGAGTGCGCAGCAAAGCTGGCTTTGAATATGGTTTTACAAAGATCGAGCCTCAAGGCAAAATTGCGGTTGATTATCATATTTTTTCGAATAGTGTGGCCATCAGTGTGGATTTGTCCGATTTTCATCGGACTGCGTCAAAAGCCAACATGTTCTTGTTGAATGAGGGGGGCGCCAATCATTTTCCTCACTATGCTGATGCAGGCGGTCACAAACTGGAGCGGCACGAGATAGGCCCCTGGCAAGAAATCGAGGCGCAGCGGGCATGGTTCAAGGGGGAGCAGAATCCTGCAAGATTTTGCGTGCAACAGCAGCCCGGCACCACGTTATTCAGAGGATGGGAGCTGAGTCATTCGCTTTCATGGGCAGGCTTTATTTTTGATGTATCTCAATTCCGGAAGTCAGTTTTTACCTATCCCATAATGTTTGTTTGAATCAACTTTGCTGTGGAGGGACGTTGTGGCCGACGTCGCACTGGTATATCCTTACTTCTACTCGAAAGCGAAAGATAAGTCGATTTTCAAGTTCCCTCCACTTGGTCTGGGGTACATTGCTGCTGCGCTAAATGAACAAAATATCTCGGTTGATCTAATTGACGGCAGTTTTATCACGCCCGATCAGGTCATTGAGCAGATCAAAAGATCGTGTCCCCAGGTTGTTGGATTCTATGCGATGCTAACCATGGAGCACCATGCTGTTGAACTTGCGCGGCAAACAAGAGACCTGTGTGAGCTGCAAGTCGCCGGCGGGCCTTATCCCACTGCATCTCCCGGCTATTTCCTTTCCCTCTTTGACATGGTTGCACTTGGTGAAGGCGAAAAAAGTCTGCCGCAGCTCGTCAAAGCGTTGCATGAAGGCAAGGACTTAAGAGACGTGCCAGGCTTTGCGTACTCGAAGGACAGTGAGGTTAAACATACCCCTTCACAGCCACGGATTGAACAGCTGGATAGGATTGCCTTTCCGGCCAGGTCGGGATTTGATGATAAGGCGTACAAGGAATATTGGCGCAAGAACTATGGCCATACCATGACCTCGATGATTACAACAAGAGGATGTCCATTCAAGTGTGGATTCTGCTCAAAACCGGTTTTTGGAGATGATTACAGAGAGCGCTCGGCAGCAAATGTTGTTGACGAAATCCAAGAGATACTTGCGCTTGATTATGAGCGGATATGGATGGCAGATGACTGTTTTACGCTGAATAGAAAGCGAGTCGTGCAAATATGTGATGAAATACTAAAGCGAGGATTGAAGTTTGAATGGGAATGTCTGAGTCGCGCGGACGGCGTCGAGCCCGATATGCTTAATCGCATGCGCGAGGCGGGATGCAGCCGGCTCTTTTTCGGGCTGGAATCGGGAAACGACAATATGCTGGAAGTGATGAACAAGAACACAACGGTTGCATCTGCCAGGACCGCTGTTGGTCTGGCGTTTCAAAGAGGCCTAAAAACAGGCGGGTTCTTCATCCTTGGTTATCCAGGGGAAACAGATGAAACCCTCATTGAGACCGTCAATTTCTCTTCATCTCTTCCTCTTGATTATCTATCTTACACAGTGCCCTACCCCCTGCCTGGGACAGATCTTTACCGAAGGCTTAAGGACAGGCTCAACAGTGCGCGCTGGGAGTCACCCAAGAATCATCGGCTGCTTTACCGGTCCGACTTCTCGATGAATAAGCTAAATCTCGCTATGGCCAAGGGAAAGGTCCAGCATTGGTTGAGGTCTAGAATGGGGACAATGGGTGCTGCTCTAGAGCGGCCTTTCAGATGGATCAGCGATGGATTTCTAAAGCTGATTAGCTAAAGTGAATAGTGGAACGCTGAGGTGCACTTAGGACCGCCGCTCTCATTGTTTTTGTGCCAAGCTTGTCTCCACCAAGCTTCGGACCTGATTCGTGCGCTGCACTTTTCACTGACAAACCTAGAACTGGTCTCGGTCTAAAGCTCCGCTAGACTATTGCATTCAGCGGCAAGGAGAAAAATATCTGGAATGATCTTGAATAAACTGCTAAAATAATTACAAAGGTAAATAAGTTCTTCTCCGAGTCGCTCGGCCTAAGTCTGTGTTTGCAGATAAGGAGTGTGACCGACAGGGTTTTGTGGGAAATCGCAGGGCCTTGTGGCAAAAAGGAGATCAGCATTCTGAAGCTGGCTGCCACGTGCGGTTGGCTTTTTTGTTTAGGACTAGACAATAGAATATGAACTGCTCCGAGCTCTTTATCCTAAATCTTTTGGGACACGGATAAGAGCCGAAGGATCAACACAGCAGATCGTGTTGAAGTCCGTAGGGTATAGGTAGAAATACTTGTGCCTCCCGCATTTGGAAAGGAGAAGTGCATGCGTCTTGAGTATCATGCCGGGTTTCCAATGCGGAAAGCTGGCTAGTTTTTTGGAGGGACTTCACGATATGCCAAGAATACTGGTGGAGATGTGGAACCGCCATATGTGAGGAGATGGGAATCTATGCGCATAGGCAGCTTTGAATTCAATCTGCGTGAATTCGCTGGCTCAATGGGTGATTTCGGTACCCTTTTTCCGCTGGCCATCGGTTATATCGTTGTATGTGGCGTGAATCCGGCAGGATTGCTGGTTATGATGGGTCTGGCCAACATTCTGCTCGGTGTTGTC
>CAYFXD010000008.1:0-3323 GCA_964347095.1 uncultured Actinomycetota bacterium | reverse complement strand
GTCGTCCTGACCGAAAACGCAATCAGCCCAGGTTGTATATCATTTATGATGTTTCCAAACTCCTCCACGCTTGCCGCCTTGGTCAAGTGATATAGTGAAACCCCATGACCGGATTCTTTGAGCACAGCAGATAACGAGGCAAGCCCCTCTGAATAGTATCCATGCCTGGGAGAAGAATCTGCATTGGCGGGAAAATCGGGATAGACAAAAAGGACTTTCAATAATACAGCTCCTTTTGGCTTTCTACAACGCTACATACAAAAGAAGTTTGTAGGACACACAAATACCAGACCTGACGACAAATACTTTGAGCCCTGTTAGAGCCAATCCGACCTTTCTAATAAGTTATTCAAAAACGCTTTCCATGTCAAAGCCTTCAGCCTCCGGTCCGTGTTATTCTCTTGAATCCCGAGCAGGCGACTATCTTGTTCTTGCCTTTCTTGGCCAGTTCATCCATGAAAAGATTCAGGCCGATGGTATCACTTGCGACATGTCCAGCAATCACCACATTCAGATGATTTGATTCGGCCTTCTTTCGCATCTTGTCGCTCATGTGCATCCCAATCAGCGTACCCACCCCTGCCTGGGCCAATTTCTCAATAATATCAGAGGCTCCCTCCGTTCCACCCGTCATGTCAACGACAATTCTGCCTGCCCGCTTCTCACCATCCCCTGCTAGGATGGCAGGCCCATGCCCTTCCATTGCCGCCTTTTTATATTCAGGCTCTTGCTTGAGAACGTCCACGACCTCCTTCAACGTGTACGGCGCCTCTTTATTAAGCTTATTCTGGAGAAAAGACGTAACCAGGTTGTCCGCAGGAGTATGAACACATATGAAGGCCAATCCAAGCAACTTGGCTGCATCCACTGCACGATTGTGGTTGGTCGGCATCAAGTGCCGAAAAACCTCTCTCATCCTCTTGTCAATGAGAGCGTCCCCGATATTAATGGGCACTCCTTGTTTGTGCCAGAGATCGGCCTGCATCTTCATGACGTCAGAGAGGTTTGCCAGTGCCGATCCTTCTGGATGATGCGCCATCAATAAGTTGATATGCCTGCCTTTCTCATTCAGTCTGTCCGCCAGAAGGACCTCCCCAACCTCCAAGTCAACACCCACAAGGATCTCATCAACCTCCATATTGACATCGCCGTTTAGGATACGCGTGTCCGAATAGGGATTTTTCAGCCTCTCCTTATCGAAAAAGTCTTTCTCGTCTTTGCTCAATTGCTTGTATTTGTCCTTTACTCGCTTTAGGTTTTTCTTGACATCCTGTTTACCCCTAGGATCATTGGCAATACCGATGTCGATGGCCGCCTCATAAACATCTTTAAGTTTCATCAAACCTCCCAGCCGCCAAAGTTGTCTCCGATGTGTCTAGATGCTTCATGCAAAGCGCAAACGCAAAACACAAAACTCAGAATAACAAAATTTAAAATAGCTCTCGATCAGCGCATTCGATTGGACCTAGTCGTCAAGGTTCTTGCTTTGAGTTTTGTACTGTTGTTTTGCACTTTGCTTTTGTCTTTCTTTTCCGTCTTCGATACGTATGGATTGCCCTCAACATAATACCTTAAAAGGGCATCCTGGGCTACAGAGATCCCTATTCTACGAGATGCGCTTATGGGAATCCCTGCTTGTTCACCTTTCAAAATGTGCAAGCGGCTGTCCATGAGGCTTTTGCCATTATGCGACATGTCAATCCCCAACGCCTTAGTTAGCTTGCCAGGCCCGTTCGTCAGCTGAAGCTCGGATTTGACCCTTCTATTCCTGGACATAATATCTTTCCCCTGCCACGGTTCGAGTGCCCGTATGAGTACGGCGCCCGGTATTCCTTCAGATTGAGTCACTACATTTAGCAGGTAATGTATGCCATAGTTGAGATACACATATGCGACTCCCGCGGGACCAAACATAATGGAATTCCGCTTAGTTATACCTCTGGCTGCGTGGCTTGCAGGATCTCCGTCTCCAAAATAGGCCTCAACTTCAATAATGACTCCACTGAGGATGCCGTCAGGAGTATCGTGTACCAGCACATTTCCCAGTAGCTGTCGGGCCACCAATCTTGTGTCACGTTCATAGAATTCTTTTTGAAGAATCTGACTACCCATGATTTTCCTTGCAGTTCAAAATGGTATACTTTTCATGCGGTTTGCAGTTCATTCCATCCCATATGGCACCTACCTGGCAATACTGCTAGTTCTTGCTCAGGATCTTCAGCAGTTCGTCTATTTCGTAGGTGTTCACAACATCGCTTGACTCAAGCCAGCCGCGTTGCGCTGTGGCCACACCATAGTCTACGAGTTCTAGATGCGCTTGGCTGTGAGCATCCGTGTTGATAGCGATTCTAATGCCCCGTCGTTTTGCCTCTTTTAAGTGGTCATCCTTTAAATCCAGCCTATCAGGATAAGAGTTCAACTCCAAGATAGTATCGTGTTCGAAGGCAGCCTCAAAAACTGCATCAAGATCCAGCGCATAAGGAGCTCTTTTATTCAAGATTCTGCCGGTCGGGTGCGCAATCATATGTACATTCGGATTTTGGATCGCCTTGATTATTCTGCTGGTTAAGGTCTCTGAGCTTTGAGTAAATCCGGTATGAATCGAGGCGATTACCACATCAAATAGTCTCAGAAAGTCGTCTTCGTAATCAAGATTGCCACCGGCATCAATATTGAGCTCTATGCCATTTAGAATTGTGAAACCAGTCAGTTCTTGATTAAGATTCTGTATTTCCTCTCTTTGCCGATGCACCTCGTCTTTATCTAAGCCTCCTGCAATCTTCAGCTTTTCAGCATGATCGGAGATTGCCATATACGAATACCCCAGACTCACTGCTTCCGCAACCAGGTCCCGAATATTGTTATGGCCGTCGCTCCAAGCAGAGTGTACGTGAAGATCTCCCTTGATATCATGCCGTTCAATCAGCTGCGGCAAATCATGGGCGAGTGCCTTCTCAATTTCGCCCTTATCCTCTCTCATCACAGGTGGAATGTACTGCATGCCGAGATTCGCGTACACTCCTTGTTCGGATTCCGAATCCACGCGCTCCCCTGAAGCAGAGCTAAAAATTCCCTGTTCACTGACGCTAAAACCACGCTTACCCGCGACTTCCTGAAGATGCGCATTATGTGCCTTTGAACCTGTGAAGTATTGAAGCGCCGCGTAATACCGCTCAGGAGCAACCACTCGCAGATTGATTCGCACATCGTTTGTGCTTACAACACTAAGCATGTTGTCAAATGCAGCGTCTATATGATCAATAGAGGCTAAGTTGCAGAAATCCTCCATGATCTGGTCTGGTCTCGTGCTGGCAGCCAGCAAA
>CAYFXD010000007.1:0-19269 GCA_964347095.1 uncultured Actinomycetota bacterium | reverse complement strand
AGCTCGGAACTCTGTTCCTCCAAATCGACATAGATGGTGGTAATATAGCTGTTTAGATAGAACTGAAGGAAACAATAGGAACAAAGGATTGGACAGTTGGACACAGGACTCAAAACCTGAAGCCGGCAGCACAGGTATGGCTCCTGCATTCCCTGGCAGATTTTAAGCATGTTCCCCTTTGACCGGGTAATAAAAATGCTTTGCTTTCCCTGTGAGGGCCCAAGCTTGCTAAAAACTCCTCTGAGCCGATCCTCTTCCTCTCGGACCACCTGAGCATCGCTGAAAGCCTTGGTAATCCTCTGGGCCAAAGGATCAACCTTAACCTTATTTTCTATGAACACTGTTCTTATCCGGTTACGCATGACCCGCTAGATCCTTCCTGATAGATGGCTCAGCACCACGTTGGCTTGGAGCCGCCTGAGCAATTCAATGCTTGCGTCGATGTCCTGTGAATCCACCACCTTCAACCTTATAGTAAGACCCGGTTCTTCCAAGTGGCGATCCCATGTAATGCGAATATTGGAATCTGCTTCGAGAGAATCAACCAGACTTCTCAATTCCCTGTTCTTGGCCGCCAAAACAGGATATCTTAGCGAGCATGTTATCTGCCTTAATTGCTTCAATCTCTCCGCTTCTGCAATAGCTTGCTTTGCCAGCACCTGGGCAGGCCCATCGGCAATGATTTCGTCCAATCCGATTTCATCTCGTTTGGCAGCTTCGACCAGCGCCTTGCTGATCTGTTGGAACACGCTCACACTTGGCGCCAATATCCGCACCAGATCGGCAAAGAAGGTCATGCAGACCTTGGACAAGCCCCGCAAATGCTGCAGGCGATGAAAGGAGATTCCTTTGGCCAGAAAATAGTCCAGAAGCTCGTTGGGCAGCTCTTCTGCAATCATCAGTTCATTTACCCTATCTTTGGAGCCCGCAAGCCCCACAAGCGGCATAAACATACCCGTGATCAGGCTTTCGTCAACCTTAGCCGCTCTTAGTTTGGCAACCAGTATGGCTTTCTCACACCAATTCAAAGACCGGGTTGCTTGGTTTTCCAAAACCGACAGCTCAAAGAGATCAGCCGCTGGTACTTGGTCGCTCACGGTTTTGGCTGGTGTTTCAGCCAAATCCAACTGCTGTGCCGTCTTCAATCTGCGGAATCCTGTAACCACTTGATAACTCTGATCCCTCTCGATCAAGATAACCGGATTCAAAACCCCATCGGCCTGTATGGAAGCACGCAGACTGCGTTCATCGAAGCGCTCGTCGCTATAGCGGTATGATTCATCGCTCACTTCAATGTCGTGCAAACCCACGGTCCTGTTCACACATTTCATATAGACGCTCCAATTCATGGCCGTATTTGGACATTTTTGACCGATAGGAACTTGCCCTAGCGGGCTGGTTTCGCTTGACGCTTCCTTCTGCCAGAATACATGATTTCTTCACTAGTGTTCTAAGAGCGCCTATCCTGTTCTCTGCTCGCATGGACTCTTGGATCACCTTTTCCAAAGCTTGGACCCGAAACCGATCCATTCCCCAATGTTTGCTCGAGAGTTGGGTTTCATGCCCTCCGGTCTTGATCACTAACTTCTCTTCCACTAATCCAACCGGATACTTGTTGCTCACCCGCAGCCAGAGATCATAATCCTCGCACACCGGCAAGGTCTGATCAAAGATCCCCACATCATTGAATATCCGGTCACTGATCATCACCGCCGAGGGAGTGATCATGCATCGCTCCACGCACAGGTGAAAGATCCATCCTGCCTGCTTCTGGTGGTATTTTTTTGGATTGATCCTTCGATTATTCCTAAGCCATATCTCGTCAGTCTGGGAAATCAGATAGTCAGGAGATTGCACATGAAATTGAGCTTGCCTCTCCAGCTTGCGAGGCAACCACCAATCGTCGGAGTCTAGGAAGGCTATCCATTCATGCTGAGCCTCCTTGATCCCTGCATTTCTGGCCGCTGAGACTCCTTTGTTTGTCTGAGAGATAACCTTCAGGCCGGAAAACGCAGAGTCTCGAAGCATCTCTGTAGTCCCATCGGTCGAGCCATCATCCACCACGATGATCTCTTGGGGCGGCAAGGTTTGATTCCGCACTGAATCAATGGCCCTTTGAAGCTCGATACAGCGGTTATAGCTCGGAATGATCACAGTTATTCTCATCATCACTCACCAGCTCCACCAGCAAATCTGGAACTACGTGTCCAATCTGACAGGAGAGTTGCGCCCCTCTCGATCTAACCGCATCCTCAGGCAGCTCAGTCACAGTATCCGAGATAATCTTCAATGAAAGAAAAGAAACACCGCTGTTATGCGCAATCAGCGCAAGATGATACGCCTCCATGTCAACTGCTAGTGCCCCTGTTCTTCCAAACATTCCATGCCTGTTGTTCCAGCCAGAGCAGGCGTTATCAACCGTAACCAGCCCACCTATCCGAAAATCTGCCCCGCTCCTGGATAAACCGTTGCGAGCACTATGTATCAGTTTTGGATCACAGGCAGAGAACTCCACAGGCAGACCATGGATCTGCGCATAAACGAATCGCTCACCAATAACCCAGCAGCCCGGCTCAATACCCTCGGTTAGCGCCCCGGCAAACCCTACATTGATGAGTAAAGATGGTGCCTCTTTCCCTTGGCAAATCGGGCCCATGACAGACGTGATGTTTCTCTTTCCTACGCCACATAAAACCACTTCAATTAGGGTGTTACCAAGACAACATTCCCCGTTCTTCCCTTCTTGGAAAGGCTCACGTCTGATGCTGTCCCACAGACCTTTTAGCTCCAGGGAATGAGCACTGACAATCCGGACTTTATGCTGTGTGGCCAACACGTACATCTCCTCCTAAAAGAAGCATAGCTTAGCCACCCTTTCCTATTTGATTGGGGAATTTGAAGGCAGAGGGACAAATATCTTGTAACACACATAGATGACACTGTGGAACAGGCGCTTTGCAGATGACACGGCCGTGGCTTATCAGCAGATAATTGATGCTAAACCAGTCCTCTCGATGGAACACATCCATCAGATCTTGCTCGATCTTGTCTGGATCTTTCTGCTTGCTGAGACCAAGTCTGACTGCAAGCCGTTTTACGTGAGTGTCAACAGCTATGCCTTCGACCACGTTGTATGCATTGCCCAATACAATATTGGCCGTTTTTCGGGCCACACCGGGCAAGGTAAGAAGCTCCTTCATGTTGCTGGGTACTTCTGCGCCATACTTCTCAATAATCTGGCTGGCCGCGGATTTTATGTATTTTGCCTTGTTCCGGTAGATCCCGATGGTCTTAATATCCTGCTCAAACTGATCAAGCGGTGTCTTGGCATAGTCAAATATGGTTGGATACTTGCGAAAAAGATCTCGTGTGACCTCGTTAACCTTTTTGTCCGTGGTTTGTGCGGAGAGAATCGTCGCCACCAAAAGCTCCCAAGGATTGGAATATTTGAGAGCAACTTTTGCCCTTGGATACTCTTGCCTCAGGCGTTCTAAAATTCTATTGGCTCTCTGTCTTGAGGGTTTATTTGGCATCCCTGTCTTCCCCTCGCCTACACTATCGCTGCGCCGGTTTCAGGATTCCCTCCTCGTCAAACACCTTGACTCCGTCTTTGAACACCATTTTCACATTGCGAATGTCCTGGATGTTCACAGTAGGGTCGCCCTCAACCACCAAAAGATCAGCCGCGTACTCCTCCTTCACCCGGCCAATCTCCTTTTCTTTTCTCAAGATGTACGCATTAGTGTACGTCGCAGCCACCAAAGCCTCAGTTGGGCTCATCCCATATTCTACATACTTTTCAAGCTCTTTTGATACCCAGCCGTGCGGCATTAGCATGTCACCCGCGCCCGTACCCACGCCTATTATCACACCTGCTTTGGCCATTCTCTGGAAGTTCTTTTGAAAATAACTGGTCACCGCCCTATCTAAGACCTGTTTTGACTTTCGTATCTCTGGATATTGCGAGGCAGTCAGCCCATTGTATTCCTCCGCATATTCTGATGCAATCCTGTAGGACCCTCCAAACCTACTCTTATATTCGGGATTGTTGATAGCTTCCGGATCGTTGGCGATCTGATTGAAATTCGTATACATAAAGATTGTCGGCACGACATATATGCTTTCTCGCAAAATGGTGTCCATCAAATTTTTCTTGAGTGGATCCATGATTGAAGGCATGTGCTCAAGGCCATTGATCCCCTTCTCTACAGCTAGCGAGGCTCCGTTTGACCACATTACATGTGCTGTAACATCGACATCTCTGCTTTGAGCATAGCTAACTGCGCCGCCGAGTGTGCTCTCGGAGATATCTCTTTCTCCGGCTCTCAAAAATGTGGAGCTAGGGGTGGGAACAACAACGAATTCCGCACCTTTTTCAAGATTCGAGACAATGGCCAATTGGGCCTCTTTGGGAGTCGCGACCAGATGCCCAAATGCCGGCCACCCAAAATATCCTCCCCATTGGCCTATGGCCCGTCCAGACACGATCATCTTGGGTCCCGCCATATAACCCTGCTCGATGGCCTCCTTGAGCGCAAAAGAGGAGTCAAAGTAGTCGGGCATTTCGCGAATGGTTGTAACCCCTGACTCAATAGTAAGCCGCGCATTTCTCTCCATGCTTTTGGACAAGGGTTCAACAAAGAAGGAACGATATAGGGGCTCGAGCTTGCCCGAAAGACCCAGGTGAACATGGGCATCGATCAGTCCCGGCAGGAGCATCCTTCCCTTGCCTTCAATGATGTCCGCGTCGGATTGCAGAGGGATTTCATTGATGCTCCCCAGCTGTTGTATCCTGCCCTGATTGACAACAACTCTCATGTTTCTCAGCACAATCCGATCGTCGACATCGAAGACGCTGAAGTTGTTGAACACGATAGGCCTGGTCTGCACGGTGGCGTACTTGATCTTGGAGGGAAATTCTTGACCGAGAAAAAGAGTCGTTGGATCGATGAACAAAGCTATGAAGGCAAAAAAACAAATGATAGACAAGAAGGCAAAGAAGAAGAATTCCAGTACATATTTTAGTTTCGCCCGTACCCGCCAACTGATACTCAACAAAGACAGAATTATGCACACGCCCAACACAACAACCAGTGCTGATCCAATATAGAAGAGGATGTCGTAGTAGTTGTAGTTGGACTCACCCGCGGAGGGGATTATGAAAAAATTGTAAATCGCGGCCAAAAAAGAACCGCAGAAGATCGGTAATAATACAAAGTACGCTATGTATCTAAAGGGTTGCGTCTTGGGCATTCAATTCTTGCTCCTTCGAGAATCTGCTTTCGTCATTATATATTTTTTTTGGCTTCTTGCCCAATCAAGCCAGAGGCAAAAACGGTGAGCGGTGCGCGGTGAGCCGTGCGCGCAATTGAAACCCTCAACCAAACGCTAAAAGCGGTTTGCCGTGAACAGTCAACCATGAACCGGTTTCATTGCAAATTGCAGATTAAAAAGCCTTTCAACAATGTTTTAATGGTTGCGCTAACCGCACACCGATCACCGCCCAACAAACGGGCATCGCAACCCCAACCGCGACCACGGCTTTGCGGTGAACCATAAACTGTCTTTTGTGCTAGAACCATATCAGAACTGAACACCGACACAAGCCAATTCCTGTTTGATCCAGCTTCTTTCCTTCTCAGGAAATCCAACGAAAATGACGATAAATTATTAGATTTTGAATGATTTGAATCTTGATTGACTCGGCTTGCTCGACCCCGCATCGAGCGAGTACATGCGATTGCTCCATTTGCCTCGACACGAAAAGTATTTGCCCTGGATAATTGAAAGGAGTTATAACAGATATGCTGCCAAGCGAGACCCTGGAAATCATCAGTAAGGTCGGCCCACTTGATATTCTGATTGGCACCCCTACATTCAATAGTGAGCAAACGATCGGACATGTGGCAAAGGCCATTAAGCTGGGACTCATCAAATATTTTCCCACTCACCGAGCCGGTTTTGTCCATATGGACGCCCAATCAACCGATCAGACTGTGTCCAAGCTCAAGCAAGAGCTGAAGACCGCAAATAGAGGTTTCAACTCTATGGTTATCATCAATGAAAAACACCCGACTGTGCGAGGAACAGCCCTCCCCATTGAAGAAATCTCAGTCTCCATGCCAAAAACTGGCAAAGGAAATGCATTAAGAGGATTCTTTGAGATTGCCCAAGTGGTTGACGTCAAGGCCTGCGCGGTATTCGA
This sequence comes from uncultured Actinomycetota bacterium, assembly GCA_964347095.1. GTDB lineage: Bacteria > Actinomycetota > Aquicultoria > Subteraquimicrobiales > CAYFXD01 > CAYFXD01. Next base: position 13,064 of record CAYFXD010000007.1, on the reverse strand, counting down.
TTCTGATCTTCGATCAATCACTCCCGAATGGATTGCAATGATGATAGGGCCAGTTCTTTTGAAGCGCTACGACTACGTCACGCCTCAGTATTGCCGCCATAAATACGACGGGACAATTACAAACTCGATCGTATATCCTCTGATGACCGCATTGTACGGTCAAGACATCCGTCAACCTATGGGCGGGGAATTTGGATTCTCACCGCGCCTCATAGATGTGTTTCTGGATAAGGAGTTTAAATCAGCAGAGGTTGAGCGTTTCGGCATTGACGTGTGGATGACCACTCTTGCGTTGACACACAAGATGAATGTCTGCCAGTCTTTTTTGGGTGCAAAAATCCATGACCACAAAGATCCGAGCGTTTCGCTTGCTCCAATGTTCAAGCAGGTTATCGGAACAATCTTTGAACTGATGCGCGATCATGAAGACAAATGGAAAAAGACCAAATTAATATCTTCCGTCAAAACGTTCGGTTTTGGTTGCACAGTCATCCCGGAAGAGGTTAAGATCAACCAAGCCGCGCTGGCTGAAAAGTTTCAACAAGGGTTTGAAAAGCATGGATGCTTGTGGAAAGAAATAATGTCCGAGCAAAACTTTAAAAAGGTCATCAGCCTATTAGAACAGGAGCCCGACCAGCTGAGTTTCCCCCGAGAACTCTGGGTGAAGGCAATATACGATTTCGCTTCCTTCTACAATCGCACCAAGAAAAAAAGCGTGCGCAACAACACGGTGCTCTCGCTTGTACCTCTTTATTTTGCCTATACAGCATCATTTATCAATAAGACCCGTGGCGATAGTTTTGATCAGGCAGAACATCAGGTGGAGAGCCTGGTCCAAGAGTTTCTGCAGTCGAAACCTTATCTGCTTTCGGTCTGGGACAACCAAAAAGTATCCAACAAGAGAGCAAAACAAGACATGGCAAGACTTCCAATAGTTCCAATAGGATAGTATCCCCGATCTGCATTCCCTGGCCCTGATATGATTGTTTGGGCAAAACAATGCATAAACGTGTTTTGCCTTGCAGGCAACAAGGTTATAATTAACCCAGATCTGGTCAATTCGGGACTTGGGAAACATTTTGCACATGCGGTGCTCAAAAAGGGGCACCCATTGACTCTGCCAGGGAGGATACAATGAATCTAACTACTGAGAAATGGATCAAAGACGGCCAATACGTGGTTGAGATCAAGGGAGCGCTCACCCCTGAAGAACAGCAACTTGTGGACAAGTATGGCGACATGCAAATCGATCTTTCCTCATTTCACCCAAGCAAGTCCTATTCGAGCTTGAGTGATTTTGCCACTTCGGGTAGTTTTACCAACAAAGTTGATGCCCAAGATTTTGTGCAGCAAATCTCCCAAAAACTGAAGGCCGTGCTGGAAGAATACAGGCGCCTTTCCAGAGATCTTCAAGAAAAAGAGGTGCACAATATTGAAGGATTAGAACTGATAGTGACACGCAAGGTCCGGGGCAACAACTATCAATTGCATATCGCTGCAAAGCCCGACTCAAAAAGCAAGGCGCTTATCGAGAAATATGGAGATCCGGATATCAACGTGTCCACTGAAAAATTCACCAGCCACGTTCAGCCGATTAGTCCTCAGTCACCGAGATTGCTTTCACTTAAGGTCGACAAAAACTTCGACAACGCCGTTGACGCCCTTGACTTTGAGAACAAAATAAAAGATCAGATAAAGAAGATTATGCAAGATTACGTTGAAAGAAAGGATACCTTCAGCGGACGCGAGCAAACCACAGTATAGATGCTGTCTGCCCTAGCCCAGCTCAGGATGATAATGAGACTGCTCATAAATAACTTGACTTGTAGGAGGGATCAGACCTAAAATCAGAACAAAAGGTAATATAGTCAATCCGTTAGGTGAGGCTACTGTACGAACACAAGCCACTGCCCGGAAATGTCCAGAGACGCCAATGGGTATAACAAGTATTACCGGCTTAAGGTTCTACTTAATGTGGCTGCCATAAGGGCTACGTCGTACAGTGCTAAAACTAAACGAGTGGAGAAAGGCAAAGGCCTCGAAGCTTTTGGCAGACCTTTCTCATTGAGGAAGGTTTTTTCGTGCCCTGAATTCTCTCTTCGCGAGCGTTTGAACGGCATGCAGGTGTATTGAACGAAAGCCCAAGCATTGTTAGGGATCGTTAGACATTCGATCCTGGACTCTGGAGGCCGGATAGTTGCGTGCAAGGTCCCCATTCTGTTAAAGGCAAGAACATGATTTATCTCAGTCAAATTCTCGGAAAACAGATTATCGATGCGTCTGGTGAGGTTGTTGGGGAAATCTCTGATCTCGGCATAGCCACTGGCGAGGTGTTCCCCAGGGTAACCAGCGTGGCTTTTATGGGCAAAGAGCGAAGAGCCTTTATGCTCTCCTGGCGTAAATATGTCCAAAGTATGGACGAAGACGGCCTAAGACTGAATCGCAACAAGGAGGAGCTGAGATTTTCGCTGCTTCAGCCCGGAGAGCTTTTGGTGCAGAGGGACTTGCTTGATCGCCAAATAGTTGACACCCAGGGCATGAAGATCGTGCGTATTGGGGATCTGAAATTCACCGAGAGCGGGCGAGGACTAAGATTGATAGGCGCCGAAGTCGGTCTGAGAGGCCTTTTGCGACGACTGAATCTGGAAAGAATGATGGATAGAGCAACTGGAATTGTCAACTACTACTATCCGGAGAGATTGATTGCCTGGAGCTATATGGAACTCCTGGAAAAAGATATGTCAAGTCTTAAACTGAGCATCTCCCACAAGCGGCTCCACGAGCTTCACCCTGCTGACATTGCTGATATCATCGGGCAGATGAGCGCGGAGCAAAGGACCAAGGTTTTTAAGTATCTCGATGATACGCAGGCAGCGGACGCTATCTCGGAGACTGAGCCGGAGTTACAAGCATCCTTGGTGGAGAGTCTAGGCACCCAGAGAGCATCCGACATCTTGGAGACCATGGACCCAGACGACGCAGCCGATATTATCGCGGGCCTGCCTTATGAGAAAGCCCAGGCGCTTTTGAATCTGATGGGGGTAAAAGAAGCCGCAGACATTAGGCGTCTACTGGGCTACAAAGAAAACACCGCCGGCGGGATCATGACAACAGACTTGGTTGCCTTCAGCCAAAACCTGACCGCCGGAGAGACGATTGAAAGACTGAGGGAAAAGGAGACGGAAGCAGAAACCATCTACTATATTTATGTGATCGATGATATGGGTCACTTAATGGGAGTGGTCTCACTCCGTGATCTGATTCTGAAACCGCTGAGCAGCCATATCTACGAGGTCATGTCCACTGAGTTGATCACAGTTAATGCCGATGATGATCAGGAAGATGTTGCAGACATTATCACCAAGTACAATCTTCTGGCCGTGCCTGTCGTGGATGAAGAGAATAAGCTCTTGGGTATAGTCACCGTGGACGATGCTATGGAGATCATGGAAGAGGAGGAGGCCGAAGACATATCATTGATTACCGGTTCAGCCTCCAATCTCATGTCATTGGCTGCCTCTTCGGCAAAGACCATCCTGCAAAGGACCAGTTGGCTTTTATTGTGGCTCGCTGTAGGCGTCGGTGCAGGGGCTCTGATGATGAACTTTACTGATACTCTAAGCTCAATCGTAGGACTAGCACTGTTCGTGCCTCTAATCATCTTCTTGAGCAACGACATGAGCACGCGCTTCGTCACCTCAATTGTGCGGACTGAGGAAGCGGAACGCATCGGCACCCAGCAGATCTGGCAAAAGCTGCTTGCCGACATTCTAGTCGGCGCGATCACTGGTCTCTTGGCTGGATTGGCAGTCAGCTTGGTTACTCCTGTTTGGGACTTGTACCCCCATCTAAATCTAATAATCGGAATATCCATTACCCTGACAGTCCTCCTGGTCTCAATTGCCAGCACCTTTCTGCAGATTGCAATTATCCGGTATAGATATGAGCCAAGTATCAGCATAAGTCCTTTTGTGACTATTCTGACGGTGCTGATTTCGCTCACCATCTATTTGGCTGTGGCAAAGGGCTTCACCTGAGAGTAAGGCAGTGAGGGAGTCGGTGGACAGTGAGCTAGTGAATTGGTGAGTTAATGAAAGACCCAAGACTCACATCACTTCATCACTTAACTAAGGACATGATCATGGGAGGAGTCAAGGCCTCAATCCGAACAAAAGCAGCTCCAATTCTTACCTTCTTTGCCCTGATGGGACCAGGTATTATTAGCGCCTGCGCCGATAATGACGCGCCTGGCATAGGAACGTATTCGATTGTCGGCGCACGCTACGGTTACAGCTTATTGTGGATGCTCCTTCTGGTAACATTCAGTTTGGGTGTCACTCAAGAGATGGGCGCCCGAATGGGGATCGTCACCCAGAAGGGCCTGGGGGCCTTGATCAGGGAGCACTTCGATATCCGGCTCACTGCTTTCGCCATTATCGCTATGCTCATCGCCAATCTTGGAACAACTGTTGCCGAATTCGCCGGCATTGCCTCCAGTTTGGAGATCTTTGGTATCTCCAAATACGTCTCAGTTCCTATTATGGCTGTACTGATCTCACTATTAGTGATTCGATGGTCGTACAGGAGAGTGGAAAAGATCTTTCTGCTCTCAGCTGTGGTCTACGTCTGCTATGTGATTTCCGGGTATATGGCCAATCCAGACTGGGCCGAGGCCGCCAAGAATATCGCTGTCCCCTCCTTCCAGCTGAATTCCGGTTACATACTGGCCTTCATTGCTGCTGCAGGTACAACCATTACTCCCTGGGGCCAATTCTTTATTCAATCATACATTGCTGACAAGGGCCTGAGTCTTGACAAGATCAAGTACGAACGGGCTGAAGTTTACTTGGGGGCCTTCTTCACGGATTTCATTGCCTTTTTTATAATCGTTGCCTGCGCTGCAACTCTTTGGGTCCACAAACAGCCTATCACCGGAGCAGATGACGCAGCGAGAGCTTTAGCGCCGCTCGCCGGCCGCTTTGCCTCCACGCTCTTTGCTTTTGGATTATGGAACGCTTCAATGCTAGGTGCAGCCATACTGCCTTTGACATCCGCATACGCAGCTTGCGAGGCTTTTGGGTGGGAAGCAGGGGTCGACAGAAGTCTGGGTGAGGCCAGAAAGTTCTATGGGATCTATGCATTTCTTATTCTATTTGGAGCGTTGTTCGTTCTTGTGCCTGGCTTGCCGCTTTTTACAGTATTGTTTCTCTGCTCCGCCCTGAACGGCGTTTTGCTGCCAGTAATCTTGATATTTGTATTGGTTCTGATCAATGATCGCCGCGTAATGGGTGAGCATACCAACACCAGGCTCTTCAACCTTGTTGCCTGGATCACCACCATTATCTTGATCATACTGACTATCCTGCTGGTTGCCACCTCCTTGTTCCAGATAGCCTGACCCTAGTGCTGATGTCCGCCTGTCCCCCATCACCAAAACAAATGCAATTACCACAAAAACCAGCAGAATCCGAGATACACATGTTAGAATTAGTAGATGCTCAACAAGAAACGTGCAAGTCAGAAACGAATAAGCTCATCCCGTCCGGAAGCAAGCGAATTGGAGTCGGATACTGTCGGTCCTACGACGGCCGTGATCAAACAAGGCCTGCAAGCCAGGGATTTCATCTCCTCGCTCTATCACCGAGATTATCGCTATTTCTGGTTCGGAGCGCTATTTTCCAACATCGGGACTTGGCTGCAGATCGTTGCACTTGGATGGTTAGTGCTAAAGCTGACCAACTCAGCTTTTTACCTGGGGCTGGTAAGCTTTGCCACGCTCGCGCCGGTCTTCTTCTTTGCCATCCCGGCTGGCCTAGCAGCAGACATGTACGACCGGCGTAGACTCATAATCGCAACTCAGGCCATTATGATGTTCTTTGCGCTGCTACTGGGAGTGCTCACTTCTCTCGAGGTAATTGCGGTGTTTTCAATTGTGGTTATTGTGCTTACTTCCGGCATCGCCTTGGCATTCAACTTTCCAGCCTGGCAGGCCATCGTCCCCGATCTTGTGCCTAAAGACGATCTGCTCAATGGCATTGCCCTAAATTCCGCTCAGTTTAACGCCGCTCGATTGGTGGGTCCGGCTTTTGCCGGCCTCATACTGGCGGCTTGGGGAGTCGCCAGCTGTTTTTACGCAAACGGCTGGAGTTTTCTAACCGTAATAATAGCCCTTTCGCTAATTCAGCCAAAACCTAATCCCCAGGTTAAAAAGGGCGCTAATGAGACCATTTGGCAATACTCCTTGAGCGGCGTCAGATATGCCAAGAATCATGTCCAAGTTGCGGTTCTGCTTCTTTCTGTGGGCCTGGTCTCAGTCCTTGGTACACCCTATACGACGCTCATGCCCATCTACGCGCAAGACATTCTAAAAGTGGGCCCGCAAGGTTATGGATTCCTGTTGGCGACCAGTGGGCTCGGCGCAGTGGTGGGCGGATTCTTGGTGGGCCCATTATCTCGCTTGGCCAACAAGCAGGTCTTGATAAAATCCGGTGTGCTCATGTTGTCTATTTCTTTGTTAATCTTTGCCTTTTCCAAATCGTTTGTGCTTTCGCTCATCGCATTGGCCGTGATCGGAGGTGCTTTACTCGCCGCCGTGTCAACAATCAATACATCGCTTCAATTGACTGTTCCCAATGAGATCCGAGGCCGGATCATGAGTCTGTATGTTCTGATGTTCTTGGGAATGATGCCGTTTGGAAGTCTGATCTTTGGTTCACTGGCAGAAGCTTTGACCTCTCCTCTTTCCATCACCATTGGTGCTGTCGGATGCATGCTTTGGGGATTGATCCTAGTCGGATACCCCAGTCTGTTGGAGGGTGTTGACAGATAAATGCTTGAACGGTCAGCGGTTTACGGTTAGCGGTTAGCGCAATAAGGCAGTTCACCGTGGACAGTTCACCGTTCAGCGAAAATGACTAAAAGAACCATGCAATCTTGCAATCAAGGATCGAGTATCTTTATTTGTTTGTGACACTTCTTCACTCGATCACTCGCTCACTCCAATCCATGCCCTTTGACTGGGAAAATGCAAATAGGAAACAACGTCTTCGTGGATATTGTCTCCGCGGATACTGACGAAAGAAAAAAGCACCTCCGGGCTGTGCCTGAGGTGCTTTTTGATTCCCTTCTACTCCTACCAGAACATGAAGTATTGAGTCGAAGAGGTTGTTGCTGAGAATCCAATTACTACAAAGATTTCTACCAGTGTCAGAGCAAAAACTGCCAATCCTACAAAGAATAAGATGATAGCCCATTTAGTCCATCTTCGCTCGGTATCCTTCAAGACTTCTATGCTGGTATACCTGCCAGTTTCCCAGGCCAGGTTGTTACCTTTAAGGCCCAGATAAATGGCGACTCCCAAGGCGGCTAATCCGCCAATGCCTGGAATGAATCCCGCAACCAGACCTATTACGCCCCATAATGCAAGACCATGACCGAAAGCCCAAATCCATGAAAGGAGAAACGCTCCCCAATTCCATTTCTGGAGAAACGGATCGGAGCTTGGTGCTGCTACTGGTGCAGTTTGTTGTGCGTCCACCTGTTCACCCTCCTTTCTCAAGAATTGAATCTCTTTGTTTTTCGGCCCCTCATACTGACTTCTTTAGTTTTTTATCGCATCCAGTGATTGAGCAAGACTCAACCAACAGCAATCATAAAATGAGGATCCGCGAAGGGGATCCACTGACTGTTCGGATACTTTTGTAGGAATTCAGACCATGCTTGGTTGGCCGCGTCAGTCTGGCCCAGCTTCAGATAGACATGGGCCAGCCTAAACAATGCTCGTTCAGCTTCGGGGGAATCTGGACACCTTTCAATGAGTTTCCGGTACGATTCAGCAGCCAACCGTATCTGGGCCTGAGATTCGCACAGAGAGCCCATAGCAAATTGATCCCTCGGATCCAGGGCTACATCGGAGTAGGCGTCAGTCAATTCCTTGTAGACGTCAAAGGCTGCTTGCTTTTCTTGAGCTTGCATAAACAGATCGATTGCCTTCGAATAGTTTTTAATGACCTCTTTCTTATCGCCGTTTTGCGAAAAAAGCATTGATCGCGCCAGCTTTAGATAGGTTTCAGGCTTGTCTGGCCGATTAGCTATGAGCTGCGAGTACTTTGATGAAGCCCCTGCATAAACTCCCATCCGGGCTAGAGAATCTGCGTCTTCAACCAAGTATTCAGCATCAGCCTCTTTAGTCAGACGAAAGGAGAGTGCGACGATCACTCCAAATACAAAACCGCCGATGTGCGCCCAGTTTGCCACCTGGCTGGCCAGACCCCCGATCTGCAAAAGCCCTGACAAAACCTCCCTGCCAATCCAGATGGACAGTGCCGCTGCGGAAGCGATTTCGACCACACCCCAACGTACAAATAGAAAGAACAGGAACAAATATGCAATGCTGATTTTGTTCTTATAAAAGCGCACGGCAAATACACCTAATAGACCCGCGATAGCACCCGACGCACCGATCAACGGAGCTGAAGATAACTGAGGGATGAAAAGAGCAACTATGCCAGCGTGGCAAAGACACGCGATAAGACCGCTGCCCAAGTATATTAGAGAGAACTTCAGTCTCCCCAATGCATCTTCAAGGATCGATCCAAAAAGCCAGAGAAAATACATATTCCAGAGAAGATGAGAAAAGAAATCGCCATGCAGGAACATACTGGTAAACCAGGTGTAGAAACCATGGACATTGGCAACAAATCCCAGGTATTTTACCGCGTTGGCCAAATCAAAAGAAGTCCCCAGATAGAACATAGTGTTAGTTGCTATCAAGAGAATTGTGAGAATTGGAATTTCCTTGAAGCTTCTGTTAACCCGGTAGGGCAAAAAAAAGAAGAACAACTACATCAGTCCCAAATTATTAAAAAGAAATACTCCCCGACAAGTCCTTCGCTTTTTTGGCGATTTCTTTACTGCGTTGCTTGCTAGGAACTTGACTCCTTCGGCAGCTCAGCCATCTTACTTCGCCCCCGGCGAAGCTTAGATCTGTAGCTTTGCCCTCATCGCTGAGGAGGCTTTATAGCCTGCCAACCGGTTTCCCGGTTTTTGCCCTTATCGGGGAGTAAGCATTATGCACTTGAGAATGGACTATTAGTATAGACATCGGTAAGAGATTCCTTGAACATTAGGGTCTTGGCCAAAATGAGTCACGGGGACTCTACAGCCTCTTTAGAGCAGCGGGGAGTCCTTCTTCAATGGAGGGATATACTGGAATCCAATCAAGTTCTGTTCTCGCTTTGTCTGCATTTGCCCGCAGAGAGATAGTCATGGCTTCAGTCAACACATCTCCGAGAACAAGCTGGGCGAGCCACGTGGGGAGGCCTCTTCTTGCTTCTTTCCCGCCCAATAAATGTGAGGTAAGATTGGCGAACACAATCTGTTTCGCGGGCTGCGCCGCCAAGATGTAATCAGTGACAGGAGTGCCTTTTTCAGCGGCCAAACGATAGCCGTCTCCGATATCTTGTGAATAAATATACGGGCAATAGTTAGAGCCGTCCCCGATTATCAACGGCCTTCCCCACCTCTTAATGCCAGCCACAAGTTGGCCCTTAAACCACGATCCAGGGCCATAGACAAAACCGGGATGGCACCGGATTACTATGCCTGACGATTGGCAGAGTGCTTGGTGTGCACTCCAAGTATTTGCCATTGTCCTTGCAAATCCCTTAAACAGCGGTGGATTAGTCTCGACTGCCCATTCATTTGGATCGGCCGGTATGAAGAGATGGGTTCCGATAGTCAAGATCAATTTTTCTACATTGTTAACCTTGCAGGCATTGATTAAATTACCAGTCCATTCAAGCTGTGCTCTACCCATAGCCTCAGCTTTTCTCTGAGTCATCCTCATAGGCAACCCAGTACCCACGGCATCGATAACAACATCAGCGTTTGCTAGAATCTCAATGTACGTGTCCGGCCGGGCAATGTCTCCCATGAAGGCATCGGCTCCAATGGACTGTGCATTTGATGCGGATCTGCGAGTGCGACAAATTGATGCAACCTGGTGTCCATGAGCCAGGCAACTTGCAGCGATTTCAGAGCCAATCATGCCCGCGGCCCCAAATATGACAATTCTCATAACGCTTCCATTCTTCTAGCAGCTTCACAACCATCCAGGCCCTTTGATTACTCAAATGTGATCAAGATAATTGAAAAACCTGGTTTTTCATGCTTTCATGATAAGCTAGATGCTAGCTAGATACTAGCTAGATACCAGATACTAGATGCTGGCTACTCGATGCTCGATACTAGATAACGCTCTGAACACACGTACATGCCGGATTGAATCAAGCATTTTGATCTAGGATAACGGATCCAGGATCTGAGATGAACCAATGGAAGTGAGATTCTTTGGACAATCAAAAAAAGACTATTGATCCGGGCACGCTTGAAATCCTTGAGATAGCAACATCTGAAGACATACCGACCTGCTTTAGTCGGGTTGAGACTTGCAAAGCTTGCCTCATCGGGCTCAGGGGTGCCTGCTGCCGGACATGCTCGATGGGTCCTTGTCGCTTTTCCGGCAAGGATGCTGAGTCAGTCGCCGGAGTCTGTGGAGCCAACCTGAACACGGTCGTGGCAAGAAATTTCGCCCGTCAGGTTGCCGCAGGATGCGCGGCACATGCTGCTCATGGTCGCTCTCTGGCCTTGGCTTTGAGTTCATTACAAGAGGGCGATGAGGCGTTCCCGCAAATCAAAGATGCCACCAAGCTGTCTAATCTCGCCAAAGAACTGGGCATAGACCCAAACAGTGCTGAGATCAGTGTGGAAAAGCAGACTACGGCCGCGAAAGCCGGTAAGAAGGCGTTGGCAAACTTCGGTAGTCAGGGTTCATTTCTAGATCTCGCTGCACGGGCTCCTCGAAAGCGACAACAAATATGGAATGAGCTGGGTATTGTCCCCCGCGGGATCGACCGAGAAATCGTAGATACGCTGCATCAAACCAGCATAGGCGTCAACCAAGAAGAGGAGCACATACTGAAGCAGGCATTGCGGGTGGCGCTTGCCGATGGGTGGGGCGGTTCAATGCTGGCGACCGAGATCTCGGATATACTGTTCGGAACCCCGTATCCTCACCGTTCCCAGATTAACCTTGGCGTCCTCGACCAACACCAGGTCAATATAGTCGTGCACGGACATGAACCAATTCTGTCGGAAGCATTGGTGCGCGTGGTCTCCGACCAAGAGCTCCTCAGACTGGCGGCATCAAAGGGAGCCAAGGGCATTAATTTGGTAGGACTTTGCTGCACCTCAAACGAGATATTGATGCGGCACGGAATTCCTTCTGCAGGAAACATATTGAACCAAGAACTTGCACTAATAACAGGCATGGTTGAAGCTATGGTAGTTGACGTGCAGTGTGTATTTCAGTCCTTGGCGACACTAGCAAAACGCTTTCACACCAAGCTCATTACAACCTCTCCAGATGCCAAAATCACAGGCGCGATTCATTTGGAAATAGATAGAGAACAAATCCTTGCCTCGGCAAGACAAATTGTACAAACTGCCATCGACAACTTCCCGCACCGGGGCAACACGGCGGTCACTACCGCAGCCAACCATCTTATAGGCGGGTTTTCCAAGGAGTACATTGAATATATGTTGGGTGGCAAATACAAGGCCTCATTCAAGCCTCTCAACGATGCCATAATCACCGGTTGCATCCAGGGCATCGTGGCGGTTGTGGGCTGTAATAATCCGAGGGTCATCCAAGACCAAGGCCACCACAGCCTGGTGAAAGAACTGATCCGTAATAACATACTGGTTGTGCAGACAGGCTGCGGCGCTCTGGCCAACGCAAAATACGGACTACTGCTCCCCGAAGCTACACATCATGCAGGACCATTCTTGCGGGAGGTCTGCAAGGCGGTGGGAATTCCGCCCGTTCTTCACCTCGGATCTTGCGTCGACAATTCGCGGATCCTTACCATGCTCACAGCTATTGTGCATGAGGGTGGGCTGGGCGAAGATATAAGCGATCTACCGGTCGCAGGAATCGTGCCTGAGTGGATGAGCGAGAAAGCCTTGACCATAGGAACTTACTTTGCGGCGTCAGGTGTTTCTGTTTTCTACGGCCATTGTTCGCCTGTTGAGGCAAGCCAACAGGTTAGCACGATTATCAGTTCCGATTGGGAGAAAAGACTCGGAGGTAGACTGGAGTTTGAGCCGGACATTCAAGAAATCCTGAAAAATGTACTCAGCCACATAGGCAAGAAGCGCAAAGCTCTGGGCATTCTGGGAACCGGGCCCTTCAAAGAAGAAGCCTCCGAAATGGAAAAGAGGAAAGCGCTAAGAAAATGGCAAATGAGACTAAGAAGGTTGCTTCAGCAGCCATAAGAGGAGCACACTCAATCGTGGGCACGCTGGAGAAGAAATACTCAGAAGCGCGTGAAGCGATGCGGTTGGACGAGCAAATAGGATTCAGCGGTTCAGATTTCTATCTTCCCATTTTCTTTGCTCTGACCGGCGCTCGGATCACAACACTCGCCCACTTGGAAAAGGTGGTAAGAGAGGCGAAGTCACTATTGGGAGAGATCCCAGCTGATCAGCATTACCTCCCCTACCTTGGTCATGCCCTTGATGCAGGAATCGCAGCCCTCTTCGCCCAAGAAGCTACCGAAGCGCTTGATAGTCTTCTGAACCCAGCGTACCCCGGCGATTTTTGGCTTGCGTCACCTTCGGATATCGCGGTCAAGACGCACGGTGCGGGACTATTGGAAAAGGACACACACGGCTTCGCTGCTTTGATCGGTGGTGCTCCTTCACCGAAGGCGGCAATCGCGGTTGCAGAAGAGCTTAGACGGGAACGCTTTTTGATCATGATGCTAGGTTCCAATGGCGAGTCCTCCATGGCAGTTCAACTGCAGCAGGCAGGTTTTGAGTTGAGCTGGGATAGGCAATTGGTGCCTCTAAGTCCGCATGTCGGCAGTCAGGTCTACGTCATCAGTTTTTTGGTGCGGATGGCCTTGATCTTTGGAAAAATCAATCCTGGAGATCACGGAAGAATTCTACAGTACGTGGAGGATAACATCTTCGGTTTTTTCATGGTCTTGCAAGATTTGGAT
>CAYFXD010000006.1:0-14347 GCA_964347095.1 uncultured Actinomycetota bacterium | reverse complement strand
TCTTTGCCTTTCCTGTAGTCTTCTGCCGCTTCCGGATTCTCCTCCAGAACCATCTCCACGATCTCTGCAATGTCTTCTTCATCACTGATCTGGGTAAGCCCTTTTTCCTCCACAATTACCTCTGGCAGCTTTCCAGTCTCGAACATCTGATCAAATACATTCTTAGCTATTTTCCCACTTATGGTGCCGTCATCAATCAGATTAAGAAGTTGTACAAGGTGTTTAGGCGTCACAGCCGACTCATCGATGTCCAAATCGGCGGCATTTAAATGCTTAGCCAGCTCCCCCATCATCCAGTTGCAGACGTTTTTGGCATCATCATAGCTTTCCATGCATTGCTCAAAGAAATCACCGGTGGCCTTTGATGAAGTCAACATGCCAGCGGCTTGCATCGAAAGCTGGTATTCCTGCTCTACCCGCTTTCTTCTGGCATCCGGTAGTTCAGGAAGAGTCTTCTTTATGCTCTCTATCATGTCCCTTTGCAGTTGCATTGGAACAAGATCGGGTTCGGGAAAATAGCGATAATCGTGCGCATACTCTTTGGTTCGAAGCGAGGTTGTAATATTCTTTTCAGCATCCCAATGACGCGTCTCCTGCTCTACCGTGCCCCCTGTTTCCAGAAGATCTTCCTGCCGCTGTATTTCATAGGCCAGGGCTTTTTGCAGAGCTTTGAAGGAATTCATATTCTTTACTTCGGTCTTCACTCCTAGCTGTTCTTGCCCTCTCGGCCTGATGGAGATGTTGGCATCACATCGCAGCGAGCCCTGCTCCATGTTGCAGTCAGAAACTTCGAGGTGCTGCAAAATGCTTCTCAATTTCTGCATGAAAGCTCTTGCTTCTTCGGGTGTACGAATATCTGGCTCAGTGACGATCTCCATGAGAGGGACTCCGCTGCGATTGAAATCAACCAGACTATAATCAGCCCCGGCAATCCTTCCTGCTCCACCTTTATGGATGAGTTTTCCTGTATCCTCCTCCAAATGGATTCGGGTTATGCCCACTTCTCTTGCATATTCACCCATGTGAACTGCAACATGACCACCTGAACACAACGGAAAATCATACTGGGAGATCTGATAATTCTTGGACATATCAGGATAGAAGTAGTTTTTGCGATAGAACTGGCTGAAACCAGCTATTTGGGAGTTGAGTGCCAGGCCTGTTTTGATCGTATACATAATCGCTTTCTCATTTATGACCGGAAGTGCGCCGGGTAAACCTAGGCAAACAGGGCAGGTCTGAGTATTTGGCTGTTCTCCGAAAAATGTCGAGCAGCCACAAAACATTTTGCTCTGTGTCAGCAGTTCCACATGTATTTCCAATCCAATAACTACTTCATATTCCATCCAGAACTCCGTTCACCGCAAAGTGTGTGCCCACAACCTGCCGCCATCGCCCAGCATTATAATAGGCTCAGGCGGGCGGGCAACGTCTAAAGTGCAAAACACAAAATTCTTCTTCGGTGGTTTCAAATTTGCATTCTGACTTTCTTGTTTTGCATTGCCTCTTTAGAGGCCCGGTTCTTCGCTAAATCCAAAATTCTGCTCGAACGTATAGGCTACTCGCAATATGGTTTGCTCATCAAAGGCCTTTCCCATTATTTGCAGGCCAATGGGCAATCCACCAGCGAGTCCACAAGGAACAGAAATCCCAGGAATGCCGGCCAAATTGACTGGTATCGTGCAAACATCAGAGAGATACATTCCCAAGGGGTCAGCTGCCTTTTCGCCTATGGCAAAAGCAACAGACGGAGACGTCGGTGCTAGCAGGACATCAAAGTTTTTGAAGGCATTTTCGAAATCTTCCACGATCAAGGTACGGACTTTTTGGGCCTGACCATAATAAGCAGCATAATAACCAGCGCTTAACGCGTACGTGCCCAGCATGATGCGGCGCTTTACCTCATCGCCAAAACCCTCCGCACGAGTCTTCGTGTACATTTCCATGATGTTTTCAGCATGCTCAGTCCGGTATCCATACCTGACCCCGTCAAAACGTGCAAGATTCGAGCTCGCTTCTGCTGGCGCAATAATATAGTAGGCAGACAGAGCATAATTGACGTGCGACAAGGATGTCTCTTCAACAACTGCACCCAGTCTTTCCAATTGGCTGCAGGCGTCCTCAACAGCCGTTCGCACTTCCGCTTGGACCCCTTCACCCATGAACTCCGTCAATATTCCCATGCGCAAACCTGCAACATCATTTACCAGCGCTTGGGTATAATCTTTGGTGTCCAACTCGATCGAAGTTGAATCCTTCGAATCATGCGCGCAGATGCAATTGAGCAACAGGGCGCAGTCGGTTACGTCCTTGGTTATGGGCCCTATTTGGTCAAGAGAGGACGCAAAAGCCACCAATCCATATCTGGACACCAGCCCATAAGTAGGCTTGAATCCCACAACTCCACATAGAGACGCTGGCTGCCTGATGGAGCCCCCGGTGTCCGAGCCCAGAGCCATGACAGCTTCGCCGGCCGCGACAGCCGCAGCCGATCCCCCGCTCGACCCTCCGGGCACCGTGCCGATTCTCCAAGGATTGTTAGTTACATGAAACGCTGAATTCTCAGTAGACGAGCCCATGGCGAACTCATCCAGATTAGTCTTGCCGATTAACGCAACCTGCTGATTCAAGACTTTTTGGACTGCAGTGGCTGTGTACACTGGATAATAATTCTCTAATATCTTTGAGCTACAGGTGGTCTTGACTCCCTTGATGCACATATTGTCCTTAATAGCTAGCGGGATACCGGCAAGAGGGGGGACTTCCTCTCCTCTCGTGATTCTTTCATCAACCTCCGCGGCCTTTTCAAGTGCAATATCCTTGGTCACAGTCACATATGCATTGACCTGTTCCTCCACTTCTTCTATACGCGAAAGTACGTCTTCACACAGCTCAACTGCTGAAACCTCTTGGGCTTTCAACATCTGATGCAGCCGGTGCGCTGGTAGTTTGTATAGATCCATCGGACTCCTTGTACTAACTCACATTTCCTGGCTCGGCCGGATCACCATAAGAGGCGCCTCGCCCCAACGTCGCCGAAATGACTGAAAAAGATAGTGTTTGATAATTGGACGGTGGGTATTAGTCATTGCTTCGATATTGCCTTTTCTTGCTATCACGCAGGCCGCACCCGGATGTTGCTCTCTTTACACAATCCTCGGCACAACAAAACCCCCATCTTCCTGCTGCGGGGCATTTGAAAGAGCCTCGGCTTGGGCAAGACAGTCATCAACTTTGTCCTCACGCATTACATTCTTCATCAGCACCACATGCGACGTGGACTCTACGTCGGCGGTTTCTAGCTCAGCGATTTTGCCTGCATGATCCAGTATTTGACTAAGCTGGCGGGTAAACATTTCCTTTTCCTCATCTGTGAGGAGAAGGCGGGCCAGTCGCGCGACATGTTCGACATCTTTTTTGCTAATTGCCACAGCCATCAACCCTTCTGCGCATAAATTATTGCCACTGAGAGAAGATTATTGAGAGAATGTAGTGCGATCGGCGGACCAAGTGAGCGTTCCTGCTCATACAGAAATCCCAGCACCGCTCCCATGGCAACAACGGGAATGATCAGCCAAATCCGCGTGTGAAAAAGGCCAAAAATGAAACTAGATATAAATATTCCCGCCCACACACCATACCTCTTGCGAAAAGCGGGATAGACAAATCCACGAAAGAAAGCCTCCTCCGCAATGGGAGCCACTATAGATACAACAAAAACCGCCAGGATCAAACCGCCAAGGCCACGACCGAATATATCCGGTATGCCCTGTACCAGCTCAACTGGTGGTTCCAGTCCAAAGACAGAGATGGCTATTGCGCCATATATCACGGTAAAGATCTTTATGGCGACGAGCCACATGATTCCTTTAATCAGGCTTCTAATGACTCTGAAGCTATGGAAACCTAGCCTGTCAAGGTTAATATGATATTTTCTTATGCCGAAGTACCAGGCCAAGAAAATCAGTAAGCCCTCCAGCAAGGTCATAATCGTGACAGAAAAAAATGGACTGGCCGAGCTTAAACGACTCCCGCTAAACGGCAAGAAGCTTAACAGGAATCCCGGAGACGAGATCAAGATCAGGATGGCTATTGCTTTAACTGCATCGCCGATTTCCCAAGGCACTTCATGTTCAGCTGCCACACCCATTATTCTTTGATCATCCTTACAAAATCTTGTTCAGTGATTGTCTCCACTCCGATTCTTCTTGCCTTATCAAGCTTGCTGCCGGGGTTCTCACCAATAACAACATAGTCAACCTTTTTGTTCACGCTGGAGCTCACTTCTCCTCCAAGCTCTCTTACTATTTCCTGTGCTTCTTCTCTTCTCAAGTGAGCGAGACCACCGGTAAAGACAAACGTCCGTCCCTCCAATTTTTGTGCCTTAGCAGGGGAGGCCTTCTCCATTCTAACTCCGGCTTGTCGGAGCTTGTCAAGCACTTTACGATTTCGGTCCAGCAGAAAAAAGTCAGCAATACTTTCAGCAACAGCTGGCCCAATATCATTGACCTGTACAAGATCTTCATACCGAGCTGCCTCCAGCCTGTCAATTGAAGGAAAATGCTTTGCAAGAACATCGGCCAGATGTGAACCAATGTGTCTGATGCCCAGCGCATACAAGACCCGGGAAAAGGGCCTGGTTTTAGAGTTGTGAATTGACTCAAGCAGATTATCAGCCGCCTTGTCAGCGTAGTGCTCCAAGTTGACCAAGTCATCCTTTTTTAGAAAATACAGGTCCGAGATGTCTGAAATCAAGCCCTGCTCAAGCAACTGATTTACAACCGCTGGCCCCAGCCCGTCGATGTCCATTGCCTGCCGGCTGGCAAAGTGCAAAATATGTTCAAATCGCTGCGCTGCGCAGTCAAGATTCAGGCATCTGGTTGCAGCCTCTCCCTCTGGCCGCACTGCAGTTGAACCGCAGGCCGGACACTGATCTGGCATCCTGTAGACACTCTCACTACCTGTTCTTTTGCTGACAATGGGCGCAACAATCTCGGGAATAACATCACCTGCCTTTTGTACAATCACGGTATCTCCTATCCGCACATCTTTCCGGCGCATCTCATCCTCATTATGAAGGGTCGCTCTGCTCACAGTGGAGCCCGCGATAAGCACCGGCTCCAGTATCGCGACCGGAGTGATTGCGCCGGTTCTGCCCACATTCACTGTGATATCCACGACCCGCGTTGTCTTTTGCTCAGGAGGGAACTTATAGGCGATTGCCCAACGGGGTGCTTTTGATGTCGCCCCCAATCTTGCACGTTGCTCAAGTGAATTGACTTTTACCACCACGCCGTCAATCTCATAGGCAAGGGCATTTCGATGTTCTTGCCAATATGAACAAAACTCAAAGACCTCCCTGGGACCGTCTACTAACTTGACTTGGTCGCTGATCCGTAATCCCGCCCCCTTAAGATAATTCAAGATCTCCAAATGACTTGGAAAAGACCGCCCCGAAACATCAAGAATCTGATAGAAAGTCGAATCCAATGCTCGGTTGGCGGTAACAGCAGGATCAAGCTGACGAAGTGAACCGGCTGCAGCATTTCTTGGATTGGCAAAAAGAGGCAGACCCAATTCTCCTCTCTCTTTGTTTATCCCCTCGAACTGGTCTTTTGTAAGAAAGGCTTCCCCTTGCACTTCCAGAAAGCTAGGCATTATCGCGTTTCGTAGCCGCAAGGGGATGGAGCGAATCGTTCTTATGTTGCTGGTTATATCTTCTCCGGTCTCACCGTCGCCGCGGGTCGCCCCTCGCACCAAGACTCCATTTTCATAGGCTATTGCAATAGCTGTACCGTCAATCTTCAGCTCGCACACAAATTCTATCGTCTCACCGGCTAGCTCCCGTTCAAGCCGTTCAAAAAACTGTCGCAGTTCATCAAAGTCGAATGCATCGGCAAGACTGAGCATTCTTGCGCTGTGTCTAACAGGAGCAAAACCTTCGGCAGGAGGAGCACCTATTCTTTGGGTCGGAGAGTCGGCTGTTACCAGATCGGGATTGGTCTTTTCAATCCCTAGTAGCTCCTCCATTAGGTCATCATATTCCGCATCGGAGATCTCAGGAGAATCCAAGACATAGTAGCGGTAATTATGATAGCGTATCAATTCTCTGAGCTCCTCGGCTCGTTCTTCAGGCTTTTTTGCTTCTTTCGTATCAAACCCTCCAATCAATGGTGCAAAATGGCCAAAGAGTATTATACTACAATAGGTTCGATCAGCGGGCCAACTAGAAGCGCATCTTAGGGGTCAGACTTCCCAAGGAGGTCTGACCCCAGGCTACAAGCTGACTCCTAATTCCTGGTTCTATCTGTTATACTTGTCGAATATGCACTGTACGCAGTTACCCTGTTGAATCAGCCTTAATGGATAGACGAAGAACGGATCGAAGAACCAGCAAAAAACCTCTTGTGTTAGTTGAGCGACGGACCGGCTACGATCGCCGATCGAATGGTCATACCGTCGGACAAAGACTCACCCACTATTTGAGCAAGCATGAACTGTTGCTGGCCAGCTTGCTGATACTGATAAATACTCTGAATCTTGCAGATTTGGTTTTCACGTACCTCGCCCTTGGTGCAGGTCACGGGGAGGGCAATCCAATAATGAAGCATCTTTTTCTGAACTACGACCCAGTTGTCGCTGGCTATTTCAAGCTATCGATAGGTTTTTTGGTCAGCATCGCACTCTGGCTCTTACGAAAATACCGGCGAGCAATAGAAGCCACTCTGATTATCTTGACTGTGCTGTTTGGGGTCTTCCTTTATCATGTTGGCATGACCCTCTCCAGGATTTAATCGAAAAATTCGATTCCACATGCTGTTGTTCGTTCTCACTGCTCCGCTCTCTGATTTTAAGGACTTAGAACAGCCGCAATGACCAGTTAAAAGCAGATAGAATTGACAATTCGTCGGTTCTATTTATCGTTAGATAAATACGCCCAAATTCCTTATGCGGAGTTTCGCAATGGGAACACCTGCTTCAAACAAAGGAAGCATCTTAATGCATGCCACAAAGCTTTTTGCCAAGAACGGATTTTGCGCCACTTCAATCAGGGAGATCGCAAAGGCGGCCGGCACAACTGTACGCAATATCTATTACTATTTTGGCAGTAAAGAAGAGTTGTACGATCGGATAATCGAGGCAACCGTCAATGATTTCTCGGCTGCAATCCGCAACACACTGCAAAGCGAGATGACGCTAACTGAGCAGCTTGCCGCAATGACCGTGGCCAAGTATAGATTCATCGATAAAAACCCAGACAGGATGCGAATCTTTTTCCGAGAATGGTTTGCGCCTGAGAGGGCCAGCAGTTCCAATCAGCATGCAAGAGCTGACTTTTTGCAAGCGCTTGGTGGAATGATCTATATGGTCAGAGACAGAATTGCCCGCGGTGAAATAGGAAATGTTGACCCCGAGCAGGCCGCATGGCTCTTGCTGGGCATTTTCAATGCTTTTGACCCAGGCTTCATTAACCTGGGGCTTACTCCTTCAGAAGAAGAAATCAAGTCCATAGCGAGGCTAGCTTTGGCGGGAATAGAGACTTGATCCAGATCAGGAGCAGATCTTGAAAATAAACACTGGTCCCGCTCCCCCTTCTCAGCTCTCGCCTCCTTCGCCACTTTTCTTCTTTTTTGCTGACTTCTTCTCACCAAAGGGCTTCCGATCGAGCACATTATCAAAACCAGCGGCCGCCTTCTTCTCCATTTTCTTCATGTAGGCATGTTCTCCCATTTCTCGAATCTCCTTCAGATTTTCAATTACAGAGTATTCGGACCGTTTGCCAAGTTCCACAAGAATGCGGCAGTTTTCCATCTCCTCACAAGCCCAGCAGCCACTGACCTGCCGAGATTTTGCACAAACCTTCACCGGGCACATTGGCTGGCCTCCACCCTCCCGGCACGCCGGACAGCTCACCTTGGTGAACCACTCAAGACCTGCTTTGAACTGCGCATAATCAAACTTGCTTTCTTCTGTCTCTTTCCTTAATGCCTCGATGTCCTCGTCCGTATAGCCCATTGCTTTTATTGCCTGATCCAGCACCAGCCGAGTGTCGGCTTGTTCAAAAAAATCTGGAACCCAATCTTCAAACTTGTACGCTTCAACGACCTCCTGCAACTTTTTGGCCCGTTCTGCAACGAGGCATGATCCTATCCCACATGTCCCACAATAAAGTCCACAGTAGGCAATCATTTCTTCACTCAATCTCTTCACTCCTTTAACTGGGTATTCCAAAAAGAGAGACGGCGTTTCGCGTTATGGCAGCCGCTGCTTCATCAAATGACATCTTCTTGACTGTCGCAATTTTTCTGATTACCTCTACTACACAGGCGGGCTCGCTCGTCTTGCCCTGCCAGCCTGGCGGAGGCTTAAGAAATGGCGAATCCGTTTCGGCAACGATCCATTCAAGCGGCAGTTGAGCACAGACTCTTTGCATGTTGTGATCTCTAAGAAGGGGCAGGGCAAAAGAGAGATAAAAACCCATTCTTATGGCATGTTCCGCATGGTCCATATCACCGGTAAAAAAGTGGATCACTCCGCCGATATTGGACGAATACTCGGTCTCGATAGTGTGCAATACCTGCTCCATTGCGTTACCACTATGGATGACCAGAGGAAGTGCAAATCTTTCAGCTAATTTAATTTGGCGGATAAACAATTCTTTCTGGGCCGCTCTCTCCTCAGAGCCAGGCTTGAACCGATAATCCAGGCCTGTCTCCCCAATCCCTACGATCTTAGGATGCGATTTCTCCAAATACCAGGTCAGCTTATGCCAGTGTGTCGCCTCGGTCTGCATTGCAAGGTGTCTGCTGATCCCAAGCACAAGATAGATCTCGGGAAACTCGATTGATGCCTGCCACGCGCCCCGATAACCTTGCGGCTCGGCCATCACGGATATGATTGCCCCTAGTCCGTACTGCCTCGCACGTTCCACTTGAGGGCTCACATCGGAAGAAGCATACGGATACTCTTTGGTGAAATGCGCGTGGGTATCGATCAAATTGCGTTTCATCGCAGCTCCTACCCAACCCTCCGACGATTTATTCTGTCACCTAGTTGACTGATGAGATCCGCACCCGTTTATAGCCCCATGAGGCTAATCGGCTTGGCTACTACCACCGTTTCTTTTGCGTCTGATGGACTTCTTCTTTTCCAGATCCCAACTTGAAATCAGATAATTGCGGCCAGTTTTGATAAAGGGTATTTTGTTTTCAACCAAATAGACATGGACGCCTTGCGGATCAATTTCCAGCAGATCCGCAAGTTCCTGGATCGTGTACTCTTTTTCCATTTAGTCCTTTCATCTTTGTCACGCTCGATCTTCTGTGCTGGCCAGAAAACGCTTATTTGTGTCAAGAAGTGACCAGCTATTCCGCGCCTCATGATCTACAGGCCTGATTGTGCAGTTGACATTGGGATCTGTTACTCAACAGGTGCAGGCCCATTATTTAATTCTGGGACAGAGGTAAGAGTTTTACCTCTCCCCACGCCCCAATTCTATCATTCTTTATCACAACTACTCCCTTGATACCTTCTACGCTCTTGCCCCAGCTGACTGCCTTTTCGATATCTTCGATCTTATGAACCTTATTGCCGATTGAGGTCGCAGCTGCGTCTGCAAGGGCTGTGTCTTTTGAGATTGCGACCACGGCATCGGCTGAGCCGAAGCTCAACGAGTGTCCGACCCTTCCGGCAGACGTACACACACCAAGTGGGGTCTGCTCGGGCGAAATCTCCAGTCCGATCTTGTTGCTGAGCGGTGAATCGCCTGCAAAGATTGATATAGTCCGCCGCTTACACGTCACCATGTAAATATCTCCACCGTTTTCGACAACAATCTCAGCCGAGAGTTTATTCAGTTCTTTTCCCACAAGTTCAGCTATGCTCCCGGCAACCGCAGCCATTGGCCCAACATCTACTTTTCTTGCGGCTTCCGCCATACGCTTTACAATGTCAGGTGCCCTATCCGGAACGTCAAAAGGCTTAAGACTTTCAAGAAAGGCCGGCTGCTTGGCAATAAACATCTCCAGATCACGCCGGTACTTCACTACTGCTGCTTCCGTTTCCTCGGTCAGATCCGAGCAGGCGCTGACATACAGATCGGTCTCTCTTATTACAACCCGGAACGAGACCAAACCCTTGGCAATCATCCTACTACGGTATGTGCGTGGCTCATACATCTATAAGTCCTGTCCCCCACGAGAGTTAACCGAAATTTAGTCTATTCAAAAATCCGGTAGTCACAACATTACTCTACACCACTTATCATGATAGGTGATCAACTGGCTGCGTCAGCCTGCTGCGGAGAGGTGACCAGAAACAAACAATCCTTCCCCGCTAGATTTTCCAGAGAACAATGTTTGAGCAGTAGCCGTCGCCGCTGCTGTCTGAGCTATCCCCCTGAGACCGAAATCGAGCTGGCCCTGCTAGAAGAAATAACAAGAAACGTGGGGGCTGGGAGCACACGCATTTTATTTGGCGGTATCTTCCATGGGCCACCTTTGCCTCAATAAGCGCCCTGCAGAAATCAGACCCAACTTACTCCAAATGCCTTGCTATCGAATAGGCCCGACGATGGGAAGGCAGAAGTAAACTGAACGCAGCGAAAAAAAGAAAGCCGGAGGATGTCACCTACGCTTTTTCAATCTCGTCTATCATATCTTCTACTTCTTCTCGATACACTTCATAAACGGGGCAATCCTTGCAGCCAACGCAGTAGAATCCTTGCCAGAATTTCTTTTCTTGCTCGGGCAGATCTTGCATTTCGATCTTCCAGTCGACCTGCCAACAGACTTTTTTTGCCTCTCTAGCAGGGCAGTGAATCATTTGCGATTCGCTGCATTTTTTTGCCTGGCAATTAGGATTGAGGTCCCAACAGTTTTGCCCGTTTCCGTTTTTGTTCATTCTATGCACCGCACCTAGCCGCGCATTGCTTGCCACAGATTAGAACATCCTACTAGTAGTCAAACCACACGTACATCCCGATTTCCAGGAAATCATGAAGGGACGTAATTATTATTCTAAACTAATAGAATACGCATGTCTTGGAAATGACATAAATAACTTCAACAAATTCAGCCAAAATCCTCCCCGCCAATAGTTGTAAGGAACCTACCTTGCCCCTTCTAGATGTCTTTGGCCACTGCTAGAAGTAGATTCCTGGTGAGACTGGAACTAAACGCGTAGCCTTTGCGTAAGAAGAGCACTCAGCGAAAGGCTCGGGCGTTCCATCCAATCTCCTTTTTTCCCACGCAATCCGTTAGCTTATTCACCATCTCTTGCCCCATCTGCATTCTTAATTCGCAGCATATGTGCTCATTGCCAACTGTGATTATGGGCGCCAATCCACTCTGGCCGGGCCTCTATTTTGTCAATAAACTCTTTTACCCATTCAATTTCAACCTGTCTATGCATAAGCGGCCTGGTGAAAAGCGCGGTCATGTAGAAAGGCAGATCTTCTCCTCCCAGAGTCTGCCAAAAACCCTTAAGCTCCGATTCTTCACCCATTAGATGATCCAAGTATGATTTAAAACAATCCAATGCTTCTTCCCTGGTAAGAATCATCAGATTGGACATTCCAAGATCCACATCGGAGAATCTCCGCTTCGGATGAGAGAGTATCTCCATTATCGAACTTTTCAACTGCTCTTTGCCTCGCTTGGTCACTGCAAAAACCTTACGAGCGGGTACTGAGCCTGGGCTCTCTATTCGGCTTTCAACTAAGCCTTTCTCTTCCAGCCTGCTTAAAACATAATAGATTGATGAGAAACCTATCTCGGCCCAGTAACGTATTCCCTTTTCCTTGATTGCCCTGTTGAGCTCATAACCGTGTCTTGGCTTTTCTGCGACAAGCCCCAGTACTGCAATTTCTGCATTGGTCATGTTGTCCCCTCCGTGCAATGTCATCCTCGAATTACCGGAATGTCCCAGTAATAGAATAACAATAAAATCTACTTTGCCAAGAGAATTTTTTGCGAAGAATCAAAGGGGAAAAAGGAAAAATGAAGAAATATCAAAGAAGATCGATGGTTTTCAAGCCGCGATGTTGAGAATGTGGGCAAAGAAAAACCACGCAAAGACGACACGCATGGATTTGAATTCTTAACTGGTAATTTGGGATTTGTATAAGCTGACGCGATTCTGGACTCTCCGGCGATCTCCAAAACCTTTGTCGTTTATCAGACGTGATTGTAATTTGAGATCGCCGTCGAATCCCAGATTATGGGCTGATTCCTAATTCAGGTGCCTTTGTGCAAATCCTGATATCGCCTCAACCAAAGCGTCTTCATCAGGATTTCCAATGTGAAGTATCTCATGATCCAAGACAAACACTGGTTCCTCGTTTACCACAATATCATTATCATCATTTCTGCGATCTATGTTAATAATTTCTAGTTCGATCTGAGGCAACCGTCGCTTTATCTGGGAAGCTAGGTCAATTGCTTCTCCACATTGATACGAATTGTCTTTTATGTAGATTGTTAACTGAGACATTGACTTCCCCCCATTCCTCTGGATTGCCTTTGCATGTGTCTTAATTTGTATATACAAGATATATCCGGCACAGCAGACGCACGGTGATTTAGCTCACAGTTTACAGTGCTTTTTATCTCGAAGATTACGCGCGCTGCAACAAGCAAAAAATGGAGGGAACTCTTTTTGGTGCAGGAACTACGCTGCATAAGGAAGACCGCAGCGAAGAAACTCAGCTTTTCAGAGGCCTGAGAAGTATCCAAATCCCCAAGAATATGAGGGCTACCGGCCAAAAGTATCCGGCCAGGTGCCAGAAATCCCAATCCAGCATACCAAAGGTGGTTGCAAGAAGCATTCCGCTGGCCAGCAGCAAAATGATTCCCAATACCAGAGGCCAGGCCTCCTCCTCCCGTGTGGCCAAGAAATACGCCACAACAAAAGCCAGGCCAACCGCTGTGACAATCAGAGGCCAAAACTTGTTTTCCTCTATTAGACCCGATTGCAGCAGGGCAAGGACCATCCCGACCAGCACAAGAATCAGACCAGGAATAAGGAAACCCACGGCCTTTCCTGAAATATAGAACGCGCAAATGAAGGAGATTCCCAGAACGATGAGGAAAAGGTTGCCAGCAAGTCCATGCCATAAACCCAAATTAATCAGGAGGAAATAGATGCCCAAAAGGATAAGCATAATTCCGACCAGGATCTTGCTGCGGTTCTTCTTTGAAGCCAATTCCTCACCTGTGTTGTGTTTGCATAGATAATGCTCTAGCTGCTAGATGATGCATCGGTTCTAGGCCTTGGCCGAATCTGGGTTCTGGATTCCTGATACAGGATTCTCAATTAGATCGAGCGCGTTTTGACTTTGTATCCTAACCTGAGCATCCGGTTCTAACGTGCCAGTGCCAGCAATCATTGGTTCTCAGACATCGATTGCAGTTCAGCCAATGCCTCCTCCAGCAAATCTATCTCTTCCCCGTAGGCAGCAAAGTCTCCTGCCTTAAGATGCTCTTGGGCTTTTTCAAAATGATCTGCGGCCTCTTGGATCAGATTGGCGATAGAGGGTTTGGTCGCCGGAGCCTCCTTGGGCATTTCTTCTTTGGCTTCGGTCACTTCTCCGGTGAATACTTGCTCAATTGCTGCCTCGAGGGTCTCTTCCATAGCAATTCTGTTTCCAAAGGCTACAATAACCCGCTTGAGCTCGGGAAGCTCAGTTCGCTCTGCCTGGAGGTAGATCGGTTCAAAAAAGAGTAGTGATTCCTCAATTGGAATCGCTAGAAGATTGCCTCGAATGACCTTGGATCCGCTTTGACTCCATAGCGTGAACTGCTCCGATATTTGAGGATCTTGATCAATGCGGGCCTCAATCTGAACCGGACCAAATACTAACTTCTGCTTCGGAAACTTATAAACCAAAAGCTTTCCATAGTTGGGCTGGTCGCACCTGGCACACATCCACGAAATCATGTTATCCTTGTTTGTCGGAGTAAACGGCATCATAATGATGAATTCTTCCGGGTCTTTAAATCCTGGAAGTTTCATGATGATGTAGTAGGGCTCCACGGTGGTTTCCGATCCTTCAAGGATCTCTTTGGGTATATTCCAAAGATCTTCTTTATTGTAGAAGACCTGAGGATCCTGCATGTGATACGCTGCATACATCTGAGTTTGGATCTCAAAGAGGTCTTGTGGATACCTCAAGTGCTTTTCCAGATCGTTGGAGAGCTTATCGAAGCTTACAAACAGATTGGGAAAAATCCTGCGATAACTGCCTAGCAGAGGATCAGCCTTATCGAGTACATAGAAGGTCATTTTGCCATTATATGCGTCGATGACTACTTTGGTTGAGTTTCTGATATAGTTTTGATCGCTTTCG
>CAYFXD010000005.1:0-5654 GCA_964347095.1 uncultured Actinomycetota bacterium | reverse complement strand
GATCAAGTATCCAAGTCAGCAGAAAGCAGCATTCATACCTATCAACCGTAAAGAAGTTGCTTCACGGACTCCGCAAAGAACTGCTATAATCCCGTAGGAGCCAATCGTCTTCGTCCTTTTTTGGTAAATCAAAGAACAGCTGATAGGAGATGCTACATGCCAAGAAGAGATGATGTGCGCAAAGTGATGATCATTGGATCGGGGCCAATTATTATCGGTCAAGCCTGCGAATTCGACTATTCCGGTACTCAAGCCTGCAAAGCCCTCCGTGAGCTTGGCTATGAAATTGTCCTAGTCAACTCCAATCCGGCAACCATCATGACCGATCCGGTTATGGCAAATGCCACGTACATAGAGCCGCTCAACCTGCACACCATGAAAGAAATAATCCAAAAGGAACGGCCGGACGGGCTGCTTCCAAATCTAGGTGGACAATCCGGGCTTAATCTCTCATCGGAGCTTGCTCGGAGCGGTGTGCTTGACAAGTTTGAGGTCAAGATCATTGGTGTGGGAGCTGATGCGATCAAGCGGGGAGAGGATCGACTCGCTTTCAAGGAGACTATGAACCGTCTGGGTATTGATATGCCAAAAAGCGAAATTGCCTACAGCGTGCAAGATGCAGAAAGCATCGCAGCCGATCTAGGCTATCCGGTGGTCGTCCGTCCCGCCTACTGCCTCGGCGGAACCGGTGGGGGTTTGGTATACAACGTAGAAGAGCTGCGGACAGTTGCCAGTCGGGGTATCAACGCCAGTCTGGTTGGACAAGTACTGATTGAAGAATCCGTCTTGGGCTGGGAAGAACTCGAACTAGAGGTGGTGCGAGATGCCAAGAACCAGATGATAACGGTATGCTTTATTGAGAATGTTGATGCGATGGGCGTGCACACCGGCGACTCCTACTGCACGGCTCCTATGCTGACCATCTCCCAAGAGCTGCAGAAAAAACTTCAGAAATACTCATATGACATTGTGGAAGCCATCCAGGTAATCGGAGGTACCAACATTCAGTTTGCTCACGACCCCAGAACAGGGCGCGTGGTGGTGATTGAGATTAATCCCAGAACCTCGCGTTCTTCGGCGCTGGCATCAAAAGCAACTGGTTTTCCCATTGCATTTATCTCATCGAAACTAGCAGCTGGCCTCACCCTGGACGAAATCCCCTATTGGCGAGAGGGCGCTCTTGAGAAATATGCGCCGTGGGGCGATTACGTTGTGGTGAAGTTTGCGCGCTGGGCTTTTGAGAAATTCGAAGATGCAGTGGACAAATTGGGTACCCAGATGCGGGCCGTCGGGGAGGTCATGAGCATCGGAAAGACCTACAAAGAATCCTTCCATAAATCCATCCGGAGCCTGGAAATAGGCCGCTATGGATTGGGCTTTGCCAAAGACTTCCATCAGAAACCGCTGGACGAATTGATGGAACTGCTAAAAGAGCCGACAAGCGAGCGGCAGTTCATTATGTACGAAGCACTCCGAAAAGGAGCAACCGTTGATGAACTGTATGCGAAAACCTGCATCAAGCCCTGGTTTATCGAGCAAATGAAGGAGCTTGTTGATCTGGAGGAGGAGATACTTCGATATGCAGGCAAAAAACTGCCCGACGAACTGCTGGTCCAAGCCAAAAAGGATGGATTCTCCGATCGGTACCTGGCTATGCTACTAGGCATGCCGGAAAAGAAGATCAGAGAGCGCCGCATCTCATTGAATCTTGTGCATGCATATGAACCTTTGCCAGTGAGTGGTGTTGACAACGCTGCCTACTACTTCTCCACGTACAACGCTCCAGATCAGGTCGCAACCAGCGACAGACGCAAGATCATGGTGCTTGGGGGAGGGCCAAACCGTATCGGGCAGGGGATCGAGTTTGACTACTGTTGCGTGCATGCTGCGTTTGCCCTCCGTGAAATGGGATTTGAGTCAATTATGGTTAATTGTAACCCTGAAACGGTCTCTACAGACTATGACACCTCAGATAAACTATATTTTGAACCGCTGACCGTGGAAGACGTGCTAAGCATTTACTGGAAAGAGAAGCCCGAGGGTGTCATCGTCCAATTTGGCGGCCAGACGCCCCTAAACATAGCCAACGAGCTGGGAGAAGCCGGTGTCCAGATCATCGGTACTTCCCCCGAGACCATTGATCTTGCCGAGGACCGAGACCGCTTCCGCCAAGTGATGCGCAAGCTGAACATACCTCAGCCGGATTCAGGAATGGCCAGCACCTTGGAGGAGGCACTCACGATAGCCACTGATATCGGATATCCATTGATGGTAAGGCCGTCCTATGTATTGGGCGGACGAGCTATGGTGGTAGTCCGCGATGAGGACATGCTCAAACGGTACGTGGCCCAGGCGGTTGACGTCTCGCCTGAGCGGCCCATCCTGATCGACAAATTCCTGGAAAATGCGATCGAAGCTGAGGCCGATGCCGTTGCGGATGGAACCGATGCCTTCGTTCCGGCGGTCATGCAGCACATTGAACTGGCAGGAATCCATTCAGGCGACTCCGCCTGTGTGATCCCGCCAGTCAACATTTCTGACGCACATATTCGAACCATCAGTGAATACACCAAAAAAATAGCAACTGAACTCAATGTCGTAGGTCTGATGAACATTCAGTACGCCATAGCTGATGACGTCGTCTATGTCCTGGAAGCTAATCCTCGAGCCTCCCGAACTGTGCCTTTGGTCTCCAAAGTCTGCAACATCCAGATGGCTAACCTTGCTACCCAGCTAATGCTTGGTAAGAAACTTTCTGAGCTCAACTTGCAGTCGCGGGAGATCCCACATTTCGGTGTCAAAGAAGCAGTCTTCCCTTTTAATATGTTTCCCGAGGTCGATCCTATCTTGGGACCTGAGATGCGCTCCACCGGTGAAGTCTTGGGCTTAGCTGATTCTTTTGGTCTTGCGTTTTTCAAAGCTCAGGAGGCCACACAGCAGCCGCTGCCCTCAAACGGTACTGTTTTAATTACTGTATCTGAGCAGGATAGAGCGGGTATCCTTGAGGCAGCCAAGCAGCTTTCAAAGCTCGGCTTCAAGATCAAAGCAACCAACGGCACCCGGAATTTCCTGGGTCAAAGCGGCATCGAATCCGAGCTGATACTCAAAGTGCACGAAGGACGCCCGAACATCGTTGATGAGATAAAAAACGGACAGATCAACCTTATTATCAACACACCGATTGGCAAGCAGAGCCAATATGATGACTCCTATATCCGAAAAGCAGCTATCAAGTATAGGATACCCTATATCACCACAACCGCTGCCGCTCTCGCCACGGCAAATGGCATTGCCGCATACCTGGCAGCAGGAGGCAGCGTGCGACCCCTCCAGAGCTACCATAGCGACATTTCTTGAAAAAGATTCTTCATATCCTCGGCTCTTGCCGTCTCAATCCTTTGATTCGAAGCAGCACATCTCCTCAAGCAACGCTGTTATTGACTTTTTGTGAGCATTTCGCTCCTACTGGATGAGTTCTGCGTATTAAACGTCCAACCCAGCGAACAGCTAGGTTTTTGCACGACATCAGAGTCTTCCGAGCTGACAGGAACACGGCAGATAAAGCCGCTCAGCGAGATCCTTTTCAAGCACTGATGCTCGGTGACCTGGGCACATCCACCCTATATTCCTACTGTCTACGCTGCAACGGTGAACAAGACAAAACCTGGAGAAATTGCGTCAAAAACAGAGTCTTCCTCTAGTTCACATCGGGCACACATCGGTTACGATTGGAGTAGTTTCTTTGATTACCAGTAGTCAAAGTGAGAATCAGACTGCGAGAAGACAACAAAGGTGGTGAAGAAGAAATGCTGACAAACAGCCGAGTAGCCGGAATCCTGCCAGCGCTAGACATTGACCGCGCGATTAGTTTCTACAAGGAAAAGCTAGGCCTCGAGGCAGCAAAAACAGCGTCCGGGGATGCAGCAATGGTCAGAGCGGGAAGCGGAACCATGTTCGTCGTGTATCAGCGGCCCGCCTGGCAGTGCGACCTAACTCAACTAGTATTCATGGTCGACAATCTGGAGCAACAAATGCAAGAGCTAAGGAACATGGGCATGATGTTTGAGGAATATGACCTGCCGTATCTAAAGACCGTCAATGGCGTGGCCACTGATGAATCCGGCAAATCAGCCTGGTTCAAGGACAGTGAGGGGAATATTGTTTCCATCATGGAGCCCTCGCTGGAGCAGCAAAAGCTCACCGAAAAAGTGATGTCAATGGCATCTACATAGTCAGCATGGGCCATTTTGGCAGAATTATCAGGGGAACAAGCAGAAAAGAGTGCTTTTCACAGGAAAAGCAGAGCAAGCAATACTGGCGATGCAGCAAGCTCCCATAGCATTATAGGGAGCGTGCTGCTTTTATGTGCTGGCAATTAGTCTCTTGACAGCCTCCTTTTGGTGGCATCACTGGTTAGATCTCGAATAGCATCGGAGGCTATCCACCTAGCAGGTTTGAAATCCATCTCCCTTAGCTGATTCGCAGTTTCCAACGCTACTTTGTTGAGTCTGGGATTGCGTTTCCCGATATTTCTAAGAGCCCAGCTTACAGCCTTCTTGACCGGATTCCGCATATCAGCTGCTCCATCCATGATGACTGGAATGAGCTTGATGAAGTCATCGTCGTTGGCTTCTTTATTGTGCCACGCCAAACAAGCGACAAGCGAGTAAGCAGCACGTTTGACATGTTCTTCTTCACTTTTTGCCCATTCGCGGACTTTCTTCCATGCCAAGGACGTTTTGTCGAAAAGGTTCATGCACACTTGATCGCAGATATCCCAGGAATTAAAACTCTTGACCCATGCATCCATCTGCTCCTCTGTAACCTGATCGGCAATGTCAATTAGCGCTGCGAGGATCATCGCTTCGGACATACCCGTCTCAAATAGGGAAAGTGCCAGGGAGCGGTCCTTCCCCAGTTGCTTTGCCAGCCCTCGGATCTCCGGATGGAAACGCCGAGTCTGTTGTTGACAGCCATTCCGCACCTAGCCATCCTGGGCAATTGGTCGGGCCTGCTTTTTTCTTTGAGCCTACTTAGGACCTCTTCCACTGATTGCATGGATTCCTGCCTCTCGATGCTTGATCTATGATCCTCAGTTCTTGACTCTCGACAGAACACAACACATAGATAAATGGTGTACGAGACTCGATTGGACGAACCCCAAACACACCCAGCTAGCCAACGATCTAGCAAAGTGCTTTTGAAATGATTTTGATCCTTTTCAGGAGAGTTTTTGCGGCCAGTTCGGCTCCCGCTTTGCTCAGATGAACGCCGTCTATGGTGAAATGCAACCGACCTCGCCAACCGGTGATCGCATCACCCGCTTTTGAGACATCTGAATCACTCTTGGGTGCCTGCTTGTTGGAATCGGGACTCTGGGCACTTTCTTGCACAATCTTTTCTATAAACACAGACCTCATGTCCAAGAACTCAGCCTGTTCATATTGACCCACCAGTCTTTGTATGCTAAGGGCCACTAGGTCAAGCACCTTGTTGTAGGCACTTGCAGGATCCTCGCCCACCAGCAAAGGAGGAACCGCCACCACCCTCTTGGAGCATGCCAGCAGATCCTCAATAAGACTCTCATAGAATCCGCCCATTTCATTAATCAGTTGTTTCCATGGCTGCTTTACCGGCTTAGCTGCGGAGCCAGA
>CAYFXD010000004.1:0-20135 GCA_964347095.1 uncultured Actinomycetota bacterium | reverse complement strand
CCTTTGTTTGGAAGTAATCCTGGCGGGTATAGTATCCGGGGATTTCAATAATTCGAACTGCTCGATAAAGTATGCATCCCAGCCCAGTTCTTCCAGGTCTAATAAGACGTTTTCCTTTTCAAGAAGCCTAAGCACGATTTTTTCGCCATGGATTGTCGGCAATGTGGCGGCCCTGAAGTCTATTGCCTTGTTCTCTATGGTCAGACCGAATCTCCCATCTTGGGGGACTCTTCTCTCGGCAATATCCATGCCAGCAAGGATCTTGATGCGGGCTATCATACCTGCTTGAGTTTGCTTGGGCGCTCTCAATACCTCATGGAGCACACCATCCACACGATACCTTACTCTGACGTCTTTTTCTTGGGGCTCCAGATGAATATCATTTGCTTCATCGCGGACTGCATCGGTAATGATTAGATTCACAAGTTTAACTATGGGCGCCTCTTCTGCACTTTGCTCCTCTTCTGTTGCGGAGACGATTTGTTCTTCATCGACTGTCTCAATGACTTCCTCGACCGTTTTGTCAATTTGAGCAAAGCGCCCAATGGCAGACATCAAGTCAGCCTCTGTGCAGACTACTACGCTGATATCATAGCCTGTGACTATACGCAGGTCATCGATGGCAAATACATTGGCGGGATCACTGGTAGCTACGACCAATTTGTCTTCATCAAAGCCGATCGGTAATACTTGATAACGGCGACCTAGTTCTTCTGAGATGACAGTAGCAGCCCCCGGATCAATTTCGTAATTGGATAGATCCAGGAACGGGAGATTCATGCTCTTGGCAACAACGGCAGCAATATCGGTTTCTGAGGCATAGCCCAGTTCAACCAATCTCCGGCCTATTGATTTATCATTTCTAGATTTGAGGGCCTCTTTGATCTGGTCCGCGGTTACGAGACCAGCATCAATTAGAATGTCCTCCAACTTGGTGCTGGACTGGCTCACTGTGGTTTCCTTGTCTTAAATTGCTTGGTCAGACAGAGCCGCCCCTCAAAGCTTTCCGCCTAAATGTGAATAAGCATCTTCCTTTTGCGAAGTCGTTTAATTATTAATCGCTCTAAATATCTCAAAAGTTTAGTGTGAACCATCTCCTGAGTGCCTACCGGTGGTACTAGAATAGTAAGCAGGCCAAGTCTATTTCCTCCGAAGACATCGGTAAAGAGCTGATCTCCTATGACTGCCGTCTCAGAACTGCATGTCTTCAAGACCTTCATTCCTTCGTGAAATGCTTTGCTCCGGGGCTTGCCTGCGCTGGCTACCAGTGGTATCTCCAAAGACTGTGTTACGTTGCCGATTCTGCGTCTTAAGTTGTTGGAGACTATGCAAACATGAAAGCCAGCTTGCTTCACTTCTTCCAGCCAATCGTAAAGCGGTTGGGGAGCAGTTTCAGTTCCTCTTTCCACCAAGGTATTGTCAAAATCAATTATCAGACCTTTGATACCTTTCTCTTTTAGGTGATGTAGGTCAATTTCATAGATAGAATCATAGAAAATGCCTGGGCAGAAGCGGTCCAAGAGCATTTCGATGTCTCACCCCTTGACCCTTCGAAGGATCGAGAATTCAGGCAATGGTTTTGAGCATATATACACATCAAAATTGGCATGAGCGGACAGCAAACCGGAATCATCCTCCGCCTTTCGAAGATGCTTGATTCGGATTGGTTCGGACTCTCCTGCCGGCGTGAAGACCTCGAGCAGCTCACCTTCAAAGATACGGTTTCTTATTCCGATCAGAGCAGAAGAACTCGCTGAATCCCAGCTTTTTACGATACCCACAAAATCCGCATTGCTTAAGTAGGTGGGCGGACACTGTGTGCCCTCCTGACTTGATATAAAACCCTCCACATATTCCCTATGGCTGACTTTATGCAATTCCTTTCTCCACTCATCATCAATTTGAAAGGAAGTCGGTTCCTGCCAATATCTGTCAATCGCTTCACGGTATATACGTGTTACCACCGAGACATAATGGAGGCTCTTCATTCTTCCTTCGATCTTAAGACTGGCAACTCCGGCCGAAATCAGTTCCGGAACTGCCGCAAGCAGACAAAGATCCCGCGAGCTGAGAATATAAGTGCTCTGGTCATCCTGCAAGATAGGATAGAGTTGGTTCGGCCTCTTTTCTTCCATCAAATAGTACTTCCACCGGCAGCTATGAGCACAGTTACCCTGGTTTGCGTCCCTATCCGCCATATATGTGCTGAGGAGGCATCTCCCCGAATAGGAAATGCAGACTGCTCCGTGCACAAAGACTTCCGTCTCAATATCGGTCGCCTCGACTATTTCCTTTATCTCCGAAAGCGCCAATTCTCGAGCTAAAGTCACTCGTTTTGCTCCGAGCCGCTCCCAAAAAATTGCCGAATGGCGATTTGTTACATTGGCCTGGACGCTAATGATAATCGGCAATTTGGGAAAACTGCTCCTTATGAAATCAAAAACACCTGGATCGCTTACTATCACTCCATCAATCCCTGCATTCACCATCTCATCGACGCGATCGCCCAATACCATTAAGTGATCATTGTGGGCAAACACATTCAAGGCTGCATAAACCTTTACGCCTCTCTCATGGGCAAAATGTATGCCCTCACGCAGGTCTTTCAGATCCATATTGTCTGCAGCTGAACGAAGGCTCAGATCCTTGCCTCCGATATAGACTGCATCTGCTCCATAGACAACTGCGTGCTTTAGTTTCTCAATGCTGCCTGCTGGTGATAGTAGCTCGGGTTTTTGCCTGTTCTTTGACACGGATCTCGTCCTTTGAGCTCAACGAGTTTTTGACCCCTTCTTCTGATCGAGAAACTCTTGGTACGAATCGGTAAATGTATGCTTGCCATCAGGACCGGTCAAGACATAGTAGAGATAATTAACCTGCGCTGGAGAGATAGCGGATTTGATGGAATCCAAACCTGGATTACATATTGGTGCAGGAGGAAGACCCTCATGTAGATAAGTGTTGTATGGCGAATCGATTTTTAGATCCTGACCAGTCAGTTTTTCTTTTCTTTCTGGCAATGCGTATTGGACAGTGGCGTCGATCTGTAACCTCATGTTGTTGCTTAAACGATTATAGATTACAGCCGAAATAAGCGGGCGCTCTTCGCCCACTTTTGCTTCCGCCTCAATCAGAGAAGCAATTGTCAGAATTTGGTGACTGCTCAGATCGGATCGAGCAGTATCCATCGCAAGACCGGAGACCTCTTTTTCATATTGATCCAGCATTAGCTTGACAAGATCTTTCGCGCTGGTGTTTTCTGTAATGGTGTAGGTTTTGGGAAAAAGATGTCCCTCCAAGGTCACGTTCGGATTGGCACTCAGGAACTCATATCTTCTAAAATGCTGATCTTTTGCGCCCGTCTTGGCAAGTCTGGCAAACTCGGCCGAATCAATCTTTGTTTCATTGGACAGTCTCTCGACTATCTGCTCAATCGTAAATCCTTCAGGAATAGTAACTGTATATTCAGTGATTATTGGTCCTGCCGCAAGTCTCTCCAACGCTCCAGATACGCTCATGCCTTGCCGTAGAACATAGTTACCGGAAGTGAATTTCTCTTGTCCCTTCCACTGAGCTGTAATCGCGAAAACCCAGGGACTCCTGATTACCTGTTTTTCCTTCAGCGAGCGACCTATCTCCTCAGCCGTGCTACCGGGTTTTATATGTATCCCGATATGAGCTTGGCCCTCGGGGGGCTTGATCAGCGCCCAATATGACACTAGTATCACCAAAAAGAGCATGAATGCTGCTATAATCCCCGTTGTCGCCATTGTTTTGGATTTTGCTTTCTGTGGTCCTGTTCTCAAAATATTCTCAACTGCTTTTTTCGTTTTTCAAATGATCCAAGTAGCTTTGGAGAATCAGCGAAGCAGAAACTTGGTCAATTACAGATTTCCTCTTCCTTCTCCGTAGATTCATTGTTAGCAATGCCTTTTCCGCCTGAACGGAGGTAAACCTCTCGTCCCACACCAATATCGGTACGGCGGTTTCCTTCTTCAGGCTCTCAGCAAATCTCTGGGCCTTCAAAGCTTGATCGCCCAGGGTCCCATCGCTTTTCAGAGGCAAACCTACGATGATATTGTCGATTTGGTATTTCTGGATCAGGCTCCGCAGTTTATCCAGCACATTTTGTTCTTCCTGATTGATGGTGGTCAGTGCTCTGGCAATGTTGCCAGTCTGGTCCGAAATAGCGACACCTATTCTTTTGTCTCCCACATCTAGAGCAAGTATTCGCATATCTTTATATCTTAACTTAGGTTTTCTATTGCACGATACAAGGGAAGGAACAGAGCATTGTTCTTTGGCATGTACACCGTCCTATAGTGCCCCACGCAGGCGACCTCTACATCTAGGAATGCACCATTTTCTTTATGGAATACCAAGATCTCTCAAGCGCTTTGGGTATCTTATCTGGATCCTTGCCTCCTGCCTGCGCAAGTTCTGGGCGACCGCCACCACCACCATCTACAAGAGAGGAAATCTCCTTCAGCAGCTGGCCTGCATGAAATCCCTGCTTGACCGCCTGCTTGGAGCCGGCCGAAACCAAAAAGGCTTTATTTCCGTGGGAGGCTGCGAGCACAATTATCACATTGTCCATTTTGTCTCTTATCAGATCTGCATATCTCCTGAGATCTTCCAAGCTATCTGCTTCAACTTTCTCCAGTATTACTTTGAACCCATCCAGAGTTCTTGCTGAAGATTCAAGTTTGCTCAATTCGTCGCCCATGAAACGCCATTTCAGACTGTCGATTTCCTTTTCCAGGCTCTTCAATTGCGACAAGACGTTGTTGGCTCTGTCAAGTACATCTTCAGTGTCAACCTTCAGCAGAGCCGCCACTTGATTCAGCTTTTCTTCCTCCTCATACACCAAGTTCAAAGCTTCAACGGAGGTCACGGCTTCAATTCGTCGCAAGTTAGCCCCTACACTACCCTCGCTCAGCAGTTTAAAAAGTCCTAGCTCACTTGTATTTCCAACATGGGTTCCGCCGCACAGCTCACGGCTGAAATTGCCCATCTCAACGACTCTAACAAAATCACTATACTTCTCCCCGAACAAAGCAATTGCGCCGCTCTCCTTCGCAAAATCCAGCGAAGTTATATAGCACTTAACAGCATTTCCTTGAAAAATCTTTCTGTTTACCAGATGCTCTATTCTTTTCAGCTCATCAGTATTTAGTGCAGAAATGTGGGTGAAGTCAAACCGAAAACGCTTTGCATCCACATAAGAACCGGATTGCCTGATGTGTTCACCCAGGACCTGGCGAAGAGCCCATTGAAGCAAGTGGGTCGCTGAGTGATTACGACTTACAAGCTTGCGATGCTGTATATCAATGGTGGCTTCAACCTGCTCATCCGATTGGATAATTCCTTTGCTAACCAGGCCTCTGTGAACAATCATCTGCGGTAATGGTGAAAAAGTATCTTCAATCTCTACTATACCGTTCGTTCCGCGGATGGATCCTTTGTCTCCGACTTGCCCACCCATTTCCGCATAAAACGGTGTCTTTGCCAATACCACCTCGACAAGGTCGCCTTTTTCAGCCCTAGGTGCCACTACGCCCTGCTTTATTATGGCCTGCAGATCGGTCCTGACCGAATCAAATTCGTAGCCCACGAAGTCGCTTTCACCAAATCTGTCGTACACTTCAGTATAGGCTTCCGCGGCTTGGCTATCGGCTGAGGCTACCTTGCTGTTCCAAGCTGCTCTGGCTTTTGTCCTCTGCTCCTCCATCATTTGATCGAATTGCGCGGAGTCTATCTCCAGGCCTTCTTCAGAGCTTATCTCTTTGGTCAATTCTGGAGGAAAACCATAGGTATCATAAAGTTGAAAGACCGCTTCGCCGCCTATTTCGGTCAACTCTTTCTTCTTGGCATCGGAGATAATGTCCGCAAGCACATGCAGTCCCGATTTCAGTGTATGTGAAAACCGCTCTTCCTCGCTCTCACACACTTTATAGATGAAATCTTTGTTTTCATCAATCTCAGGATAGGTATCGCTCATTAAATGGACAACTTCAGCCACTATCTCGGATAAGAATATCTTTTCAATCCCTAATAACCTGCCGAATCGCACTGCTCGTCTAATAAGACGGCGTAACACATACCCTCGTCCCTCATTCGAGGGCAATACTCCGTCACTGATTAAAAAGCATACAGCTCTTGCATGATCGGCAATTATCTTTAGAGGAACTGACTCTTTGCTGGCTGGTTCGTACTTGATCTTGGCTAGAACAGCCCCCTTGCGCAAAACCGGAAGAATCAAATCCGTCTCAAAATTGGTCTCGGTTCCCTGCAGAATTGAGGCAGCCCGCTCCAAACCCATGCCCGTGTCAATATTCTTCTTTGGTAATGGGCTCAGCTTTCCAGCTTCATCCCGCTCATATTGCATAAACACCAGGTTCCATACTTCCAAGAAACGGTCGCAATCACAGCCGGGCGCACAGGTATCCTTTCCGCAGCCCCTCTCTTCCCCCAAATCATACAATAATTCTGAACAGGGACCACAGGGCCCAGTGGGGCCGGCCGACCAAAAATTATCGCTCTCTCCCAGCCGCACGATTCGATCCTCTGCAATGCCGACGTCTTCAGTCCAAACCTGAAAAGCTTCGTCGTCATCCACGTAAATGGTTATCCAAAACCGTTCTGCGTCCATTTTTAGATCTTCGGTCAATAGCTCCCAGGCCCAACTTGCCGCTTCCCTCTTGTAGTAGTCCCCAAAAGAAAAGTTGCCCAACATCTCAAAAAATGTCAAATGCCTGGCCGTGTGCCCAACTTCATCAATGTCTGTTGTGCGAACACATTTCTGGCATGAAGCGGCTCTGCTATAGTCCACCTTCGCCTCGCCCTGGAAAATAGGCTTGAATTGAACCATTCCTGCAGTGGTGAGTAACAAGCTGGGGTCATCAGGCACAAGCGAGGAACTCGGAACGATCTTGTGTCCTCGATTTTCAAAATAGGTAAGAAACCTCTGCCTGATCTCTGCACTTCTCATTTAGCTTCACCTTCATACTCGGCAATTGCCTGTATCTCGTCTGCACGTTGCGTGAAATAATAAACAATGACCTTGCCCACAGCAGCAACGGGAATTGCAATAAAGACGCCCAATAGACCCAGTAGGGCGCCCCCAATTAATATAGCAAATGCAACCAGCACCGGATGCAGATCTACTTGCTGTCCCATGATACCGGGCGATATAAGAGTCGCATCAACTATGCTGACTGCGAACATTGCCAGAATCACCCACAAAGCCAGTATGGGGGCTTTAAAAAAGGCCACGACCACGGCTATAAGTCCTCCCATAATCGGCCCAAAATACGGGATTATGTTCAGAATACCCACAAGCATTCCGAGGACTATCGAAAAATCAATCCCTATCACAGTAAAAATGATGCTGGTCAGGACACCCAGTGAGAGCGCCACCAGAAATTGCCCTCTTAAGAATCCGCTCAACACCTGGTCAACTTTTTCCAAGATTTCGATTGCAGTAGTGCGGTATGCAGCAGGAATAAGGTCGATCATTGTCTGCCTGACCTTGTCCAAATCCTTTAGCAGATAAAAAGCCAGGACTGGAGCCAGTATCAGATAGAAAACAACAGAAAAGACGTTCAAAGTTACGCCCGGAACAGAGGAAAGCAGAGCCAGACCACTTGCCCTCAACTGGTCGAGCAGTTG
The DNA here is from genome assembly GCA_964347095.1 of uncultured Actinomycetota bacterium. Taxonomy (GTDB): domain Bacteria; phylum Actinomycetota; class Aquicultoria; order Subteraquimicrobiales; family CAYFXD01; genus CAYFXD01. The sequence goes on along the minus strand of CAYFXD010000004.1, from coordinate 12,464 downwards.
CTCTAGTAATCTAACCGCGGACGGCGGCACTCTCAGTTCAATCAGTCTGCCCTTCCAGGTCTGCAAGAACTCAATCTCGCTTTCAAGGTTCCCTGGAAATTTCTCCACAAATTGTACACCCTGACTTATGATGATCGGAATCAGATAAAGCAACAACAGCGTGATCAACAGCATAACGGCCAAATAGGTGATAGCAACGGCTGCGAGCCTAGGCACTCCTTTTGATTCAATGAAATCAACAAGCGGGCTAAGAATATATACAATCGCTATGGTGTAGAAGAAAAGGGCAAAGATCTGTCTCAGATGCGCGATTAGAAGAAACAGGCCAATGGCCAATGCAATTATTCCCAGAACTGCCCAGACTGCAATGCCCGATCTTTGCAGCTTTTGCACAGTCTCCTCAGTCAACTTTTGCACTCGGTGCTTCCCACCTATTCTGGTTGAAATTCTACTCTCGGATTAAGATTCCTATGTGCCGGATCCGGACCACACAGTCCTTCAAAAAATCCCATTTTGAAGAGAATCAGACTAGTCCAGCATTCCTATATCATAGTAGTTCTCTGTCGTTCTGTGTGAGGCAATAAGTCCCTGTTATTAGTTGCCCCACCTGTTAATCCTTCTGTTGTTTTTGCTTATGCAGCAACGCATTTAATGCCGCTTTGGCACCTGCTGACAAACTGGCGATCTTTATGAGCGGAGACGAAATAAGCTTTTGCACCACCGTTGCTGTTGCAGTCACCCTCTCACCCGCTTCATGAACCGACTGAACAATGTCATCAACTGTATCAAGCTCATTGTTTATCTGCTCAATAGCCACACGCAGCTCAGTCATCAACGGGGCCAACTGGGTCCGAACGTCCACTATCAATGAATTGGTGCTATCCAAAGTTCTGGCCAGGCGTAACAGCGCCAAACTTATAAAAAAGACCACCACCGCCGCCAATACCGCCAAGAAGATATATAGCCAAAAATAAGAGTTCACAGCTTTACCTCCCACCATTGGCATTTCTAGAAGATTCTAACATAATTCCTAACGACGCTCACCCATCCCCCCGACCATTAAGTGCGCGGTGTGACACATCGAGTGGTATGCGAGTCGCCTCGCGTTCTCCTAGATAGCTGTTCTTGCTGCTACTGAAGGGAATCATTCTCTTTTGCCAGGTTTTCAATATAATCCTTGATTCTCTTTTCATCCCCGTGAGACGACGGCGCATAATACTCCTCTGTCGTCAGGTCGCCTGGCAGATAATCCTGATGGATGTACCCGTCTTGATAATTGTGTGGATATTTGTATCCTTTTCCGTGACCCAACTTCTTAGCTCCAGGATAATGAGAGTCCCTCAAATGCTTGGGCACGGGACTATTCCGCCCGTCTTTTACACTGTTCAGAGCCCCATCAATGGCCCTGATAACCGAATTACTTTTTGGGGCGGTAGACAGATAAATGACTGCATGGGCCAGATTAATTCTTGCCTCCGGTAGCCCCACAAATTCCACCGCCCTCGCAGCCGCCACTGCAACCTCCAGCGCCCTTGAATCTGCCAGACCAATATCTTCGGATGCAGCTATTATCATTCTTCTAGCGATGAATTTTGGGTCCTCTCCCCCAAGAATCATCCTCGCAAGCCAATAGAGGGCCGCATCAGGATCGGATCCTCTGATGCTTTTGATAAAGGCGGATGCTATATCATAGTGTGAATCTCCGTCGCGGTCATAGATAATGGCTCTATTTTGCGTAGCGTCGCGCGCGATCGCCACCGTGATCTTTCTCGCACCGCCTGTATCAGGCTCGGTTGTCATAACCGCCATTTCCAATGCATTCAAAGCCTGACGTGCGTCTCCCTGCGACATCTCTGCGATAAACTTCAACGCCTCTTCTTCCACCTCGGGCTGGTACTTTGCCAGGCCTTTTTCCCTGTGGGACAGTGCTCTCTTCAAAATGACCAGTATGTCGCTGGTTGAAAGCGCTTCGAGAACGAAGACCCTCGACCGCGAAATGAGGGGGGAATTGACCTCAAAATACGGATTTTCGGTTGTAACGCCAATTAAGATGATCGTGCCGTCCTCAACCGCCGGAAGTAGCGCATCTTGCTGAGCTTTGTTGAACCGGTGGATCTCATCGATCAGAAGCGTGGTCCTTTGCTTTTGAAGCTGCAATCGTTCCTTCGCTTGGTCAATAAGGTCTCGCACCTCAGCGACCTTTGATGTTACCGCACTGATCTCAACAAAATTCGTTTTGGTCAAGTTTGAAATGATTTTTGCCAGCGTGGTTTTGCCCGATCCCGGAGGCCCCCATAAGATGATTGAACTCAGAGTATCGTCCTCAATAGCCCTGCGCAAAACACTACCTTTGCCCACAATACGATCCTGGCCAAGGAACTCGCCGAGTGTAGCGGGCCTCATCCTCCATGCCAGGGGATAGGTATCCTCATCTCTTTGATTGTGATTTTGCTGAAATAGGGTTGAACTCATCTCGTCTATTGTTCTCCAGCGTTACGACGAGCACCTTGGGAACCTGTATTCCATTCGGCGGATCTTTCTTTTGGAGCCAATGCAGACAGTCGCTCTATTTCGCCGCATTACTAATCACATTAACATAATAGCACGACTGTGGAGGATCGAGTTGCATTCCCGATCTAGGAAGTCCTGTTGAACAGCGGAGTTTTTACTCGCCAGGCAGAGTGTCAATGCAAAGAATGCTTCAGAAAAAAGCTCCACCAAGCCGTGTTCCAATACCTTAGAGTCCTGCCCTTCCGCAGGTGGGTGTTCGCCTTCCTGCTTTGCGGGTCCCTTTCGGGCATGCGCGCTGCAAAAAGAGTTGGAACTCCCTATTTTGAACTGTTGGCTCAAATAAAGCTTGTAAACACGCACAAGGTAGAGCTTACAGTTAAATTCTAGCATAGGGCCAATGCTTGAGCAATATGTCCAAGCAGTAATAAATGCCCAGTTTGATCACCGTAGTCTAAGATTTAGCTCCTTTAGTTGATCATCAGAAACTGTATCGGGTGCACCGGTCAACAGACAAGTACCAGCCTGGGTTTTAGGGAAGGCAATTACATCTCTGATAGAATCGCAGCCGGCCAAAAGCATCACCAGCCTATCAAGCCCAAAGGCCAAACCGCCATGGGGAGGCGCTCCGTAATCAAAAGCATCCAAGAGAAAGCCGAACTTCTCTTTGGCCTGGGACGGACCAATATCGAGCAACCGAAACATTCGTTCCTGCAGATTGCGATCATGAATTCTCAGACTGCCACCACCCACTTCGACGCCATTTATGACCAAGTCGTAGGCATAGGCCTTGGCCAGGAGAGGATCGCTGTCAAGCAGAGGTATGGATTCATGCTGGGGCATAGTAAAAGGGTGATGGTGAGCCTTCAATCGTTGCTCATCCTCATCATATTCAAACATCGGGAAATCAACTACCCAGGCAAACACAAACTCATTGTCAGGTACAAGATGCAGTCTTTCAGCAAGGGCCAATCTGAGTTGGCCTAAAACATGCTCAACTGTCTTTGTTTGGTCCGCAACAAAGAAAATCAGGTCTCCAGGATTTGCTTTGAGCCTTCCAATCATGTCCTGTAACTCAGCTTCTGCAAAGAACTTGGCAATTGGTGATTTTACCTCGTTGTCGCTCAGAACAAGCCAGGCGAGACCCTTAGCACCCTGATCCAAGGCATAGCTGGTCCATTCTTCGATCTCTTTTCTGGAGAAGCTTTCCCCCTGCGGTATGCGTATGCCTCGGACTACCCCGCCGGCTTCAACTACCTCCCTGAATACTTTGAAATCGCAGGTTTGGACAAGATCTGAGACATCCTCGATCTCCAGTCCAAAGCGCAGATCCGGCTTATCGCTTCCATATTTCTTCATTGCCTCGGAATGGGAGATGGGGATAAAGGGTCGTCCTACCGCTACATCCACCAGTGAAAAAACCCTTACAATCATTTCCTCCATAAGACTAAGAATGTCATCCTGCTGTATAAATGACATTTCAATATCGATCTGCGTATGCTCTGGTTGGCGATCAGCTCTTAGGTCCTCATCGCGGAAACAGCGGGCAATTTGAAAGTAACGCTCAATGCCCGCAACCATCAATGTTTGCTTGAAAAGCTGCGGTGATTGAGGCAAGGCAAAGAAATGACCTGGTTGAATTCGGCTTGGCACTAGAAAGTCCCGAGCTCCTTCCGGAGTGCTCTTAGTCAAACAAGGAGTTTCAACCTCTATGAATCCATGCTGATCAAAAAAATCCCTTACCGACTTGACCACTCTGTGTCTCAGGACAAAATTCTCTTTCATCTTAGGACGCCTGAGGTCTATATATCGATACTGCAGGCGTAGTCTTTCATCAACGTCAATATCGTCCTCAACCTCGAACGGCGGCGTTTTAGATGGATTAATAATCTCGAGCTCCTTGGCGATTACTTCGATCTCGCCGGTCGGCAAGCTGGGATTTATGCTCTCTTCGGGCCGTTCGGCGACCAGGCCCCTAACCGTCAGCACATACTCGGATCTGACTGCATGCGCGTGCGCAAAAACCTCAGGACTGCGCTGGGGATCAACTGTTATCTGAGCAATACCACTTCTATCTCTCAGATCTATAAAGATTACTCCCCCGTGGTCCCTTCTCGTTTGGACCCATCCAGCTAGTCTAACCTCTTCTCCAACCTTGTTGCGCTTGAGATCGCCACAATTATTGCTGCGGATAGGGTGCCGTAACCCTTGACCCTTGACATTATTCACCTTTCTGCTCCCTCTTCTTCAATTTTGTATTGAGCCATTCAACACAGGTATCCCATGCAAGATCCAGCTGCGTGCCGTCCTCCATATCGCGGATTCCGCAGATGCCTTTCTCCAGTTCATCGGGACCGATCAGAATGGTATATTTGGCTCCTCGCTTGTCCGCTTGTTTCATTTGACTTCTTAAGCTCCTACCGAGGAAATCCATATCGGATGTTATCCCTTCCATCCTGAGCCGGTAGATCAGATCAAAAGCCATATGCTTTGCCTGCGTCCCCAAAGCCGCAACAAAGACATCCGATCGCTCTTCACGTTGGTATCTCTTTGACTCTTGAGCCAGCGCCAGCAGGACCCGCTCCAGACCAATTGCAAAGCCTATGCCCGGCGTCTCAGGCCCACCGAACTCCTCTACAAGCTGGTCATATCGCCCCCCACCGCCAAGGGCATTCTGGGCACCCAAACGCGCACTTGTCACCTCGAAGGTGGTTTTGGTGTAATAATCAAATCCTCTAACCAGCCGTGGGCTTATGGTGAACTCAACGCCGACTGAATCCAAATAAGCCTGGACGGCTTGGAAGTGATCAAGACAGGCTGAACAAAGATAATCGGATATGTTGGGAGCTTGATCCAAGATCTCTTGGCACTTGCTCTTCCTGCAATCAAACACCCGCAGTGGATTATCCTTCAATCTGCGACGGCAGTCAGCGCAAAAACTCTCTGAGTACCGGGATAGATCTTTCTTTGCCTGCCCAATGAATCCAGGCCGACATTCTGCACACCCCATGCTGTTCATATAAAGCTCCAGGTCGGCCAGACCGACCTCTTTTAGATAGTGGACCAGGAGCAAGATGACTTCGGCATCCAAAGCCGGGTCCACCGAACCCATCGCTTCTACTCCGACCTGCCAGAACTCTCTGTATCGTCCGGATTGGGGGCGCTCATAGCGGTACATCGGCCCAGCATAGTAAAGTTTGACTGGTAAAGATCCGGAACCCAGGTTGTGTTCAAGATACGCTCTGACAACCGGCGCCGTGCCCTCCGGTCTGAGAGTCAGACTCCTGCCAGCTTTGTCTTTGAATGTATACATCTCTTTTTGAACGATCTCCGTGGATTCGCCGATGCTCCTTTGAAAAAGTTCCGTATACTCAAATGTGGGTGTTACGATACGAGCATAGCCGTAGCGCTCAAAAACGGCCATGGCAATTTCTTCAAGCCGATGCCATGCTCGCGCTTGCTTGGGCAAAATGTCGGAAGTACCACGTGGTGCCTTCATCTCCACTAACGGAATAGCTCCTTACTTAGCCGCTTCCATCAGAAACGGATTAGTCTGTTTCTCTTCTCCAAGCACTGTTGCAGGCCCATGACCGGGATACACTAACGTGCTGTCGGGCAGGTGAGAGATCTTATTCAAGGACATCATCAAGTCTGAGTATGACGATCCAGGAAAATCTGTCCTTCCCACTGAACCTTGGAACAGCAAATCCCCCGTGAACAGTCGATCCTCTATCAAGAGCGATATGCTTCCTCTGGTATGACCGGGTGTTTCAATTACCCTAATCTCAAGATCATCTAGATTTAGCACTTGGTCTTCTCGCAGGCTTCTGGCAGACTCCACTCGAATATCTCTTGCGCCGATGAAAAGAGCAAGATTGGCGGAGGAATCATTGAGCATGTTCAAGTCCTCTGCGCCAATATAGACCGGTACTGGTTGTGCTTTCATCAATTCGCTGTCTGCACCGGTGTGATCGTAATGCCCGTGAGTGTTGATGATTAGTTCAACTTGGAGATCTAGTTGCTCCAGCTTCTCCAGAATCACAGGCCCATCAGCACCAGGATCAATCACTGCTGCCTTTGTGCTGCCGTCGCAGGCAATTATATAACAATTTGTGGCCAGCGCTCCAACAATGATTCTTTCCACAATCATATGAGTTCTCCTAGGAGCATTGCTTGCTCTCTACCATAAGCGTCACCGGACCCTCATTGACCAGCTGCAATGACATCTTGGCTTGAAATCTCCCCTTTTGGACTTGCAAACCCATTTGTGTCAAATTCTGAACAAAATGCCTGTATAGTTCTAGTGCGCGCTCCGGTCGAGCAGCGTGCGCATAACTTGGGCGTCTGCCTTTTTGGCAATCTCCTAGCAGCGTAAACTGGGAGACAACCAGGATTTCGCCCTCAGTTTCTTTAACGGACCTGTTCATTTTGCCGTCTTTATCTTCAAATATGCGAAGATTGGCTATCTTTTCGGCCAAATAATCCGCATCCGCGTGGTCATCCTTTTGGTGAACAGCAAGAAGTATGACCAGCCCCTCGCCAATGGATCCAAGGACTTCGCGGTCCACCAATACCCTGGCGGAACTGACTCGCTGAACAACTGCTCTCAATTGGCTTTCCTCCCAGCATCAAACGCACGTAATTGATCGGAATTCCTACACATGAAGCATGATATCATCGCGCAGAACAACACCCGTCGACTCTATCTCTATGAATGAGGTAGCACTCTGTGTGCGTCAAAAACAGCATCGACTTTTCTCACATTGTCAAGGATAATCCTCAGATGGTCCAGGCTTCCGACTTCGAAAATGAACCTAAAAATGGCCACATGCTCCTTTGTAGTCGCGACATTCGCGGAGAGTATATTGACCCCTGAATCACTAATGATGGTACTGACATCCCTTAGCAATTTGGTCCGGTCCACGGCGGAAACCTCAATCTCCACTTGATAAGCTGCAGGGTGCTCTTTGTCCCAATATACATCGATCAGACGGTCAGGAAGAGTTGCTAGCTGCTTCATGTTTGCACAGTCCTTTCGGTGAACTGTTACTCCTCTTCCTCTGGTCACAAATCCAACTATTTCATCTCCTGGGACCGGATTGCAGCATCGAGCCAGCCTTATTAAAACGCCATCGATGCCCTCAACCTTTACGCCCTTGGCCGAATGCGGCTTTTTGGAAATAGAAATGGGCTTTCCTTCACCCTCTTCGGTGCGTTCTTTCTCCTCAATCTTATTGACAGCATTGATTACTTTTGTGGCCACCTGCTTGGGAGAGGTCTTGCCTGTGCCGATGCTGGCCAGAAGCACCGCAGAATCGTTGAAGTTAAACTCAGCTGCCACCTTATCCAGTACCTTGGGCTGCACCGTACTTTTTAAAGAAACACCCTGCTTCCGTAACAGCTTGAGAAGCAACTCTTTGCCCAAATGAACACTGTCTTCACGCTCCTCTTTGCTGAACCATTGCCGTATCTTGTTCTTGGCCCGCGATGTTTGGACGATGCTTAACCAGTCCTTGCTCGGACCCTTTGCTGCTTTTGAGGTCAGAATATCGACTATGTCTCCACTTTGCAGTTTATACCCAAGTGGAACTATCGCATTATTCACTTTTGCTCCGACACAGCTGTGACCAACCTCGGTATGTATAGCGTAGGCAAAATCTATGGGGGTAGATCCAACCCTAAGGCTGACCACATCCCCCCTGGGCGTAAAGACAAACACCTCGTCCTCAAAAAGATCGATTCTTACACTCTCCATAAACTCTTTTGGATCCTTGAGATCGCTCTGCCATTCCAGCATCTGTCGCAACCAGCTTAATCTTTTATCAAATTTTTCATCAGTTTCTTTTTCTTTATAGCGCCAGTGAGCTGCAATTCCATATTCAGCAGTCCGATGCATTTGCTTTGTGCGGATTTGAATTTCCAGGGGTCTTCCCATGGGACCGATAACCGTTGTATGAAGTGATTGGTACATATTGAATTTGGGCATGGCGATGTAGTCTTTGAACCGGCCTGGAACCGGCTTCCACAGCGTGTGGATAATCCCCAGAGCAGCGTAGCAATCTTTGAGATTCTCAACTAATACACGAATGGCAGAGAGATCGTATATCTCGTCAAAGTCTACGCCCCTCTGGACCATTTTCTGGTATATGCTGTAGAAGTGCTTCACTCTACCCGCGATTTCGCATTCAATACCAATATGATTGAGTTCTCTTTTTAACGCACTGACTACTGTGTTAACATACGCCTCGCGCTCAGACCGCCGCTCTGATATCATTTTGGCAATCTGCGCTTACCGCTTGGGCTCGAGTGTTTCGAAAGCCATATCTTCCAATTGCCATTTCAACTGTGATATTCCCAACCTGTGAGCCAACGGAGCATAGATCTCCAGGGTCTCCATGGCGATCCTTAGTTGCTTTTTCATCGGAAGATGGCATATGGTTTGCATGTTGTGGAGACGATCGGCAAGTTTTATGAGAATAACTCGTATGTCCTTGGCCATGGCGATCAGCATTTTTCGCAAACTCTCTGCTTGTTGTTCTTCTCTTGACTTGAACTTGATATGAGATAATTTGGTTACCCCGTCGATCAATTCTGTTACTTCTTCTCCAAAGCGTTTTTCCAGTTCCTGAAGCTTGGCATCTGTATCTTCTAAGACATCATGCATAAGCGCGGCAGCTATAGTTGCCGAGTCAATCTGCAGATCAGCGAGTATATTGGCGACCGCCATGGGATGCCTGATGTAATCTTCGCCTGATCTTCGGTATTGATCTCCGTGATAACTCTGAGCTGCAGCATACGCATCTTTGATTAGGTCAAAGTCAGCCTGGGGATTATACTTTTTGATTTTGCTTATAAGTTCATTAACATGCTCGGGCATATTTCCCCAATCTACTATAATCTTTGGGTTGAATTTTAACAGAAAATGGCAAATCAAGGTAGGAAAGAACAGAGGATAACAGTGCTCGGCCCTCACCGGACAGGCCATCGCCAGTGTGTATTATCAAGTCTAAATGGAGGGGGCTTACGCCTTGCCATATTTCAGTTTTAGATTCCGGTAGCGCGGTTCGAACTCTTTCCAAAAAGACAGCAGCGGGCTTGCGACAAAGATCGAGGAATATGAAGCTGCGATCAGTCCGACGGTTAGCGCAAACGCAAAATCCTTCAGAGTTTCCCCGCCAATAGCCAGTAGTACAACTACCGGGAATAATGTTGTCAAGGTCGTGTTAATGCTGCGGATCAAAACTTGATTCACAGAATCATTTACCATTGTCGAATACGGTCTCTTGCCGATGCGGGGAGTATTCTCTTGAATCCGGTGAAAAACAACGATCGAATCATACAGTGAATAGCCGAGGATCGAAAGAAGAGCGGCTACGGTGTTGGGCGTAACTTCTCTTGCCACAAGTGCATATATGCCCACGGTGATCAGAACATCGTGTACAACTGCAACTATTGCAGACACTGCCATTTTGAATTCAAAACGCACGCTTATGTAGATAAGAAGTCCCGTAAGAGACAGAGTAAGAGCAACCAGAGCGGCTTGAGTTATGAAAGCACCCCACCCTGGACCAACATTATGAATCGTCCTGTCAACGACCTCCCATTTCTGGTCAATCGCATTTACCACATCTTGCTGCTCATTTTTTGACAAGCTTCTAGACCGTATCAACACTTGTTTGGCGGCGGTTGACTGAATCACGCTTTTTCCCAGACCAAACTGGTTCAATTCACTTCGAATTTCCGCGATTGATGGATTTTGCTTCAACTTCAGGTCCAATAGAGTTCCACCCCTGAATTCAATTCCAAAATTGAGTCCTCTTATCAGGAGAGACAGAACACTCACTGCTATGATAATGCTGGAAATGATAAGCCAAATCTTGCTTCGCCCGATAAAATCAATATTTAAGTCCATTAAGTCGTCACCTCTTTGATTCCCGAGATCCAGGTCTTGGAAAAGAATCTTGCTGGAGCAAGCAGGCCCAGGACCGCCCTTGTAAAGAAGTATGAGGTCAAAAGATCGCACCCGATTCCCAGCATGAGAGTCAAGGCAAAACCCCGTACTGGCCCGATCCCGAAGTAGAATAGAACCGCGGCGGTAAGAAAGGTTACCAGATCGGCGTCGAGAAATGTCTTGAATCCACGAGCATAGCCCGTATTCATGGCTGTTCTCACGCTTTTGCCTCGTTTAGTCTCTTCCTTTATCCGCTCAAAGACGATCACGCTTGAATCAGCGGCAGAACCAAACATAAAGATGATGCCCGCGATCCCGGGTAGGGTCAGACTAATCCCTGCAGTCCCAGAAAGAACAAGAATAGCATTTATGGTTGCAAGAGATCCGAGCAAAAGCGTAACAAAGATGGACAAAGTAACCCATGAAAGCAGTCCATAGATCCGGTATATGGCAAGCATATATAGGGCGACAATCGCCAGTCCAATTATGCCTGCTCGGAGCCCGGCGATCAGTGAATCACGGCCCAAGGTGGGTCCAACGGTCTGGTTCTCGGAAATGGTCAATTCAACTGGAAGCCGCCCGGTCTGAAGAACCAATGCAAGCTCTTTGGCCTTGTCAATACTAAAATCGCCGGTGATCTCTGCGCGGCCCCCGAAATGCGTAGACTGCAACACCGGTGCTGATTGGACTCTGTTATCAAGAACGATGGCGAGCCTCTTTTGATAGTACTGCGCAGCAAGTTTGTCAAATTTCTTTCCCCCGCTGCTTGTGAACCGAAGATTTACCTTTGGCTTCCCGCCACTTTCTTCATAACCCACATTGGCAGTACTCAAAGCGTCTCCGGTTAGCCGCAGTTCGGACGGCAACGACACAAAGGGATCAGCGCCCTCCTTTATAAGATCGTCGAGTTGCTTTTCGCTAAGCTGGGCATATTCGTCCTTCACAGGCTTGAACTCCAGCAGTGCGGTTTTGCCAATGATATCAAGAACTCTGTCGGGGTTCTTGACGCCGGGCAACTGAACCATGATACTTCTTGAGCCCTGTCTGGATATCTGAGGCTCGGTCACACCCAGCTTATTGATCCGCTGTTCGATTACAAAAATCGCCTGTTCCATTGTCTCCGATGTTGCGGAAGCACCTTTTTTGGCTTCGGCTGTTAGAATAACGTTCATTCCGCCTTGTAGATCTAAACCCAACTTAGGTGGCTGGGTGACCAACAAATAGACTGATCCGGCGACAAGGATGAGGACAAAAAACAAAGACAGCATGTATTTTTGTTTATTGCTCAAATTAGCAATCCTCCTTGATTTCAAGCAATAGAATTTGCAGAGAAGACAAATCTGCAGACATACTAACACATGGAGAAGCGAAATCTCAAAAACCTTTTGCACCTGAGAGCGTCGTCGCGTTCAGACGCGGGCGCTGTTTTTCATTCAGTGGCCTGAAGGTGGTCCACCGAATTTCTATCTATCTGAATCTCAACATTCTTGGCCACTTGCAACATCACATTGTCACTAGTGACCTCTTTTATTGTCCCATATATGCCACCTTTTGTAACCACCTTCGACCCGACTTCCAGCTCTGAGACCAATTTTCGATGTGCCTTCATGGCCCTCTGCTGAGGTCTTATGAGAATAAAATAGAAAAAGACAAGCAGCAGAACAAACCAGATTACATTATTCAACACTGATGCGTCCAAAACGGAACAACTCCTTTCGGTAGTCTTCTCAAACAATTGTCTAAGAATTTACGACATCGCTCCCAAATCTCCTTCAGAGTCAAGCTTACTGGCATAGCTCTTCTGGAATTCCTCAAAGCGATTATCCAGAATCGCCTTTTTCGCTTTCTCAGTCAAGTCCATAATGTAGTATAGATTATGTATCGTAAGCAATCGGTGAGCCAAGATTTCTCCCAGCATGAACAAGTGGCGGAGGTATGAGCGCGAGTAGCTGCGGCATGCATAGCATCCACAGCTCGGATCGAGAGGTTTTTCGTCCGCTCTGCA
>CAYFXD010000003.1:0-15911 GCA_964347095.1 uncultured Actinomycetota bacterium | reverse complement strand
CGGTCAGGCCGAGGTTGTACTGCTCGACGATCTCGCTGATGGGACCGCCTTTCGTGGAAATGATAGGCAGACCCGCCCAGATATAGTCCATTATTCTGGTCCTGAAGGAGAATTCGGTTTCCATATGGTTCAAATGAGTGGTGACCCCGAGATCTGCCTCCAAGAGATAATTCTGACGCTCCTCGTACGCGACCCAGTCGAAATTGAAGAAGACCTGCTTATCGTACAGTCCCAGTTCCTTGCTCAAGTCGATGGCGTTCTGGACGATTTCCATCTCTTCGACATCGGGGTTGGGGTGTTTTAGCCCCATAAAGAACAGTTTTATGTCGCTTCTGCTTTCAGCGACAAAGTATAAAGCTCTTATTAAGGTTAATGGATCGAACCAATTATAGATACCGCCTGCCCATAGGATCAGCTTGTCGTCCTCTTTGAGACCCTCATGCATCCCCTTGAGCACCCGTCTGAAACGCCGCGGAGCCACCGCCGGCAACCCGAAAGGTATAACGTCGATGAAAGACTTAAGAGTCTTGTCTGAATCGTAGACATAGGGATTGATGCGGTTCAGACTACTCAGGCACCCGATCCAGAAATCCCGCTGCTTGTCGCTGCTGCAGATGAAAAAGTCACCGATTTTTAGCTGTTCGTTCAGCATATCCAAACGCGCCTGATGAACATCCACGCGTTCCGTTATCTGTTTGTATTTGTACAGCTCCAATATCTCCAGGCTCAGGGGGTCGTAGATGTCAACCACCGTCGGCTTTCCCGCCTCCCTCAAGCACGGGTAGTCGTTGAGGACAAATCCCTGGCAGATCATGACGTCGCACCACACCGCCCAGTGATTCAATACTTCCGCCCCATTCTCGCCTTGATAGCTTTCCAATTGGAAATCTGCGGCTTTCAAATCGCTCCGGTTCGGTATGGCCAGAACCACTTCGTGTTCTTTGCTTAAGGCTTTGGCAAACTCCCAGCATCTGATGGCCGGTCCCGCCATTTTCCCTGCGACCGCATCGGTGCTTATGATGAGGACCCTGTTCTTCGAGCTGTAGAGCTCTTTGATCCGGAAGGAATCCACCAATGTCTCCTGCGCATCGGTGTAGGGCTCCTCAAAGATGTTGGGGCGAAACGGCTCTTTGAACAAACGGAAGATCGATCCGTCACTGCGCTTTCTCCTGCTTTGGACAGACGCTCGCTTCTCGAGCAGCCTTGGCATCTCCCGAATTACTTCATCCAGGGCCAAGAAATGAGCCAGAGACAGCCTTGGGATACTCTCCGTATGCCCGTTTCCCTCCTCCCCGTTCTCGAAACGGTAGGAAGCGCCGTCAATCCCCGCTTCAACCACTCCTCGTTTTAAGGTAAGCATGAGAGAAACCGGCAGAATACGCTGCAGATTATCTTCATCGTAGTTCTTGAATATGGTGTAGACTGCATTTCGTTCCAGCAGCAGCTTTTCTTTCTCGCCGCCGAACTGGCCGGCAGTACCATGGACGTGATGATACGTGATTGATCTTGGAGCGAAGATTACCCGATAGCCCAGAACCCAAAGTCTCCAACCGAAGTCGACATCTTCGAAGAATGCAAAGTAGTCGTCATCAAAACCGCCGGTCTTCATATATATTTCTCGGTCGACCAGCATCGCCCCGCCGCAGACAAACAGAATCGGCTTCGCCTCTTTGTGCGATTCGAACTCTTGGGTGAATGTATCGAGCTTGAAACCGTGGCCGTAGAAGCTGAGTGCACTGTCGGCAAAGTCGATGGCGCCGCCGTCCCACGTGAGAGTCTGGGATCCCACGCAGGCAACGTCGGGACTGTTGACAATATGAACAAGCAGTTCAGTCAGCCAATCGGCATCTACTTTCATATCGTTATTCAGAAAGGCGACATATTTACCTTTGGCCTCCTGGGCTCCTTGATTAATAGCTTTAGCGTATCCCATGTTCTCGCTATTTATGATAAGCTTTACTTGATGATAGTTCTGCTCCAACCATTGAACAGATCCATCCTCTGATCCATTATCCACCAAAATGACTTCCAGCTTTTCCTTTGGGTAGTTGAGATCCAAGACCGAATCGAGGCAATCTTTCAGATATTTCTTGCCATTGTGATTGACCGTAATTATCGATATCAACGGTATCTCTTTTGTGCGAATCCGTTCTTTTACATGCATTTCGATACTCACCTTGTCGACGCTCTTTGTATATTAGAGTTGAGCCGTCGCCCATCTTAACCTATACCAGAGACTGATATTTGCCGCGCTTGCGTTGATCTAGGTAGGGTCTTGAAAGCCCGCGCCGCGTTCGAGCAGAAAAGACTAGGTCGCGATTTGCTGCTCCAACTGAGAGATCAGTTCATCTATTCTATCACGCCAATTATCGTCTGTTTGTTTTAATAACAAATCAGCTCTGGCCTGAAACAATGTAAGAAAAAGCTCAAACAGCGGCAATCTGGCGGCAAACCCCAGTTCACTGGTGCTTGCGAAAGATTCAGCAGGATTGAGCTCCGCCGAGACTTTGTCCAAAAAAGCCTGCTTGCAGCTTTGGGATATGACAAAGAACGTACGATAACTTGGCTCACCCGTGTCATGCAGGACCAAGTGTTGGTTATAGAAACGGTCGAGCATCTTTTCCAGGTCCTGGCTGTCCGGAATTGAAAAAAATGTAATGCTTTATCAAATTCAGAATCAGCCAGTTGTACAGCTGGCCATTGGGAAACGTTAATATGCGCCGAATTCTCGCGCTCAATTGTTTGCTGCAGCAGATCCTGAGAAGGCAGGCCGTGCTCAATATGCTCTCTGAGAGGATGGACCTTGGCAAAGTCCTCGCCCATGGTTTTTTTCACAAATTCAAACAGCAACTCCTCTGCAGCTATTACTGCCTTGCTGCTAAAAGGCGCTGCCAAGATAACATATTCTTTGCTGACACGGAAGAGTTCTTCGAGGAAAGCAGGCCGTTTGGCAACGGGAATATGTTCAAATACATCGATGGTGGTGGCAACATCAAAGACTGCATCCTCAAATGGTAACGCGCAGGCATCGGCCTGAACATAATTTGGCCGCTCACAAGGCTGGTTGTCAACAATGGTCACGGTATCGCTGGCGAGGAAGTCAATCAAGACTCCGGGATGCCCTCCCACATCTATCAAATTCAAACAGGAAATCCCCTCAGACTCTTTGATCAGCTCCACACACTTGCGCAACGCATAGTATCGTTGGTACTGATCGAACGGTAGAGAGAAGATGTCTTCATCCATTTGTCTGTTCACCACCGAGCATTGAAATAGAGGATGGCAACGGCGAAGGTTACGCTGCCCAGCTTTCGGTTTGCGGTTTTCGCCTAGCGCAAGCTCTTGATAAGATTCCTGGTCATTCTACATATGTGATCCAGCTTTTCCAAGGCTTCATCTTCCATACCATTGGACATGTAACCAAGCTCGTTTGTAATAACTAACTGTGTCTCAAGTTCGGCGCAAAAACCCAAAGCAATGTGCAAGAACTGTATATACTCTTTCTTGTGTTGTCTCGTTTTGCCTTCCGCAATATCGAAGGTATAGAAACAGCACTTCTTCTCATCTGATTGGTCAAACCGTAAATCTCGTCCCTAAGAAAGTCTGCGGTCGCAGCGTAGATATCCTTGACCAGCTCTATGGACTCTTCCATACATCCAGATCTTGATAACTACTCAGCATTTCATCCCCGTATTGATGAAGTCAACAGTCTTGCATTTTCACGTAGTTTAACAAGACAGCGTATTTACTTAAAGTTTTAAGTTACGCAACTAGACCAGCGATGTCATTCTCTTCCGCACACCGCGAATGGCCCACCGTTTTTTAGCATTCCTTCTCTAGTCTTTGGCGCCAATAGTTGAGCAGGTCTTCTAGGGTCTTCTTAAAGGGGATTTTTGGCTCCCAGCCGGTCGCTCTATTGAACTTTGTGTAGTCTCCCTGAAGGATCATTACATCGGAGGGACGCATGCGTGCTGGATCTTGCCTTACCTCCACATTGGCCTTGCTCAGATCTAGAAGCATGTCAAGCATGTCGCCTATCACAACAGCTTTTCCGGAGCATATATTGTATACCTCGCCGGGCACGCCTTTTTCCAGTGCCAGCCAGTATGCGTGCACGATATCGCGTACATCTGAGAAATCTCTTTGCGCTTCAAGGTTTCCCACTTCGATGATGGGTTCTTTGAGGCCTTTTTCGATCTCGGCTATTTGCTTGGCAAAATTAGAGGTTACGAACACATCTCCTCTCCTAGGGCCTTCATGATTAAAGGCCCTGGTTACGATAATATTCATGCCGTAACTTTGATTGTATTGATACCCTAGCATGTCCTGGGATACCTTGCTCACACCATAAGGACTTAGGGGTCTCAAAGGATTCGTTTCCTTTATGGGGACTTCGTTCTCCAGCACCTTTCCATACTCTTCGCTGGAGCCTGCGACCTGGATGCGGGAGTCTAATTCAAGTTCACGCACCGCCTCAAAAATATTTAGCTCTCCGAGGATATTTGTCATCAGCGTCTCTGCAGGCGCATGCCAGGACGTAGGCACAAATGACTGGGCAGAGAGATGAAAAATATAATCCGGCTTGCTGTCCTCGACTGCCTTAGCTACTGACGATGCGTCTCGGATGTCGCACTCTATCAACTTGATCTTCTTTTTGATGTGGTCAATATTTTCTGTGCGACTTCTCCATCTGATAGTCCCAAACACGTCTGCACCCTTTGCCAGGCAATACTCGGCTAGATGACTGCCCACAAATCCACTAATCCCCGTAATGAGAACCCTCATGCGTTTTCCTCCTCGTGCAATAGCTAGAATTTTATTTTTCCTGCCTCAATCTCCGTATCGGGCCAAACTCTTATCCCCTTCTTCAGATAGTTTTCTTCTTGGACCTTCATCCTGTCACCCAGCACCGCTGTCTCTTCCACATGTACCCTCTTTCCAAGAGAAAGCTCTTGGCCCAAAACACTATCTCGGATTACCGAAGCTTCATCAATGATGCATCCATCGTACAAAACGCACCCCTCAAGACGAGCCCCTTGCCGAATCTCACAGTTGTCCCCGATTGTGGTATGGCCAAAAACGCTTGCATGATCATGGATTTTACAGTTCTCACCGATAATTGTCGGACCAAAGACGGTGGCATTTGGACTAATCTCAGTACCTGTCCCTATCCAAACTCTGGGCTTGATCTCTTTGCCATCGATGTCCAATGGGATTTTGCCTTCGAGTATATCGTGGTGCGCTTTTAGATATTTTTGAGGAGTTCCTATGTCGAGCCAGTAGGCACTTGAAGGAAAACCGAAAACAGGCTCGCCTTTCTCCAAAAGCGTGGGGAAAAGCCCCCTTTCAAAGGAGTAATTCTCGCCTTCAGGCGCATATTCTAACACTTCCGGCTCCAGAACATAAGTGCCCGCGTTTACCAGGTCAGTTGTCACCTCATCCCAACTCGGCTTTTCCAGAAAATCCAGCACCTGTCCAGTTGTGTCCAGGGGCACCAATCCATAGGCCGTTGGATCTTCAACCGAGGTCAAGGTGAGCGTCGCTTTGGCTTTCTTGGCCCGATGGTATTCAATTAATTGGCTGATATTCAGATTGGTTAGAATGTCGCCATTGAACACAATGAACGTATCATCCAAAAGACTTTCAACATTCTTGACGGCTCCACCCGTCCCCAATGGCTCTTCCTCCATGACATAGATGAGACTGACGCCCAATTCGTGATCGGTGAAGTGCTTTTCAAACACTTCGGGCAGATAGCTCGTACTCAGTATTATCTGTTCTATTCCATGACTCTTGAGCAGCTTAATCACATACTCCAGGAACGGTATGTTTGCCAAAGGCAGCATCGGCTTGGGTGTGGTGCAGGTCAGCGGACGCAAGCGCATCCCTTCCCCACCAACCAGAATCACTGCTTTCAATTGCTCCTCCTTCTTGTTTTCTGCGCGGTTCTGAAAAAAGCAAATGCTTATCGGACACACGACACCGGAGACCTGTCAGGTCAGCGGTTTGCGGCTGGCGCAAACCTAACACCGGCAACCGCGCAAGCATCAAAAACGGGCATCGTGACCTTAACCGTTACGGTCTTCTTTTTCCTTCGATCCGCGACTCTCCACCCAATTGGCCATTATCAGTAGCAGAGCTCTTATGTACAGACCCAGACCGATCAGGAATTTGAGATGCCGCCACGGTTTGTCCTCATATAGCTTGGAGTAAAACCGATATATGCTTTTTTGATGCTCGATTATCATGCTTGTGCTGGCCTGTTTGGAACTCTGCCCGATATGATGTAGTATCTTGGCACTGGGGACATAATAGACTTTCCAGTCTGCCTTCCAAAGACGATAGCATAGATCCATGTCCTCAACATACATATGATAGCCCTCATCGAAAAAACCAATCCCCTGGCCGGCTTCCTTTCTCAGACACATTGCTGCCCCCGATACCCAGTCAACTTCTTGTTCGGTGTCGCGGTCACATTCAATTCTCTTATATCTCTTAGAAAAAGGGTTTTCGGGTGCTATGGGCCCCAAAAATGCATGAACCGTTGCATCCAGAAATGAAGGAAAATTACGGCTTGAAAACTGCATTGAACCGTCCGGATTTAGGATCATCGGCCCTGCCGTACCCGCATCTCCATGAGATGTCATAAATGTGTGTAAGGCTTCAAAGCAACCCTCAGTAACCTCTGTATCACTATTAAGAATCAATACATAAGGAGCAGCCGCTGCTCTAAGTGCTTGATTGGCGGCTCTCGCAAACCCAACATTGTCTCGGTTTTCAATCAATTGAGCTTCGGAAAACTCGGTTCTCGCCATCTGCGCACTGCCGTCGGTCGAATTATTGTCCACTATGACGACCTCATAATCCAGCGAAGCACAAGCCCGCCCTATTGATTCCAGGCATGCTCGAAGGAAATCTTTTGTATTATAACTTATAATGGCAACCGTCAAATCCATCAGTATCAGAATATCCCTATCTGCAGTGCAGTCGTCCTCCCCAGAACTGGCTTTCCCCTGAGAGAGGCGGCCACCTGGAGGATGACCTTTAGACTACAGACTCATACACCTCAATCGTTTCCCTGGCTGCTTTCTGCCAGGAGAAGAGTTGAGCACGCGCCAGACCTGCGGTTGATAGCTTTTTGCTCAAATCCTCGCTGGTCAAGATTTGAAGAACCGCCTCAGCTATCTCATTATCCTTGGTGGGATCGACGAGCAATCCAGCATCACCTATTACTTCCGGAAGGGAAGAGACATTGGAGGCTACAACGGGTGTCCCGCAGGCCATGGCTTCCAGCGGCGGGATCCCAAAACCTTCATAGAAAGAAGGGTACACAAAGACCGACGCTGTACTAAAGAGATAAGGAAGGTCTTCCTCGCGCACATATCCGGTGAATGTCACATTCTCCTCAAGGCCTAATTCCTGGACCAGGGTAAAAAGGGAGTGATAGTTCCAGCCTTTGGCGCCGGTAACAACCAGACCATACTGCCGACCGATCTCATCACAAACCTGTTTGAAGGCCCTTATTGTCCCATCAATGTTCTTGCGCGGCTCCAGTGTGCCCACAAAAAAGATGAACTGGTCGGGCAAATTATATTCCATCTTTATCTGATTCATTCTCTGATCCTGCTCAACAGGCCGGTATTGACTACTGTCAATACCTTCGTAGACTACGTGGATCTTGCTCTCCGGCACGTCCAACAGTCTAACCATATCCCTTTTTGTGCTCTGGGAGACGGCAATTACTGCATTGGCCTGCTCCGCTGCCAGCGGAATCATCTGGCGAAAGAACAGAACCTTACTCTTTTCGTGCACCTCAGGATGAGTGAAAAAGGTCATATCATGAAAGGTGGCAACGGTCGGGACTTTGGACCTGAAGGGGACCGTATAGTGGGGAGAATGAAATACGTCCAGTTTATGCTGGGCTATGTATCGAGGTAGAAAGATTTGTTCCCACCCCAATCTTAGTAACCGGTTATTTGTGCTACAAGGAATGATATTGAAGCAAGCATTATGCGCGACCAAGGACTGATCTTCTTTCTTGGTGTAGATGTAGTATGTGTCATCGCTGTCCATCTTTGCCAGAGCGTTCAGCAAGTTGAGCACATAGAAACCGACTCCGCTCTTTGCCATTGGAATGGCGGTCATGTCAAACCCGATCTTCAATTATGTGCCCCCTTAAGGTTCCTCCGTAATCAATGAATATTCTCGCGCCAGACATCCGAATAAGCCTCGAGCGTCTCTTTCGCCATTTTGTCCCAAGAGAATTGCGCTACTCTTTGCCTTCCCTTCTCTACTAGACTCGTTCTCAGTTGTTCGTCTTCCAAGATATTTATCACAGCCGATGCCATCTGATCAACATCATAAGGATCCACCAGGACAGCGGCGTCACCAAGAACCTCTGGAAGAGACGAGACACTTGAAGACAGTACAGGTGTTCCGCAAGCCATCGCCTCCAATGGTGGCAGCCCGAACCCCTCGTATAGAGAGGGATAGATAAAAAGATCGGCTTCACTCATAAGCACAGCCAACCGGGCATCAGAGACTAGATCTGTCAATACTACGCTTTTCTTTAGGTCCTCTCGTTCGCGCTCCTTGAAGATTTCCTCATATAACCATCCTTTGGGCCCCACAATCACCAGACGGTGTGCTAAATTGGCAGTCTGCCTAGATTTGGCAAAGGCCTGCAACAGGCGCCTCAGATTCTTGCGCGGTTCCAGAGTGCCGACGAAAAGAACATATGGTTTTTGGACATTTAAGCTCGATAGAACCTGCTCCCTATGATCGAGCGCGCCTTCATCGATGTCAACACCCTCATAAATTACCCTTACTCTTTCTTCATCTACAGACAGCAGCGTCATTATATCTCTCTTTGTGCTATTGGATACAGCAATCAGCAGATCGGCCTCATATGCAGCGATCTTAGCATTGCGCTGATGAAACTTTAGAGAGCGTGCCGTGTAGAACTCAGGAAATTTCAGAAATGCCAGATCGTGCACGGTTACCACCAATTTGGCTGAGCCCTTGGTAGGGATAGCAAGGGTTGGGGCATGGATCAAATCGAGTTTGCCCAAAAACATCTCCACAGGCCAAAACCGGGCCCGGTTCCAAATAGAATTGATAAAAGGCCTGGTAAACGGCAGTTGCCTCAGGGAAAAATTCGCATTCAGATCTAGGTCTTCAACTATCGAACGACCTATCTTGTCGGTGCGGGAATGAAAGAGCACATAGGCGTTCTCATGGTCAATCTGGGTCAGTGAATTGATCAAATTCCAGCTATAGCGCCCAGTTCCTCCCGATATTCTATATAAAACCTGATCAATGTTTATACCGATTTTCATATACACAGTCCTGAAAGATTGCGAATATTACTCAATTTAAAGAGTATGCGCAAGAGCCTAATCTCACGCCTTGGTGTTCAGTGCAACTGTCTGGTTTCCGGTGTTTGCTTTGCACAAACCGCTAACCGCTCACCGTCTTTTCACACAACCTCCATGTACAACTCCAGAGTTTCCTCCGCCATCTTTCGCCAGCTAAAGCGTTTTGCCCTGGCCAGACCTTTGTTAACCAGTCTATTTCGGCGTGCCGCGTCACTC
Organism: uncultured Actinomycetota bacterium; assembly: GCA_964347095.1. GTDB lineage: Bacteria > Actinomycetota > Aquicultoria > Subteraquimicrobiales > CAYFXD01 > CAYFXD01. The sequence goes on along the minus strand of CAYFXD010000003.1, from coordinate 6,318 downwards.
AAGATATCTGTCAGAGCATGGGCAATCTCTTCAGGGCTATGCGGATCCACGAGGAGCCCTGCATCACCCACAACTTCGGGCAGCGAGGTTGAATTGGAGGCGATGACCGGCGTACCGCAGGCCATGGCCTCAATCGTGGGAATGCCAAAACCTTCGTACAAAGAAGGATAGAGAAAAACCGCCGCCCCACTCATAAGAACAGGAAGATCTGTATCGGGCACATAGCCAAGATGCACCACATCTTTTTCAAGCCCATACTCAACTACCTTCCCCAGAGCCTCTTCCCCCTTCCATCCCAGGGACCCAGCAAGCACTAGCTTATGCGCCGACTTTGAGCTGTTCTTGAAGAGACTGTACGCTTCAATTATGCCCACGAGATTCTTTCTGGCCTCCAGCTTTCCCACAAACAACACGTAGCCCTGCTCAATTTGGTATTTCCTAAAAATCTCCCCGAGTGCCGCTGGCTCCTTAATCGGGCGGAAATCGGGCGAAATCCCGTTATGTATCACCTGGACCTTCTGAACTGGGACATCGAAAATCTCCAACAGTTCATTTCTGGTAAACTCTGATACTACGACCACCTTGTCTGCTCTCTGCAGCTGCCGTGGCAGAACCTCACTGAACATACGGCTAGATTGGGGGTGCGCCTCAGGCATTCTAGCAAAGCCCACATCATGAACGGTGAGGATCAGTTTCCCTTTTTTCTGCGGCGGAGCAATATAATTGGTGGCGTGGAAGACATCCAGTTGCCCGGTGAATGATTCCACATAAGGTAAGCCAATCATGTCCCACGCAGTCTGCATCAGCCGCGCCGGAACCCGGTAATCGGCATAGCTTAGGTTGGGATGTTCCGGAATAAGCTCCTGCAACGACGCCGGCTTGCGAAGGGAGACGCAAAACAAAACCAAATTCGGCGCCGAATCTAAATCAAGAAGATTTCTGACCAGGTGGTATGTGTATTGGCCAATCCCGGTTCGCTGGTTGAGAAGTGGCGTTGAATCAATGGCAACCCGCATGCGGACCCCGGAGATCGCGGTTTTGGCTTATTAGCTTCTTGAAATTAGCACAACCCCCGTGCAGATAACGAATGCCCCAAACCATCTTAGGAGCACCACGTTTTCTTTCAAGAAGAAATGAGAGATCAGAAGAATTATGACATAACTTAGGCCCATCATGGGATAGGCAAAACTTAGGTCGACTCGGGATAGCACCACAAGCCAAAATAGCGAGGCACACACATAGAGACCTAAGCCCAATATGACATTAGGATTTGAGAACATCTTAATGAACGTGTGAAGCGGTTGTCCGAGATGTGAGGAAGAGATCTCTCCCACTTTGGTCATCCCAATTTTCAAACTAACCTGGCCGCACACGGCCAGTGTGATGCTGGTTATGATAAGCAATAAATGCTGCCACATGTAGAACTCCTTTACCCATTCACAGTTCATTAATACCACGTAAAAACAGGGTCGCGAACATTTATTATAGCATCTATCTGGCAGAGCGGTGCTCTTGATGTCCGGTTCGCCGAACACCGCCAGTCAGTTCAGAATACGCCACCGCCAGATACAGCTATGTTCTGCCGTCACTGCCTGGGCGTTCCACAACAACATGTGCCGTCGAATAGCGCAAAGGCGTGGGTCAAGATCCTTTTTGGATTATACTGCTCCGCGGATAGGGAACTGCGCTGATGCTGTCTAGCGATTATCAGGACAGCAGGCGCAATCCATGGCAAACGTTTCTCCATTTGCGCAGCCTGCAGAAGTGCTCTTCTGAGATGCGCCCTTGCCAATGCCCTTGTAGATAAAACCCAGCTTTGCCATTTCTTCGGGATCGAGGAGATTGCGAGTGTCCAAGAAGTAAGGCTGCTTCATTAAGTTCTTTATCCTGTTATAATCCAGATCCTTGAACTCAGCCCAGTGAGTCAACAGAATAAGAGCATCGCTATCCTCGGCTGCATCATAGGCATTGTCCACAAATTCAGTGTCTTCATCCAGTACATCCCGTGCATTATCCATGGCGATGGGATCATACACTTTTACGATTGACCCTTTGTCTCTGAGATATTCGGTGACATTAATGGCTGCCGATTCCCGCATATCGTCGGTGTCCGGTTTAAAGGCAACTCCGAGTATGCCGACCTGCTTGTCCTTCAAATCAAGCAACCACTCTTCAACCCAACGGCCAACCAATCGTTTCTGATCTTCGTTAACCTGCATTACTGCTTTCAAAAGATAGAAGTCATAGCCTTTCTCATCGGCAGTCTTGATAAGGGCCTTGCCGTCTTTGGGAAAACAAGATCCTCCGAATCCAGGACCCGGCTGAAGAAAATCAGGACCTATCCGTGTATCAAGACCCATTCCGCGCGCAACCTCCTGTACATCAGCTCCAACAGCGCTGCAAATATGAGCGATTGCATTAATAAATGAAACTTTGGTAGCCAAGAAAGCGTTGGAGGCGTACTTGATCATCTCGGCACTCGCCGTATCTGTCAGTACCAAGGTAGTACTCAAGGGCTGGTAGAGCTTGCTCATGATTGCTGAAGCTCTGCTGCTGGATGCTCCAATCACCACGCGATCGGGTTTCATGAAATCCTCAACCGCCGAACCTTCTCGCAAGAACTCAGGATTGGACACCACATCGAAATCCACGGCGCTGCCCGATTCTTGCGCGATGATGTTTCTTACCAACTCAGATGTACCAACAGGAACTGTGCTCTTATTCACGATGACCTTGTATTCGTTCAATGATTCGCCGATTTCCTTTGCCACGTGTTTTACATGGCTTAGGTCCGCCGCGCCAGTCTCATCTTCCGGCGTCCCCACCGTAACAAAAACAACGGATGCCAAAGCAACTGATTGCCTCGTATCAGTAGAGTATGAAATTCGGTTTTTCTCGTAATTCCTGGACAGTATCTGCTCCAGTCCAGGTTCGTAGATAGGAATCTCCTTCCTTTTCAACATGTCGATCTTGCTCAGGTTATTGTCACAAAAGATTACCTCATTGCCCAAATCAGCCAGGCAGACACCGGTGACCAAACCCACATACCCTGTTCCAATGATACAAAGCTTCATCTGTTGCTCCCGTTCATTCATCTTTCTTTCACGCTCGGTAATTTTACTACAAAGAAGGACAGTCAACAAACCTCGCGTCTGGCTTAATGCTTCTCTAGACTCGATCCCCACGGTGAAGAATCGATCATCACAACCACATCGCACCTATTTCCAAGCCGTATCCGCGGCTAGAACAAAAACCTTCTATGCCTTATTGAGCCCTCAATGCGAGCGGCAAGAAATAGAGGGATATAGACAAGCAAGGCGAGAAACGTTTTTATCTTGGTGGCAAGACTGATTGATTCCCCTGCTTCTAGATTCCCCGGCCAGCAAGAAATGCACAGCACATAACCCCTGGCGATAAAAAAGAGAAATGCAGTTAAAAGAAGCAGGCCGAGAAGAAGCAAAGATAAGAGAGGCCAAACGAGAAGCCCTACTACGAGCAGATCTAAGACCAACAGCGATCCCAGACCAACCGGCGAGAATCTCCACAGAACCGGCCTGAAGGGAGCGCCAAAATCATCGAGATACTGCGGATATATTCTGAAGAAGAGACTATCATACCGGTGCAGAAACGCCTGCTTGGCCAAGCCTCCGATGCTGAGAATCCTTGGTGGATGGCTGACAATGGCCGATTGATTCTGGACGATCCTGCCGCCACGCCTGGTCAGTCTCAATGCCAGGTCTGTGTCTTCATAGTAGGGTGCCTCGAACTCATGGTTGAATCCGCCGACATTGTCAAGGGCGCTTTTGCGGTATGCCATGTTGCACGTGGTGGAGCCAAATCCGGCCGGCGCGATCTTCCAGGGAAAAATCAGCATTTCAGGGGAGACCGTACGTCCTGAAACACCCAGAGTCTGCGGATCCCCCATTGCGATCGCCAACTCTTGAATCCACATGGGGTCAGCGACGCAATCGGAATCAGTGAATGCCACTATCCTGCCTTTCGCCTGCTGAATCCCGAGATTGCGGGCAACCGCCGGCCCACTGTTCCGCTGCCGCAGATATCTGAAATTCCGCGACAGGCTCGGTCCGCTATTTCGCCGCACCTCTTCGAAGACCACTTCCGTGTCGTCGTTCGAACCATCATCAATTACAATCACTTCGTATTCATCAACCGGATAAACCTGCTCGATCAGAGATCTTAGACAATCCCCTAAGGTCTCTCTGCTATTGTACGTTGGAACAACTACGCTGACTTCTATCATATATCCTCATTCCCCATTCTCCAGTACCCTTTGCCCCTGTCTCAGGTCAATCCAGTCAAAGGCAACTGACACTTCTCTCATATCATAGTTATGAACTATGGAGTCAATCACCACTGCAGGAGGAGTCGGAGTAAGTTCTATCTTGTTCTTTCCCGGAGGTAGAACAATCTGGCTGATCTCATAAATTTTGGCCTTGTCAGAAGATACTCTTACTGTATCAACAACGCGGTCATTTACTTCAATGCGAAGCGTTCTCGGCTCTTGAAAGGAGACTGCCCTGAAGGATAAGGTCGTTGGCATCCGACCGGCACTGCGATTGGTAGCGGAAATCTCGCCAGTATTACTCATCCAGCGCCAATCTTTATCGTCCCAATTCTCCAATTTGTCGAAATTTCTCACCGGCGTCACAATCAATTCGGCCGGCTTGGCTGTCACTTCATATACGCGGGTTTCGCCAAACAGCTTTACCAGCTTGAACCCGGATCTTGATACATGCGGGATCTGCATGTTTTGACCAGCGTATTTGTCGGGATGGAAAATAATGTACTTCACCTTAAGATAACGTAGAAGAGAAGGCACGCGCGGATCAGAGATATCCTGCAAGTTTGTGCGCCATTCCTCAGCCAGAGTATAGGCCGAGGCGCCGTTCACAATCCTTTTCTTATGTATCCTTTGACTGAACATATAGTCGTAGTTTATGACATTCTCACTGACCACCAGCGGATACTCAGCGATGATGATATCACCCTTTTGTTTGGACATCCATTCATAGACAGGCAAAGGGGTTCCCAAATACATTATCTGAGGTAGAAATGCAAACTCGATACCGAGCACGACAATCAAGACCGAGAACAACAAGGCCTTTGTGCGGTGTGAGGATAAGGATTTCAGCAGGTGATCGAGGCCCACTGCCGCTAGTACGGTTACGCACATGGCGACAACCACCCCCCACCTGGAATAGCACCTGAACATAGGCAAAAAACGGTAAAGAAAAAACGAGGGGAAATAGAGATTCAGGGGTCCCACTTCAGCATATGGCGGCGCTGAGAGAATCAAAGCAGCGGCTGCTGCAAGTCCGAAGAATCCCACGGTCAATTGTCGTTGCTTCCCGTTGGATGCAACATTCCGGGTGCGCCAAGTATACGCAATGCCTGCCAGTGCAAGTAAAATCGGGCTGTACCCAAGAAACAGTGTTTGTTCCCCAATATTGCTGCCATGCAGGTTGGCGTTCGCGAACGGCTCAATGTATTTGGAGAATAATGGGTTACTGATAGAAGGAATCAAGTATTCAAGGGGGCGAGCAGAGTAGAAAACAAGCTCAGTCAGCGGATGAACTCGCTGCTGGACACTGGCATCACCGCTTCGCCTCAACACGCTAAGATTAAAAGCCAAGGTTATTGAGCTTGCGAGCGCTGCTGCGAGCAGATACACCACAATTGAACGGCGGTCTATCGTCCATCGTCGCGTGGCAATCAACCAATACACCCCCTTAAAGCAAAAGAAAAGCGCGGCAAACATGAACATAAAAAAGCCGTAGTAGAGATCACTCAAGACCACAAGAGCAAACGACAGACCGCAGAAAACACCATTGCGGTAGCTCCTTTCACGGTCAAGCATCAGCAGAGATAGAACAAAAAGCGGCATCAATTCTGTGTGAGCAAGAGTTAGATGGCCTTGGGTTCTGATAATGTGATAAGGCAGGAAGGCAAAGACCAGCCCCGCCACAAAAGCAGCTATGCGGTTCTTGCTTATATAGTATGCGAGCAGATACATGGTAATCGCGCTGAGAGGAAAGCTGATAAATATAAGAAGATTGTAAATGAAGACATCATTGAACAAAAAGGAAAGCGCAATAACGATATAATTCCATAGCGCATATTGGACCGGCAGGCTGGCTCCAAACGGTGCGGCAATCAGTGGCGTGAAATAGGGAGATAGATTGTGCTGTAAGGCGTATTTGAGCCACCAGAAATGCCAAATAGTGCCTGTCTGATCGCCGGGCCAGGGATAACCGTAGACCGATGAATTGAAATTCATGATCAAAGGGTAGGTCAAGA
>CAYFXD010000002.1:0-9907 GCA_964347095.1 uncultured Actinomycetota bacterium | reverse complement strand
GTGCTGTGGCTGAGGCCAGTGCCCCAAAGATCAAAGCAAGTGCAAAGTTCGCGGTCAAGGCGGAAATGGAGAGAAAGACCAAAAGGAAGGCAGCGAAGGATTCAAACGCCGTTATGATCATAATGCTTTGGCCGAGTTCCCTTAATTCTCTTAGCTCAAGGGCTCCTCCGATGGTGAATCCAATCAGAGCGAGGGCAAAAGTCGAGATGATTTCAAGTCTTCCTACTAAACCGGATGGGAGGAAGTTGAAGCCCGAAGAGCCAAGGATAACCCCAACAACGATATAACCGACGACCCAGGGGATCCGCACAAAATCGCTCAGGCGCGCCCCAATGAATCCCAGGACGATAATTATTCCGATTAGCAGGAAAGGGTCCAAACTTTCACCTTCCAGAATACGTTATGGAGCTTGCTCGGCATCTTTACTTTCCTCCATCATGACCCGCGCCAACTCGGCCCTGCTTACTATTCCCACCAGCCGACCTTCTCTTACCACAGGCAAGCTCTTGTAATTGTTGCCCAGCATCAGGTCGGCCAATGTATAAATATCATCGTCCTCCGCAACCGATTCCACGTTTTGAGTCATATAATCTCTCACTTTTTTCTCTCCTACTTGGCTCAGTTTTCTGGTCATTTCAGCGAAATTCCTGATGAACATCTGTTCTTTTCGTGCATGACTTGGCACGATGGAATGGATAATATCAGCTTCAGAGATGAATCCGACGAGCTTCTGGTTTTCATTCACGACCGGAAGGCCAGCCAGCCGGCGCCTCGCCAAGATCTTTGCCACGTCTCGCAGGGTGGCGTCGGGGGATACCGCGGTCAAGTCTCTGACCATGAATTCTCGCACCTTCTTAAGCTTCAATTTTTTTCACCTCAACCTGGTCTAGGTGGGATTCAACAGCTTCTTTGGATTCGATTTCACCTTCGAGCGAGGCGGTAATGGCCATGGCCGTTGCCATGCCTTTTCTGCCTGCTTCATCAATACCTTTGTTGTCTAAAAGTGCGTCAACGGTTCCTGCCAAAAGGGCATCGTTTATCCTAACGGTGCTGGCAACTTCGCAGATAGGAGCGGTCACTTCAAAGATAGTGTCTTGAGATCCAATCAGGGTCTCGAATCCAAGATTGAGGAGAGCGATGTCTGCCTCTTGCGCCAGTCTTTGTACCACCTCTATTCTTTTGCGTTTGAATTTCATGGGCTTGTTCATGAAGGTGGGCGATACTCTGATATCCGGTTTTGCCAAATAGGGATGGGATTTAATGGCCACGGAAAAAGGGCTTTCTGAAAAGTTAATGGCCACTGGTACATCTTTTGCCTGGGCCATTTTTACCAGTTCTACGCAGGAAAAAGGATCGATGCCGGGGGGTAGACTACCGCCGATAACCACCATCCTGGCGTAGCCCAAGGCGCGAGAGAAATTCTCTTTGAGCAGATCCATTTCGGCTGGTTGAACCAAAGGGCCGGGCTCATTGATCTGGGTCTGGGTCTTTCTTTGCTCATCTACAATGATGTAGTTTGTTCGAGTTTCGTTTTCTAAGTGAACAAAGTTAGTGGTTAAACCAAAATCTCTTAGCTGTTGTTCAATAAGATCACCAACCCGGCCTCCTACAAAACCCATAACTACTACCTCATGGCCCAAGACATTGAGCGCGTACCCGACATTGATTCCTTTGCCGCCAGGCTCCAGAATAATGTGCTCAGTGCGGCTAATCTGATTCAAGCGGAAGTTCTTTGTGGTCATCAATTTGTCAAGCGCAGGGTTCAAGGTAACCGTGACTATCATAAAGCCTCCCTCTAAAAGACCCAGGCATATTGTCTAAGCAACACTAACAAACCTAACACTAAACGTTTTTGTATTGCAACCCGGACGGAGGTTAAAGCACAAGGGAAATAGTGCGAAATGCAAAACCAAAAGCCATATGATCTAGCATATGTGGTCGAATGCCATTGTCAGCGCCTAACTAGCCAATGAGCTGTTAAATTGCTCAATGAACTGTCGGATCGGGCATGCAAGCGTAGGCGCCGATCCCTTTCCGCGCAAACATGGTCAGCGTGCGCGTATATAACCAAACTGTAAATACCCTCCGGCAATTCTGGTTTTGGATTTCACTTTCTTATGGCGGTAATCTTGATGCAAAAGGCCGCCTACATAGATAAAAGACAAGGTTGACATCGAGTTTGTCTCTACCTATACTGGTCTTAGCTGGATCCAGCACCAGATTTGGCGCTACTTTTGACACATCAAGCAGCAGTAGACAGGCACCAGTCGTCGCACCAGATTGCGGGGTATGCCATGCTATATGTGCTTTTCTACCTAGTAATGCTTCCCTTGTTAGTTGTTGGGCTGATCAGCATAGTTGTTTTTGTCTGGAAAGCATTCCGGGATCTGGGGGAAGAGAAACCACTGGATCCTGCAATTCTCGAGGCATTTCGTCTGCCCTCAAAGCCCTCCGTGAAAGCTAAATCATCTGCTCGCATTGGACCAAATGGAGACGATCCTCCAAAGCCACAGGAACAGGTGGGACCGGATTGGGCAAAAATATTGGACCGCGTCGCCGCCATCCGAGTGGAGGATTCAGCTGAAGTGGAGCGCTATGCACTGTCATACTTTGCCCAATTTGGAGCCAGCAAGATTAGCTTTCCCAAGGAATGCACGGTATGTGGCAATAGGACAGCGGCACAGATTCTAAAATGGAAGACAATTCATAAAATACCTGCGCTTCGAGGTAGCAAGACATCCGAAAAGGTAGATACCAATAGTCTCTGGACTATTGTCGGCCGATGCCGTGCCTGTGATGAGAGATTCATTTTGGCCGCCGAGAACTCAGATAAGGTGATGGGGGAACTGGAATGGGTCCATCTGCAACATGACAACTTTGACCGTTTGATCGCGTTTGAAGGAAAGAAAGTTTCCAAAGAAAAACTGGGTTTTGTATTCCGCACACTCCCCGACAGATCCTTGATTGCCAGTGGGGCAACGGGTGAATGGATTTGGCTAAAGAACGAATACCGCAACTATGTGTGAGATCTGGATCTCAGATGGACAATTCCAAATCCTGAACATCAAATCCAGAACTCGAAATCTTAATCCTAAGAGGATTTTTTGCCTTATAATAGGGAGCAGGTTCCTGGGGGATCTGTCTCCGAAATGCCTTCCCTTTCCGGAGTCATCGGTTATTCTCTAATAGTCTGTCGTCGTACTGAGGTCTACATGTCAGATAGAGTCTATGTCATCGGGCATAAGAATCCAGACACGGATTCAGTTGCGTCTGCAATTGCCTACGCCCATCTCAAAAACAGACTGATGGAGCAAGACAAGGCTTTTCATGAAGGTCTTTCAGTCTATGTCCCAGCTGTTCTCGGATCCCTAAATGAAGAAACCCTTTTTGTGCTGGGGCGTTTCGGGATCGAGGCACCTGTGAGGCTCGAGCACATAAGGATCCGTGCCAAGGATGCCATGAGCTCACAGGTCATAACGGTGCGTCCTGAGACTTCACTCAGGAATGTGGGTGACGTTTTCTATGACCACAACATCAGGGCAGTGCCAGTGGTGGATGCGCACAACCGCCCTCACGGGATTGTGACTGAGAGAAACATAGCTTATCGGTATTTTGATGAGATCAAAGTGAGAAGTCTCGCCAAGGCTCCTCTGAGCGCAAAAGGGATTGCCGAGACGCTCGATGGGGAAATCGTCATTGGGAGCGGCGAAGAGATGTTTTCTGCTAATGTCATTGTCGCCGCAATGGAGGCTGAGACTATGAAAGCTTACATTGAGCCTGGAGACATTGTCATTGTTGGAAACCGGGAGGGTGCTCAGGCTGTGGCTATCAACGAGGGGGCAGCGTGCTTGGTGATAACGGGTCAGCTGTACCCTTCGGAGAAGACAAAGGAACAGGCTCAAAAGCAGAAGACTGCGGTAATCGTAACTGCTTTGGATACTTTTGCAGCCGCAAAACAGATTAACCTAAGTGCGCCGGTGGAAGATGTTATGCAAAGGGATTTCTTGATAGCGGAAGAGGAAGAGCTATTCTCAGATCTTGTTGATGATGTGCTTAATTCCGAAAGCCGCCTGGTTTTGATTGTTGATTCACATAATCGGTTGGTCGGAATCATAACCCGCCAGGACCTTGTGCATCCAGCACGACGAAAAGCCATCCTCGTGGATCATAATGAAATAAGCCAGTCCGCTCCCGGTATCGAAGAGGCGGAGATACTTGAGATAGTAGATCATCACCGCTTGGGCGATATTCAGACGGGAGAGCCCATTCTGGTGCAAAACGAACCGGTAGGATCGACCTCAACCATAGTGGTTAATCTTTATAAGGAAAAGGGCATATCAATCCCCGAGCAGTTTGCAGGCATGATGTTGGCGGCGATCCTTTCAGATACGGTTCTGTTGAAGTCGCCGACCGCAACTGAGCAGGACAAACAGGCAGTAGATGAATTGGCCGGTAATCTTGGCATGGATGCGATTGTCTTTGGGATAGAAATGTATCAGAAAACCAGAGATACGGATTCAATCACATCGCGTGAGTTGGTGCTTCAGGATTTCAAGGTGTACGAGTTTGATGACCACAAGCTCGGGATTGGGCAGCTTGAAACCACAGATTTGCAGTCAATTCTGAAAAGAAAGAACGACACACTGAAGGCGATGGAGCAGATCTTGCAGGAGAAAGGTCTATACATTGCTATGCTTATGGTCACTGACATTCTGCAAGAAGGCACCGAACTCTTGGTCGTGGGGAAGACCAGAATTGTTGAAAAGGCCTTTGATAAGAAGCTGACGAGGGGCAGCATGTTCCTATCAGATGTGATTTCCAGGAAAAAGCAGGTCGCCCCCCTGGTGGCCAAAATCCTGGCCAGCAAATAGTCCCGAGGATAGCGGCGAATCTCAGCAATAATCAGGAGAGTAAACTTGATCGTCGCACAACTTCTCTTGTCTCATCGATATCACTAAGTCTCTCCTGCGTTCCCCTAAACCTTTTCCACGGTGGCACCGACAATAGTATAAGGTGATAACAGATGAATTGGTACGAAAAGAAATTCTCTACCTTCTTTCGCCAGTGGGAAAAGGGCGATCTTTTACTACAAGACAACCAACGCTTTTTTGGCCAGGTTGAGCACTTTGAGATCGCGGATAATTTTGAGGATAGCACCATCGTGTTTCTCTGCTATCAACCCTCGGGCGAAGAAAGGAATTTTGCCCTAAAAGAGATTAGACATTTCCATGCATACAACGGCCCGATTCTCAATATTGGCAAGTATGTAAAGATCGTAAAAATTGGTGAGCAGAATCGACTACGCATAGTCGATGGCGGCCAATCAGAGAATGAGACCAAAGCGGGCCATCTGAATCTAATTGTTACAGATGGAACCGTGGCCGAAGACCAAGATGCTGGGGGTGCTGATAATACGGTCATCTGTGTCGCCTTCGGATTGGAATTCTACACCAATGAGAAACGGGCAAGGCTATTGAAGCAAGATGCTATGCAGGTGCTTCTGTCCAGATTTGAAGAAAGCGCTCCGCTTCTGAGTGTTGCTGACCATGCCCCGGTCGATCTGACACCTACGTTTACTAGATGGTTCGGAAGAGTGCTCAGGCTCTTTCGATCTCAGCGGCTGCAAGGCAATGCTGAAAATGATCCAGGTCAGCAAGACGTATCCATGACTTCAAAGAATGACGAAGAAAGCACAAAAACATAAATCACGATTCAGGTATTTGACTTGATATTGCATTTGTTTGCTTGTAAGGTTTCTTAAAAGGCATGTGAAATCTTGACAAGCATTTTATTTTCTTTCTATAATTAAACATATTAATATACTAGGAATTATAGGAATGATCTTACGGGAATGATCTAGATGAAGCTTTCCACTAGGACCAGGTACGGCGTTAGAGCCCTAGTTGATCTGGCGATTCATAGTGATGGTTCACCTGTCCAGCTACGAGAGATAGCTGAACGTGAAGAGATCTCTGAGAAATATTTAGAGCATTTGATGTCGTTATTGAAAAGCTCTGGATTTGTTAGAAGCATCAGGGGCTCAAAAGGTGGATACCTGCTCGCCCGGGATGCCAGGGAAATCAATCTGCGAGAAGTTGTAGATGTTCTGGAAGGTTCTTTGGCACCTGTGGAATGTGTGACCGATGCTAGGGTTTGTGACCGTGCGGACTCGTGTGTAACTCGGGATGTGTGGGGAGAAATCCAAGATGTCATGAACGAAGTTCTCGAATCGATAACCCTGCAAGAGTTATGCCGGCGTAAGAAAGACAAAGAGCAATCTTCAACGGGTATGTACTACATTTAAGACTGTCTAGTGGCACTTTTTGGAATCCACACGCTTTCATTTCAAGGATCATGATACCTAAAACTATGAATATAAAGGGAGATGATTGTTTTGAACATTGCGCAGGACGTAACTGATTTGATTGGCAAGACCCCGCTAGTGAAGCTGAGCAAAGTCGCGAGCGGAGCGAAGGCGGAGGTTGTTGGCAAATTGGAATCTTTCAACCCTCTCGGAAGTGTTAAGGACCGAATAGGGGTTAGTATGATTGAAGCTGCGGAGAAGCAGGGTCTAATAAGCAAGGAGACAGTAGTTCTTGAACCCACCAGCGGAAATACCGGTATCGCACTTGCTTTTGTGTGTGCAGCAAAAGGATACAATCTAATTCTGACAATGCCGGAGACCATGAGCGTCGAGCGCCGCTCTCTATTGAAGGCTTTGGGGGCGCAGCTTATATTAACTCCTGGAACCGAAGGAATGCCGGGTGCAGTGAAGAAAGCTGAAGAAATGGCCGCCTCCGATTCAAGATACTTTATTCCTCAGCAGTTTCAAAATCCGGCAAATCCCGAAGTACACCGCAAGACCACGGCCGAAGAGATCTGGAATGACACGGATGGCAAGGTCGATATTCTAGTTGCCGGTGTTGGTACGGGCGGAACCATTACCGGCGTGGCCGAGGTAATAAAGCCCAGAAAACCGGATTTCAAGGCAATTGCGGTCGAACCGACTGATTCTCCCGTCCTTTCAGGAGGAAAGCCGGGCCCGCACAAAATACAGGGAATTGGCGCTGGTTTTGTGCCCGACGTGTTGAGATTGGATGTGGTGGATGAGATCGTTCAGGTAACTAATGAGGATGCCTTTGAGACTACCTGTAAATTAGCTCTGAAAGAAGGACTTCTCTGTGGAATTTCCTCTGGAGCGGCATTGTTTGCCGCACTTCAAGTGGCAAAAAGAGAAGAAAATGAGGGAAAGCTGATAGTCGTGATTCTACCTGACACGGGCGAGCGCTATCTGAGCACACCTCTCTTTTCGGGACTCTAGAGGCGCGTCCGACAAGTGCCAATTGGCACCTGACATTTGACAAGGAATAGCTCAAATGTCCAGAATGAATATATACATGGCGATTGACGCTTGGCCATTGACGACCAAATCAGTCACATGTCTAGAACGCGAGTCCACCTGACAGTTGACAGAAAAAACTAGTTCAAATGCCAATTGAGAATGCCAAGGCAATCCCCAGCTGATTATCACACCAAGTCAATTGTCAAACGTCTAATGCTACATGGTAGAGCTATATACATACAAGAGGCGATGAAGATGTTGTCGCATTTGAGAACTGACATCAAGACAGTTTTTGACAAGGATCCGGCAGCGAGCAGTACGATTGAGGTCTTGTTGTGCTATCCAGGTCTGCATGCGATCCTGTTCCACCGAGTCGCGCATGCGCTATACACACGAAGAATACCACTTATTCCGCGGCTTATCTCCCATCTAAGCAGATTTATGACCGGCATTGAAATTCATCCGGGTGCACAGATAGGGAGTCGCTTTTTTATTGACCACGGTTTAGGGGTGGTTATCGGAGAAACCACCGAGATAGGCGATAATGTCCTAATGTACCAGGGCTCGACGCTCGGAGGAACCTGAAAAGAGAAGGGCAAGCGTCACCCGACTGTTGGCGACAACGTGGTTATTGGTGCTGATGCAACGGTTTTGGGAGCAATCACCATTGGCAGCAATGCAAAAGTAGGTGCAGGCTCTGTTGTGGTGAAATCAGTCCCGGCCAATTGCACAGTAGTTGGCGTGCCAGGGAGGGTGGTCATAGACAGCGGCAGAAGACTTGATCCAATGGAACAACTTGAACACGGCCATCTTCCGGATCCGGAGGTGCAAGCTATAAAATGTCTTCTCGATAGAGTAAACAAACTGGAGGAAAAGCTGGAAGAGATGGCTGGCGTGCCCCAGGGAGATAGACCCAAGGCAAAAATTGCCGCAAAGAAGGATCAAGCGCGTAAGTAAAAGAGTTGCATCATCAAGCGACAACAAGGGCGAACACTAGCATGAAAAAAATATATATGGATTATGCGGCAACGACCCCCACGCATCCCGATGTCTTGGCCGAAATGCAACCCTATTTTTGTGAGGAGTTTGGCAATCCTTCAAGCCTGCACAGCTTTGGCCGGATTATCAGAGAAAAGGTAGAGGAAGCAAGGGAAAAGGTAGCGTCGTTGATTGGGGCGGCGGCTGAGGAAATAGTGTTCACAAGTGGGGGTACAGAATCCGATAACTACGCAATAGTCGGCGCAGCTCTCAAAAGGAAAGAAGTCGGCGATCACATAATTACCACTTCTATCGAACATCACGCTGTACTCGAAACATGCTCGTTTCTCCAGAGGCAAGGTTATAGAGTCACCTATCTGCCGGTCGATGCCCATGGGATCGTAGATCCCGACGATGTGAAGAAGGCGCTGACTGACCGAACAATTCTGGTCTCGGTAATGCATGCAAACAATGAGATTGGAACCATTGAACCAATTGCTGAGATCGGCAAGGTGGTCAAGGATAGGGATGTTTTGTTTCACGTTGATGCTGTTCAAACGGTCGGTATTCTGGACGTCGATGTGGGCGAACTTCGTGCGGATTTACTTTCGATTTCCGCCCACAAGTTTTATGGGCCCAAGGGAATCGGTGCTCTGTACGTCAGAAGAGGGATTGAGCTGGAGGCACTCATTCATGGGGGACATCAAGAGAAAAGGTGCAGGGCAGGCACGGAGAATGTGCCGGGGATCATTGGTTTTGGCAAAGCAATGGAGATAGCGGCATCAGAGAAGACAGAGTACAGGAAGAAGCTGTTACGTCTTAGAGATAAGCTGATACATGGCATTCAGAAAGACATTGATAATGTGTATCTGAATGGGCATCCTCGAGAGCGACTGCCGAACAATGTGAATGTGAGTTTCGAGTTTATTGAGGGAGAATCTTTGTTTGTGAATCTTGACTTATTGGGGATCGCCTGCTCCAGTGGGTCTGCTTGCACGAGCGATACAGCGGAGCCCTCTCATGTGCTTTTGGCCATAGGTGTTCCCACCGTAAGGGCGCGTGGATCTCTGCGTTTTTCCCTCGGCAGATGGAACAATGAGAAAGACATAGACTATCTGCTTTCTATTCTGCCTGAAGCAGTCCGCAAGCTGCGAGCCTTATCCCCTCTGACCAGGCAGTCCCGAAGATCATGACAGCCGGCGAGGGTTAGCGTGACGATGCCCATTCGGTGGATGGATGTGTCTTTCATGCAACAAGACCTGATAACCTGCCCTCTTGGGTGCCACTTGCGTGGTCGCCGTCAGTTTTTCCGTAACCGTTGGTAAGGCACTAGCAGTGACCAAGTTTCTGGATTGCACTGACAATTCTCAGACTTTTTGCACGTTTTCAGCATGCTCAATTGTCAAATATCATTCCTGCAGCGGTCTCAATTGGTGTAGTATGATTAGAGCTTATCCGTGCGGCATTGGTGGTGTGGATGAAGGAGTTGAGAATTCTTGGCTGAACAGAACGGCAAGCTGATTGAAAGAATAGCGCGGCTAAAGGAAGAGAAGAATGCAGTGATACTCGCCCACAACTATCAAATAG
>CAYFXD010000001.1:0-3616 GCA_964347095.1 uncultured Actinomycetota bacterium | reverse complement strand
TCGAACATGATCTCGTGCGGTTCACCCACGCTGAATCCGCCTACAGCATAACCATCGCACTCGAGAGACGTGGTCTTTTCGACACTGGCACGACGCAGTTCAGGATAGATTCCCCCTTGGACAATTCCGAAGAGTGCTCTGGCATCAGAGCTAAGACTCTTTTTGCACCGCTTGGCCCATTGGAAGGAACGCTCCACAGCTCGGTGCACCGCCTGCTTCGCAGCCGGATAGGGAGGACATTCGTCAAAGACCATCATTATCTCAGAGTCTAGTGCTTCCTGTATGTGAATGACCTTTTCGGCATCGAAGAAGTGCCTGGACCCATCATACACCGAGCGGAATTCCACACCTTCATCTGTGATTGTACGGGTTGGTGACAGACTAAAGACTTGATATCCCCCGCTATCGGTGAGAATCGGCTTGTCCCAGTGCATAAACTGGTGAAGACCGCCAGATTTCTCAATTACGTCCAAGCCGGGCTTGAGGTAAAGATGGTAGCTATTACCCAGAATCAACTGCGTCCCGATCTCTTGCAGTTCCTCCGGCGTAAGAGTCTTTACCACGCCCCGCGTGGCAACAGGCATGAAAACAGGGGTTGTAACTGTCCCGCGACGAGTGAACATCTTTCCTAGACGAGCAGATGTATTCTTATCTTGGTGGAGGACCTCGAACCTAAAGGACATGATAGAAATAGCATACAAAGGCGGCATGGAGGATGCAAGACGCAAGCAAAGCAGAGGACTAGAGAACAAGCATGGCATCGCCAAAGCTAAGAAACCGATATTTCTCATCTATAGCCTCTTGATACGCCTGCAAAACAAGTTCCTTGCCCGCAAACGCACAAACCAGCATAAGAAGAGTCGATCTGGGCAGATGAAAATTGGTCAACAACGCGTCGGTTATCCTGAAATCGTACCCAGGATAGATAAACAGATCGGTTTTGGTCTTCGCTTGTTTCACCTCCCACCCGGTCGTACCCTCATCAACACTGCTTTTACCTCTGCAGCCTGACGAGTTCTTGGGTATAGCGACTGTTTCCAAGACCCTCACCGAGGTGGTCCCAATTGCTATGATTCTGCGCCCTGTTGCTTTGGTCTTATTAATGATCCGGACCGCCGGTGTATCTATACTGAAGGTCTCGCCATGCATCCTGTGGTCCTCAACACAGGCAGCCGCCACTGGCCTGAATGAATCAAGCCCCACATTGAGACTAAGCTTGACATAATGTGCACCTTTTGCGGCGATCTGATTCAGCAGCTCTGGAGTGAAGTGCAGACCCGCCGTGGGTGCAGCAGAAGCAGCACCACCAGCTGCGTAGACAGTCTGATACCGTGCGGGATCTTCGATGTCCTTATGAATATAGGGCGGCAAAGGAACTTTTCCGAGCTCGTTCAAGGTTCGCTTAAAATCGCCCTGGTGCCAAAAGGACACCAATCGTCTGCCGTTTTCCATCCATTCTTCAATCCGTGCCCTCAGCCCTTGACCAAATGCTACCTCGCAGCCCGGTGGCAGTTTTCGGCCAGGCCTCACGAGCACTTCCCATTTATTGGATGTGACCTGGTTCAAAAGAAGAAGCTCCACATCCGCTCCTGATAGTTTTCTTCCATGTAAACGGGCCGGCAGCACTTTGACGTCGTTCAGAACCAGGCAATCGCCCGCCGCAACATACTTGACCAAATCTCGGAAAAGCCGGTGCTGAATTCGTCCTGACTGACGGTCAATTACCATCAAGCGAGAGGAATCTCGTATTCTCAATGGCTCCTGAGCGATCAATTCGTTTGGCAATTGGTATTCGAAGTCAGAAACATTCATATTCTTCAAGGCTTCTTTGAGATGAATAACAGGACATTTAGGATGATTGTGATCACAATACTCAACAGGATGCTGGTACCCAGGGGAAAGAAGAAGGAGACCCCATCTCTTTTGTATTCAATATCGCCGGGCAGACGTTGAATTCCAAGGAATCTCCCCACTAGAAACAATAGTGAACCGGCTAACAACAAAATGATGGCAAAGAGGAGAATTATCTTCCCCAGATTTTCCAGACTCATGATCTTTCTTCGACTCTCTTTTCGGGCAGCTTCGTATCCGTCCAATCGGACTGCTTGTAGAATCTTTCTTTCTCGCTGTATAGGCATCCACAGTACTTTTGCCGATAAAGATTCAGTTGGCGTGCTAAGGATACGGCTTGCCTCCAACCTTTTCGGAAATCCTTATAGAAAAAGGGCACGCTGTATTGGCTACCGACTGATTCGCCTATCTCAACAAGCATATCATGCTTTTGATACGGGCTAACCAGTAAGCTAGTAGTGAAGCAGTCAAATCTTCCGTGCTTGGCATATTTTGCCGCCTCAGTGAGCCGCAACCTATAACAAATGGTGCACCTGGAGGATTCTCTGAAGACGACATCTTGATAGAAGCGCTCAAAATCATAGCGGCCCTCAACGAATCCGACGGCCTGCTGCGCGCAATATTCTCGCAGACAGTCCCTCCTCAGCTTGTACTCCTGAAAAGGTTGGATATTCGGATTGTAATAGAAAACAAGCATTTCTCGTGTCTTGGCGCGGAGATCACCCAGTGGAAATGTCAAACAGGGAGCGCAACATGTGTGGATAAGCATTTTCATTTCTTCAGCCCCCAGCAGCTATGAGAGTGAGAATCTTTGCAGCCTTTTCACGGCAGCAATTCTTTCGCTTCGTTGGATATGAGCGTGATTCAAGGCCTTTTCAAGGATTTCAATGGATTTATCATAGTTTTGCCGATCAACGGGATAAGGAAAACCGTCTTTGCCTCCATGGGCGAAGCTGTATCTTGCTGGGTCCTTAAAGCTCACCGGAGTCCCATATACCAACTCTGAAATGAGGCTTAAGGCTCTAATGGTTTTCGGCCCAACACCTTTGATCATCAACAAGCTCTCGAAGTCGTCAGGCTGATTCTGATAAGTCTTAAGCAATATCTTGCTGAGATAATCGCGATTGATGTCTTTGACTGTGATTTCGTGATGCTGGGGCAGGGACAATTGCTGCATTCTTTTGAATTCACCCAATAGAGTCTGAGGCTTCTCCCCTGCGATCTTGGCTGATATCTCTCTTGCCGCCTCGCTTTCTGCGGCCACCATATTCCATACACTGCCCTTTAAATCGCAACAGATTGCAGAATGCGGTTCATTCACGAAATCCCCCACCTTGTCTCCGAGCCAGTGGTAGCGCCGAGCATATCTGTTTGAGTCATTCATTCCCTGTTGAATCACGCACCACGAACCCTGCCTGGTAAAAAAGAAACAGTGATGATAAAGCTGAAAACCGTCTTGAAGTGCCGCACTGTCGACTTTGGCTGTCACTTTGCTCGCGTATACCAGCTTCTGTGGATCGCATGCGATGAGATTGCCGAAAGTCTCAATCTCATTGGGAGTCTGCCGGCTGACCCTGCCCTTGCCTCCTGCTGCGAAGAACCCGAGATCCTTCTCTATGCCCTTTATCCCTTCCTTGATCGAACCGCAGACAGTGGTGGTAAGACCAGAGCTGTGCCAATCAAATCCAAGAACACATCCCAGGCTCTGAAACCAAAAGGGATCGGAAAGCCGGTTCAGCACCTCATCTGCTCCAAACTCCGAGAC